>JAGVXV010000051.1 GCA_018303625.1 Candidatus Woesearchaeota archaeon
AACCATAGCAAAGTCATCAGTCGTTGTCCCGTATTTGAGCATATGCTGCTGCGCAACAAGCGCATTCTGCGCAGGGAATATAAGGCCCTCTGATTGCTCCCATACCCTGTCTGCAGCCATTAATATGTCGTCAGTAACTCTTACAGTGTTTGTCGCTGCAAGCCTCTCGGCGCCTACAACAAGCACGTTGTCATAACCCAGCTTCAGTGCAGTCCAGAATGCAGCGCCGCCTCCCCCACAAACAGCAGGAACCCTTATCATAGGCAGCTTTATTTTAAAAATAGATGCTATTATGCTCGGCGCTAGCCTCTGCCTCTCGCCATTGTTTCTTGTATCCTCATTTGATACAACAACAGCGTTTACATCATCTATGCTCATGTCCGCATCGTCCAATGCCTCCAAGGCAGCCTCGTATGCCATCTCCTGCGTGGTTCTGTCCTCGACGCCAAACTTCGTCATGCCAACTCCTTTTATGTACATTTTAATTCCAATTAATTTTTTTTAAATTTACCACGGAACCTTTCTTTATTCACTATAGCCAGAATCATTTTAGCCTCTGAGCAGAGCTTTTCATCAACAAACGCTTTTCCCTTTATCAGTGCGCCTTTCTCCCTGATTTTTGAAAGCTTTACCTCAAATCTTACCTGATTGCCGGGAAATACAGGATACATGAATTTCACTTTTCTTATTTTATATGCCAAAATATCCTTTTCCTTATGCTTTGGAATATTATATCTTACGAGCAAGGTTGCAGCTTGGCCAAGCCCTTCTATGATTAAGGCTCCGGGCATAATCGGAAAACCAGCAAAATGGCCTTTAACCCAAAATTCATTTTTTTTAATGTCCTTTATTGCCACAATATTTTTTTTGTCAAGATATGTCACTTTGTCAATCATCAAAAATGGCTCATCGTAAGGAATAATCTTCTTTAAATTGCCTTTTTCAATCTCTCCATTCTTATTTTTTAATTTGTCAATCTCGTCCATTTTCATGCCAATTTTTATGTTTCCAGTATCGGTAGCGGCTTTAAAAACCTTTCGTTTAGACCCAAAGTTTTTTATATCTCAAAAAATGCCATTGTATTATGAAAAATCAGAAAAATGATTCGAGAAAAAAAGCAGTAATCAGGCTCCTGAACAGGTCTCTGGTGCCTGCCGCTTACACTTACAATCTGCTCAAAAAAGCAGTCAAAAGTGCAAAAAAAACAGCGCCATTGATTTACAATGAAATAGAGGTGCTGGTTAAATCGCACATTATTGCATTAAATAAAAGCGAAAAAAACGTTTTAAAATCGCCTAACATAGAAAAATTCAGCAATATAATAACTGCGAGCATTGTCAGGAAACTGCCAAGCGTGGATGAAGCGAATTTGAAGGAAATAGTCTCGGATAAAAAATCAAAGTCATTTATAGATTTTCTTGCAAGAAGCTTCGGAGCCGCGACAGAGCATGAAAAGGATTATAGCTTATTGGGAAAGGAAAAGCTCTTCAAAGGAGTTTTGATTGCCAACAGGGGCGAAATAGCCTTAAGGGTCATAAGGGCCTGCAAGGAGTTCGGAATAAAAGTGGTCGTGATATATTCGGCGCAGGATAAGGATTCTCTGGCAGTTAAATTTGCCGATAAGGCTTATTCCATTGGCAGTTCGGCGTTGGCCTACCTCGATGTGAAAAAAATAATAAGCATTGCGAAAAAGGCAAAGGTTGATGCAATCCATCCTGGTTACGGCTTTTTGGCTGAAAATGCAAATTTTGCAAAATTATGCGAGAAAAACAAAATAACCTTTATCGGGCCGTCTTCAAAGACGATAAAAACCCTGGGGGACAAGGTAAAGGCAAAATATTCTGTAAAAAAAGCGCATGTCCCCGTTATAGAAGGCTCAAAAGTCCTTAAAAATGTGAAGCATGCTATTAAAGTGGCAAATGAAATAGGTTATCCGTCAATCCTGAAGGCGGCTGCAGGCGGCGGAGGAAAAGGCATGCGCATTGTAAGGAACGAAAAAGAGCTTTCAAAGGCTTTTTTAAGCGCGGAAAATGAGGCAAAGCTTTCTTTTGGTGATAAGTCCATCTACCTGGAAAAATATGTGGAAAATCCAAGGCATATAGAATTCCAGATATTGTCCGATAAGCATGGAAATATAATCCATCTTGGGGAAAGGGAATGCAGCATACAAAGAAGGCACCAGAAGCTTATCGAGGAAGCTCCAAGCCCTGCTTTGGACGACGAGTTAAGGGAGCAGATGGGAAATGCCGCAATAAGCGCAATCTCAGCTGTGAAGTATGAGGGTGCAGGCACTGTGGAATTTTTGCTGGACAGGAATAAGAATTTCTATTTTATCGAGGTAAACACAAGAATACAGGTTGAGCACGCAATAACAGAAATAGTAACTGGCGTTGACTTGGTCAAGGAGCAGATAAAGCTTGCTGCAGGGGCAACTTTGGCCTACAGGCAGGAGGACATCATCTTTAGTGGGCATGCGATTGAATGCAGGATTAATGCCGAAGATCCTTTGAATAATTTTGTGCCGTCAACAGGCACTATAGCCAATTACCTTTCTCCTGTAGGCAACGGAATAAGGGTTTCCAGCATCTGCCATGTGGGCTATAAGGTGCTGCCTCATTTTGATTCCCTGCTTTCACTGCTTGTCTGCTTTGGAAAAACAAGGGAAGAGGCATTGGCAAGGATGAAAATTGCCCTCGATCAGTATATAATTGAAGGAGTTGAAACAACAATACCTTTTCATAAGGCTGTTTTTAACAATGAAAATTTTGTCAGGGGCAGGGTAACGACTTCCTTTATTGACAGGGAAAAAATAATAGAGCAGATAATAAAGCAGAAAAAATCCAAAGTCATGCCACTTACTGCCGAAGACAGGATACAGTTAGTGACATCAGCCGTAAACGAGTACCTAAGAAAGAAAAACGGCAATAATAAGATCAATCCTTGGGTTGCAGCAGCAAGGCAGGATACGTTGCAAAGTACTCAAGAGCGATGGTTCTGGAAATAACAAAAATGCCATATAAAATCTATAATTTCCCATCTTTGGCCTCGACCCAGGATAAAGCCAAAGAATTTGTAAAAAAAGGCTTAAGCAACATTGTCATTTCTGCAGACAGGCAGGCAAAAGGCCATGGCAGGTTTAAAAGAAAATGGCATTCCGCCAAAGGAGGCTTATACGCTTCAATTATACTGAATCCTGAAAATACGGAAAATATCCAGTACCTTACCTTTGCCGCGGCAATTGCAGTTGTCAAATCCATTAAAAAAATTGCAAATCTGGATGCGGCAATCAAATGGCCCAATGATGTTCATTATAATAAACGGAAATTATGCGGCATCCTGACAGAGGGCATTTTCGGTGCAAAAAATCATGTCATTGTGGGCATAGGGCTCAATGTAAACCAGGACAAATTCCCGAAATCAATTAAAAATAATTCAACATCATTAAAAATAATAAAACACGAGGATTTCAACATTAAAAGAATATTAAATGGGATAATCAGGGAATTTTTTATTTTATACAATAAATATTACAATGAAAATAAACTTAAAAAAATAACGAGGCTTTGGGAAAAATACTGCGACACGATAGGCAAAAATGTGGCTGTCATAACAAGGGAAAAAAAGCTGCATGGCAGGGTCGTAGGTGTAGATGAAAACTGCAGTCTATTGTTAAAACTGGATGGCGGCAGGACAAAAAAAGTCATAGAAGGCGACATCCATGTAAGGTATTAGCTCGTCTTGATATTTTTTCTTATGTCCTTGGGAATAGGCACTGATTTCATTTTTTCCCTGTCAACAAAAACATTGATTGTGTAGCCTTCTGCCAACAGCTTTTTGTCATTTTTCCTTGTAATCTTATATTCAAACCTGACGCTTTTTTCCTTGACCTCGCTTATTCTTGTCTCAACAACAATAACATCATCATACCTTGCAGGATGAAGATAATTGCAATGCGCCTCTACAACAGGCACGATAAAATTCCTTTTTTCAATGTCCAGGTAGCTTATTCTCAAATCCCTGAAAAGCTCCCTCCTGCCGCTTTCAAACCATTTCAGGTAGTTCGCATAATAAACAACTTTGCCTGCATCAGTGTCAGCGTAAATAACCCTATGCTCCACTTTATTTTTTGCCATTCCAGCTTGATGCGCTTAAGTTGTATTTATTATTTGCGCAAATCAAAAAGTTTAAAAAGAATATAGCCGACTTCTGGAATGATTGGTTATGAACCTGATTAAAAATGTCCCGCTGCTTAAAAAATTCATTGAAATAGGCTATACTATAGCATTAATAGTTATCCTGAGCGTTATTGTCGGCTTGATACTTGCATTTCCTGTGAAGTGGCTGTGGAATTTTGTTTTTGGAGAGCTTTATACTATAACTGTCCTGCAGGCATGGGCTTTGAATGTCCTTACTGGAATTCTCCTTGGGCAAAAGTCAACTAATAAGTAATCAGGATAGAGATCAAAACAACAACGGCAGAGGCAAAAAAGTCTCTGGGCTTTATATTCAGCTCTTTAAAATGCGTTGCGCTTTTTCTGTTATAGCCTCTCGCCTCCACGGCATCGCCTAAATTCGATGCACTTTTTAGTATTCTTTCAAGCAGAGACATGATGAAGATTTTTATGTGCTTTATTTTTCTTAAGCTTCCAAGCCTGGATAAGACGGAGTCCATTAGCCTCATAGCCCTCATAAAAAACACGGGTATGAACCTTATTGTTATTGAAATCAATAAGGCAAAAGTCCTGGTGTTTACCCCAACGGCCCTTAATGGAGATAAAATCCTCTCCAGCCCAAGAACCAGGCTGCTTATTGTCGTGGAATATGTTAATATAGACGCTATAACTACCAGTAAAACAAAGCGCCATACAGTTAAAATGCCTATGCCAAGTTGCTCTCTTGAAAAGAAAAAGTACATGAGGAAAATAAAGGCAAAAATAATCAGAAACGGCCTTAAATTTTTTAATATGGTTCTTATGGAAATTTTTGAAAATGTGGCAATTAATATTATAAAAACAGTCATCAGGGATAATTTTGAATAGCCATCAATCAGGAAAACAACTATGCTCAAAAAAATTACCGCTAGTATCTTTATTCTGGGGTCTATTTTATGCACCAAAGAATCCTTATGCACATACTGCCCGAAAACGAGGTTCCTAAGCATCCAAACCAGCCTTTTTTATTATTTTTTTGTTTAATTTGTTTTTTTTGCCGTTAAAAATAATCTTTCCATCAGAGATTATTATGATATTGTCCGCATGCCTCAAATCCGCAATAATATTGGTCACCAGAATTATTGTAATCCTGTCCTTTTTGTTTAATTGGTTTATTATCCTCAGGATATTTTTTTTGTTTTTTGGATCAAGTAAGGTTGTGGGCTCGTCAAAGACTATGTATTTTGGCTTCATCACAAGGATGCCTGCCAGAGCTACAAGCTGTTTCTGCCCTGCGGAAAGCATGTTGACATTTGATTTTGCGATATGCCCTATATAGAGCCTTTTTAATATCTTATCTACTCTGGAAATAATCTCTTTACTACTAATATTTAAATTTTCGAGCCCGAAGGCTATATCCTCCTCAACAACAGAATTAATCAGCTGGTCCTCCGGGTTCTGGAATAGCATACCGACCATTTTCCTGACCTCTAAGGAATCTTTTTTTGTGCTTAATCCGTCAACAGTTACAGTGCCTTTTGTAGGTAGGAGCAAAGAATTAAAATGCTTGATTAAGGTTGTTTTCCCGGAGCCGTTCGAGCCTATAATGGCTGTATAAAAGCCTTCTTTAACCTCAATGTTTATATTTTCCAAAATAAATTTATCCTCATATTTATAATAAAGGTTTTGTACTTTTATCATTGGAATGAAAAGGAATAAATTTTTGCTCTGGATTTTGTTGATATTGTTAATTTATGCATTTTATTTTCTTTTATTTTTGCAATCTCATAAAGATCTGGATTATTTATAACCAGTTTTTTGTTAAATCCATCATCAAGCTTTACCGAAACAATTGCAGCTTTATTATTTACTGGTGAAGCTGTGAAATTAATAACATTCCATTTTGTTAATATTGTTAAAGAGCCATTTTTTCCAATATGCTGCAAATACTCATCAGTCTGAATCCATTTGCCTTTTTTATATACAATCCCGAATCTTATATTTTCTTTTAAAAATTTTACCTTGCCCCTTTTCCTTTTTCCAAGATAAATAGCGGGTAATTTGCTGTATCTCGGCTCAGAGCTGAAGACTTTTTTTTGTTTTATCCTTAATAAGCTCCTGATTTTTTCTTCCAGGTTTTTATAATTTCCCTCGCCAATATGCTTATATAGTATTTTATTGTTTTTAATCAAAACTTGTGCTGGCCAGAAACCTATTCCTAATCTTTTTATGATTTTTTTGTTTTTGTCTGTTATTATCGGAAATCTTATTTTATGCTTCTTTAATACATTGAAAATATTTTCTTCTTTTTTCTCAAAACTCCACTCAGGAGGATGGATTAAAATTGTCTTTAAGCCGTATCTGTTGTATTTTTTGTCAAGCTGCTTAATATACCCCAAAGACCTCAGGCAATTCATGCAGCTGTAAGAAAAAACATCCAATAAAATCAATTTATTGGGATTATCTGATATATTTTTGAAGATCAACATTCTTTGCTATGTACGCTGCTATTAGCAGCTTTATTGTGTCTCCTATTATAAAAGGCAATACCCACCCTATAATTATGGCAGTTGTTGAAAGCCCTGTCACCAGCATTCCCTGGGCAGCGCCTAATGCATAAATAATTATTGTTCCTACAGCCATGGCAATAACATAATCCATATATTTAGGCTTTTTTCTCATTTCAACAATTTTTCCTATAAAAAAGGCTGCTATGAAATAGCTGAATAAATAGCCTCCTGTTGGCCCTAATAGGGCTCCAATGCCTGAGCCTCCGCCGGCAAAAACAGGCAGCCCTAAAGCCCCTACGACAACATAAAGTATCATTGCCAAAGCCCCATAATAAGGCCCGAGCATTGCCCCTGACAATAAAACAACTAAAGTTTGTAAGGTTATAGGCACTGGAGTAAATCCTAAAGGTATTTTTATTGGAGAGACTGCTGCTGTCAAAGCAGCGAATAAAGCGGAAAAAACCAAAAATTTTAATTTTCTTCTTTCATAATCCTTTTTCATAAAAACCTCCTTATTCCAAAATAGCTAAAGTGTCTCCCCTGTTTACAGTATCATTTTTTTTGACTTTTATTTCCCTGACAATACAGTCTTTTGCTGCGGCAACATCATTCTCCATCTTCATCGCCATAAGCTTCACAAGGACAGCGCCTTTCTTTACCTTGTCCCCGGCTTTTGCGTTCACTGAAAAAATCACTCCTGGCAAAGGCGCTTTGACAGCTATCTGCCCTTTTTCATTCTCCTCTTCTTTTATGATGTCCGCAAATAAAGGCTCTATTTCCGATTTTGAGTCAATCTCATAAACATCATTGCCGCAGTAAACCTTTACCTTTCCGCCTTTTTCCTCTACCCTTACCTTATATTCCTTGCCTTTGACTTTTATAATGATTTCTTCCATATTTTATAAAGGAATGTTGCCGTGCTTTTTTGCAGGCATTTTCTCCCTTTTGCTTAGCAGCATTTCAAGGCACCTGATTAATGTTTTTCTGGTGTCTTTCGGCTCTATAATCAAGTCTATCCTGCCCTGCTGCGCAGCAACATAAGGATTGAGGAATTTTCCCTTGTACTCCTCGATTTTCTGCTTCTTTATTTTCTCATTGCCTGCAATCTCCTTCCTGTTTATTATTGCAACTGCCTGCTCAGCGCCCATAACGGCAATCTCCGCATTCGGCCATGCAATTACTTTGTCATAGCCCATTTCCTTTGAGACCAATGCAATGTAAGCGCCGCCATAGGCTTTTCTCATGACAAGGCTTATTTTAGGGACTGTAGCTTCAGAATAGGCATAAAGCACTTTTGCCCCGTGCCTTATGATGCCGTTATGCTCCTGCTCTGTTCCAGGCAGATAACCGGGCACATCGACAAAATTAACTAAAGGTATGTTAAAGCAGTCGCAGAACCTTACAAACCTTGAAATTTTATTAGAGCTGCTTATATCAATACATCCTGCCAAAACATTTGGCTGCGTTGCAACAATCCCCACAACATTGTTGTTTAATCTTCCGAAGCCGATAACTGCATTCTGCGCAAAATATTCCTGTATCTCGAAAAATGACCTTTTGTCGAGCACTTCTTTTATTACGTTTCTGACATCATAGGTTTTTTTTGCATCTTCAGGCACTATGTTTTTCAGGCTGTTGCTCCTGTCAGCCTCGTCGCTCATATTTATGTAAGGCGCATTCTCAAGGTTATTCTGCGGCAGGTAGCTTAAAAGCAGCTTTATCATCTGGAGGCACTGCTTTTCGTGCTCTGCTATGAAATGCGCAACGCCGCTTTTTTCGTTGTGTATTTTAGCGCCTCCCAGGCTTTCAAAGTCTATGCTTTCCCCTGTTACTGTTTTTATCACATCAGGGCCGGTTATGAACATATAGCTGGTTTTTTTTGCCATTAATGTAAAATCTGTTAAAGAAGGGCTGTAAACTGCGATGCCTGCGCAAGGCCCCAGAATTGCTGATATCTGCGGAATAACCCCTGAAGCCATTGTGTTCAATCTGAAAATTTCCCCTCCGCCGTCTAAAGCAGCAATTCCTTCCTGGATTCTTGCGCCTCCTGAATCCAATAAGCCTATTACCGGGCAGCCTGTTTTTATTGCCTGGCTTATGACTTTTGCTATTTTCTTGTTATGCATTTCCCCCATTGAGCCGCCCATGAAAGTAAAGTCCTGGGCATAAATGTAAACGGGCCTTTTGCTTATTGTTCCATATCCTGTTATAACCCCGTCTCTAGGCTTTTTTTTATTTTCAATTTCCTTGTTTTGAGATTCTGCAAACCTGTCTAACTCTATGAATGAATTTTCATCTAACAGTAAGCTGATTCTTTCCATAGCTGTCAATTTGCCCTTGTCATGCTGCATCTTAACAGCTTCCCTGTCAGGCTCAAGAGCCTTTTCTTTGAAGTTTTTTGAAGCCATTCTTAAACCACTCCCCAACAAAAGTTATGGAAAGGTGTTTAAAAAGATTGTGGAAAAAGGGAGTTGATAGTGAAAATGCGTATAACT
>JAGVXV010000001.1 GCA_018303625.1 Candidatus Woesearchaeota archaeon
AATAATCTGCTAATTCACTACATTAAGACGCCTTATGGAGCTTTAACTTAGTTGTGATGTTATTGGAGCTTTTGCTAGTTTTGCTTTCTCTAATCTCTCGGCAAACCTACAGGCATTGCACTTGTCTTTAGATGCAGATTCCCCGCATTCTTTGCAGCAGTTGGCTTCCTCGCCCTTAAACCTCTCCTTTAAATCCGGCAGAACCTGCAGGAAAGAATTAACTATTGCATATTTTGTCCCCGGAAATTTTGCCTCAAACTCGTTAAGCGTGTCCCTCACCTGCGCCCTGTAGCTTTTTGAGACATTTGGGCATTCCAGATAATTATCAATCAGGTTATTGAGGAAAGCATAAGTCGCAACTTCCTTTTCAGTGCAAAGATACAAAGGCTTTATCCTCTGTACAAAATTCCTGTTTCCAACGGAGTTGGTGCCGGACGTAGTCTTAGCATCCTTTATTCCGACTTTCGGCCCCAATCTTGCGCTTGCCCGTATGTTACTCTTGAACTGGTTCATCAGAATGCTTTGCACTTCATCATCAAGGTTGTGGCCTGTTGCGATCTTTGTAAATCCAAGCTCCCTTGATTTTTTATTCAATAAATACCTGCGGAAAATCCCGCAGATTGTGCAGGGCTTTACATCCAGTACCTTGAGCATGTTGTCAAGAGGCATTCCAAACTCTTCCTCATAAGAGTAAATGTGCAGGGGAACATTATTTTTTTCACAAAAGCTCTTTGCAGCCTCCAAAGTCTTGTCGCGGTAGTTCTCAATGCCCTCATTGATTGCAATAGCCGCCAGCCTTATTTTTTTATTTTTATCCGATAGTTTTTTCAGAATTTTCAATAGTGTCAATGAATCCTTGCCGCCTGACAAAGCAATGCCCAGATTTTCCTGCTTTCCGATTAAGCCAAACTTTGTTATAGTCCTGAATACCTTGTTTTCAAAATATTCAATAAAATGTTTTTTACAGAGGCTTTCGCCGGCAGTCAACTGGATTATCGGCTTTTCATTACAACAATTTAGCATTTTTATCCGCCTGAAATAACTGGCATTATTTTTATCTCATCATAATCTTTGAGCTTTTCATTTTCCGGAATCAGTTCATCGTTTCTTGTGGCAATGACGGTAACCGGATTTATTTTTAACTCATTCAATAAGTCCTTAAGCGAGGAAAATTCATCCAGTTCAACCATTATTTTTTTATTTTCCCTTTCCATGAAAACGTTTACATTCATTTTATCCCGGAAACTTTTATTCAATAACTTATACTCACGAACAAAAATAATTATATAATAGTTGTCCGTTCGTAATAAGTAAAGGACATATTTATGTATAAAAATTTGTGTCCTTTACTATAATTAAAAACAATAAATAAAAATTTATGCTGTAACTTTGGGCCTTACCCAGTCATAGCCTTTTTCCTCAACCTGCAGGGCTAATTCTTTTCCGCCTGACTTTACAATCCTGCCGTCAATTACAATATGCACTTTGTCAGGAGTTATGTAATTCAGGATTCTCTGGTAATGAGTTATGAGCAGGATTCCTGTCTCAGGGCCCTTTAATGCATTTACGCCATTGGCAACTGTTTTTAATGCATCTATGTCCAAGCCTGAATCTGTTTCATCCAGGATTGCAATTTGGGGATGCAAAACCGCCATCTGCAGTATTTCAGCCCTTTTCTTTTCTCCGCCGGAAAATCCTTCATTCACGTACCTTAAAGCGAAGCTTTTGTCCATTTTCAGCAATGCCATCTTTTCCTGCAGCAATTTATGGAAATCAGGAACCGATATTGGCTTTTCGCGCTTTGCATTTAAAGCAGTCCTTAGGAAATTTGAGACAGAAACTCCGGATATTTCCTGAGGGTACTGGAATGACAGGAATAATCCATTTTTTGCCCTTTCATCAGGCTCGGCATTTGTTGCATCTTTGCCATTCAGCATTATCTTTCCGTTTGTAATCTGGTATCTTGGGTGCCCCATCAGGGCATATGCTAATGTGCTCTTGCCCGAGCCGTTATGTCGCGCATTTCGTCCTTACAGGGCCTATTTCAATGCCAAGCATCTCGACAATTTTTTCCCTTGTAACGCTTTTTGCCTCCTGCATGGTTTTTCCCATAAGCTCGTCGCTAAGCATCGACATGGCTGACTGCGAAATCGCGCAGCCCCTTCCCATGAATTTTATGTCATCAATTTTATTTCTGCTGAGCTTTAATTCCACAGTTATGACATCGCCGCACAACGGGTTGTTTTCAGTGAATTTTATATCGGCATTTTTCATCTGGCCTTGGTTGTGAGGGTGCTTGTAATGGTCTAAAATGTTTTCCTTGTAAATTCCCTCTCCAATATAGCTTGGATCCAAACTCTCGCTCATTTAAACACCTTTATCACTTTATGTATTGCCTCGGCTAAACTGTCAATTTCCTCTTTTTGATTGTAAAGGTAAAATGAGGCTCTTGCGCTTGCGGGAATGCCTAAAACTGAATGCAAAGGCATTGCGCAATGATGGCCTGCCCTCACCGCAATTCCTTCACCGTCTAAGATTGTTGCGGTGTCATGCGCATGCACATTCCTTACGTTAAATGCAACCAAAGCGCTTCTTTCTTTTGGGCCATATATTTCAACCTCTTTTATTTCATTTAATCTCCTGAGGCAATAATTTGTAAGTTCTTTTCCATGCCGCATTACATTCTCCATTCCTATTTTGCCTAGATAATCAACTGCCGCTGCCAAGCCGATTGCCTCGGCGATGTTCATAGTGCCTGCCTCGAACTTCCACGGCAGCTCATTGAATTTTGTATCTTTGAATGTAACCTCTTTGATCATTTCACCTCCGTACAAAAATGGCTGCATTCTTTCAAGCAATTCCTTTTTTCCGTACAAAACCCCGATGCCTGTCGGGCCGAGCATCTTATGGCCTGAAAAAGCCAAAAAATCGCAGCCCATTTTTTTCACGTCAACGGGCATGTGCGGTACTGACTGCGCGCCATCAACAATGAAATAGGCATTGCTTTTTTCCTTAACTATTTTTGCAATTTTCTCAACAGGATTTATTGTTCCAAGTACATTGGATGCATGCGTTATTGAGACAATTTTTGTCTTTTTGTTCAATAATTCACTGAATTGCTCCAGTTTCAGCTTTCCTTCCCCATCAATTTCAATGAATTTCAGCTTTAGATTTCTTTTTTTTGCCAATTGCTGCCACGGAACAAAGTTGGAATGGTGCTCCATCTGGGTTATTATTATTTCATCGCCCTGATTTAATTCCTGAGTTAATGAATATGCCAGCAAATTTATTGACTCTGTTGTGCCCCTTGTAAAGACAATTTCCTCAAAATCAGCGTTAATGAAATCAGCGACCTTTTTATGGCTTTTTTCATAAGCCAATGTTGCCTCTTCCCCAAGCTTATGTATGCTCCTGTGGATATTTGAATTGTAATTTTGGTAAAAATCAGCCATTGCACCAATTACTTGCCTTGGCTTTTGCGATGTTGCGGCATTGTCAAGGTAAATTAACGGCTTTCCGTTTACTTTAATATTTAAAATAGGAAAGTCCTTTCTTATTTTTTTAATGTCAAGCATTGTTTTTGGCATTTTATTTTTTACTCATTATACTTTCAACCATATCGTGCATATTATCTCTTAAATTTTCCATCTGGATTTTTTGTATCAATGAATCGAAAAAGCCCTTTACATATTCCTTTGTTGCCTGCTCCTCATTTAAGCCACGAGAGCGCATATAAAACATCTTTTCCTTGTCAATCCTTCCAATGGTTGCGCCATGGGTGCACCTTACATCGTTGTTGTCAATTTCCAGATTCGGGATTGAGTCGGCAACAGCATCATTGCTCAGCAATAAAGTGTCTTCCTTCTGGTAGCCGTTTGAGCCATAGGCATTGTCATAGATCTTTACCAGGCCGCGATAAACGCATTTTGCCTTATCAGTCAAAGCGCCTTTTGTGAATATGTCCGAGACAGTATTAGGGGCTTTGTGCAGTGAATTTGCAACCAAGTCAAATTGCTGGGCTTTGCTTCCAAAAAATATGCCGTGGTTGTTTGTCGATGCCCCCTCGCCATTCAGGATTGTTGTCACTTCAGACATTGTTGCTTTGCTTCCGAAGCAGCAGTCCATCCAGTTTATTCTTGAATTTTTCCCTATTACCGCCCTTTTTATGGTGAAATTGAATGTCTCATGGCTCAGCAGCTGCACATCGCCGTAGTTTATTATTGCATTGCCCTTTGCATAAATTTCTACTATCTTGCTTTTGTAGCCGTTTCCGGCATTTGAATTTGAATCCTCAACGAGGGTAAGCTTCGAATTGTCCTCAGCCAGAATAATAAGATGGTCAAAAAGGGCATTTGAATCCATGCCCGAGGAAATTTCAATCGGCTCTTTAACTTCAATATTTTTTGGGGCATAAACAAAAGTCAAATTGTTAAGGAAAGCCTGGTGAAGATAAGTGAATTTTTCATTTGCAGGAACTGCTTTCATGAAATTCTCCATTAAAATATCGCCATGGTTTTTCAATGCTTCATGAAAATTTTCTATTATTATATTCCTGTTGCTGTTCCTTATTTTTTTATCCGCTTTTCCGGCCTCGTTTGCATCAACCTCGTCCAAATCCAGATCAATGCTCAAATTCATGTTGAGGCCGTAAGTAAACAATGGCATCTGCGCTTCCCGGAATAATTTAAGCGCGCCCAATCTTCTCTTTAGAAGCCATTCAGGCTCGTTGCCTTCCTTTGAAATTTTTTGGATAATACTCTCTGCTGACATTTCCTTTGATTTAAGCATATTCCTACCACTCCCTTTCGAAATTAACCTAGACTCATTTAAAAAATTATCCTAAAGAACCTTCCATTTCCAATTCAATCAATCTGTTCAGCTCGACTGCGTATTCCAATGGCAGGGCTTTTACAACGGGCTCTATGAACCCAGAAACAATCATCTGGGTTGCTGTTTCTTTGCTCAGGCCCCTTGACATTAGGTAGAATACCTGCTCGTCGCTTATTTTACCGACAGTTGCCTCATGTCCCAAGTCAACTTCCTTCTCCTTTACATCCATGTAAGGCACGGTGTTGCTTTTTGAGATATTGTCCATCATCAGCGCATCGCAGTTCACATTTGACTTGCAGTTGCTTGCGCCGTTTTTTATGTGCAGCAACCCCCTGTATGTTGTTATGCCGCCGTCCTTGCTTATGCTTTTTGACTTTACAACTGATGTCGTGTTTTTTGCAAGATGGTAGACTTTTGTGCCTGTATCCTGGTTCTGGCCTTTGCCTGCAAAAGCAACGCCTATAAAGTCAGATTTTGCATTCTCGCCTATAAGGACTGAAGTGGGGTAAAGCATTGTGACCTTGCTTCCCATGTTGCCGTTAATCCATTCTATAACCCCGTCTTTCTGGACCAAAGCCCTTTTTGTGTTTAAATTGTAGGTGTTTTTGCTCCAGTTTTCGATGCTTGAGTACCTTGCCCTTGCGCCTTCAAGAACATGTATCTCAACGCAGCCCGCATGTAATGAATTAACATTATATTGGGGGGCTGAGCAGCCTTCAATGTACTGCACTTCAGCATTTTTGTCAACAATAATCAAAGTATGCTCGAACTGGCCTCCTTTTTGCGCATTCATCCTGAAGTAAGCCTGCAATGGCATGCTTACTTTTACATATGGAGGCACGTAAATAAAAGTTCCTCCTGACCATACAGCTGCGTGCAAGGCAGCAAACTTGTGCAAAGTCGGAGAAACGCATGATGTCATGAAATATTTTTTTACCAGTTCAGGGTGCTTTTGCAGAGCCTCGTCGCAGTCAAGAAAAATAACTCCTTTGTCCTCCCATTCTTTCTTTAGGTTGTGATAGACTACATCTGATTCATATTGGGCGCCTGCTCCTCCCAAAGCTGTCCTTTCCGCTTCCGGTATTCCTAACCTTTCAAAAGTCTTCTTGATATCTTCCGGAACCTCGTTCCAGTCGGTTGCGTTCCTTTTTGCATCAGGCCTATGGAAGAAAATTATGTTGTTCAAGTCCAAGTCATTTAAGCTGGGGCCCCAGCTCGGCATTGGAAGCTTCTGGAAAATTTCAAATGCCTTTAAGCGCTTGTTCAGCATCCACTCAGGCTCATTTTTCTGCTTTGAGATTTCTTCAACAATTTCTTTGCTTAATCCGGGCTTTGCCTTGTAGATGTATTTATCCTCATTATAATGGTCGTAATTTTCCCTGTTGATTTCAAGAATCTGCTCTGCCATTTTTATTTTACGTTGACAAGCTCTTCTTCATGGCAAACATTGCAGTCATCCGGCAGCTCTATATCCTGCTTTTTGTGCAGGTCGCACATAATATGCCTGACTGCTGTCAATTTGCATAGCCTTAGCATTTCAGGAACAAGCATTCTGCTGTCTTCAATTATCCTTTCAGCTGACCTCTTTATTTCCTTCAGGACAGCTTCGGTAAAAATAACCTCTTTTGCCCTTTTCGAATTCAGGTACTGCGAAACAGCGGCTTCTGTCAATGACATGTTTTTAGCTACCTGCTTTTGAGTCAATCCAAAATCATCAATCATTGTTTTAGTTAATTCCCGCCTTAAAGCGGGTATTATATACCACACTTCAATTTCCTGAGGCATTTGCCCGTGCATTTTTATCACTCCAAATGTTGATGTACTTAACAATTGTTAAGAAGTATATAAATGTTGCGGTGAATTTCAAGAAACTATTTTAAGAGAAATGTTGCATAATTTATAGTACCCTGCCTTTTCAACAATCTTTTTAAACTTGAATATATTAGATACCATTTATGGGGGGTAAAGCGATTGCATTTGGGCTGGCGGCGTTGCTTTTGGCAGGAGATGCTGAGGCATTTTCCCATGAGCCCGTTTTAGTAGCTGAGACTAAAGTATATGATCGAGGTAGCGTTATTGATGGCACTTCGCTTGAGGCAATATTCTTATTAGCCCAAAAGCAGGGAATAAGCAGCATTGTCCCAAACATTCCTTCTGGAAAAGAACCTATTAATCTTGAGCGTTACGAAGTAGATAAAGGAGTTTCCTTGTATGTATTTGAAGGAAGCAAAATAGATGTTTTAAGGGGGTTGGGCGTGTTCATTAAATACTATCCTGATAAAGAGTCAAGAGACCCAATCAAACCCAAAAAAAGCAACATAACTGAACTTTTAAAGGAAGCTGAAGGAAAAAGTATTTCTGTCGCAATACCTGATCAGGGAAATCCGTTCTTTGTGGTTTATAATCCAGATAAATATAGCAGAGTAATGAGAAGCTCCAGCAGCTTTACCCAAGACAGGAAATAATTAATTCACTTCATTAACAATCTTTTTCTTAAGAAAAAATTTAATATTCTCAATTGTCATATCAAGAATCCTCTGCAATGCCTCAACCGAATTGAAAGCGTTATGTGGCGTTATAATAACATTGCCCATTTTTGCCAGGGCATGATTTTCAAGAATTATCCTCAAGTCGCATTCTTTCGGGAAATGCCTTGACATCACTTCCTTGTCTTCCCTGACATAGCATTCTTCCTCGAGGACATCAAGGCCTGCTCCTCCTAAACCTCCTTTTTGCAAGGCTTTCAATAAGGCATCTGTTTCTATCAAGGCTCCTCTTGCCGTGTTAATGAGCAAAGCGCCTTTTTTTATTTTTTTGATATTTTTTTTATTCAGCAAATGATGCGTTTTTTTGCTGTAAGGGCAGTGCAGCGTTATTATATCAGAATTTTTCAATAAATAATCAAAATTTACATACTTAAAGCCCAATTCTTTTTCCAATTTCTTATTTTCAAAAACATCAAAGGCAATAACATTCATCTCAAAACCGCGGGCAATCCTTATTACATGCCTTCCAATGCTGCCAACGCCGACAACACCTAAAGTCCTTCCGCTCAAGTCAATGCCCCTCAAGCCCTGCTGCGAAAAGTCAAGCTCCTTTGTCTTTTCCCATGCCTTATGAATTTTCCTTGTAAGGTTAAGAATCAAGGCAAAAGTATGCTCTGCAACAGTATTTTCGCCGTAATGCGGCACATTGCAGACAATAATCCCTCTTTTTTTGCATTCCTTTAAGTCAATATGGTCAAAGCCGGTGCTTCTTGTAGCAATTAATTTTAGTTTTTTTAATTTACTTAATACATTTTTATTAATGCTTGAATAAATAAAAACGGAAACAATGTCAAAATCCTTTACCTTAACTGCATTTTTCTCGTTTAAATGCTCTTCAGAAAAATAAAGATTATGGCCTTTTAATTTTTGCTTTAAATAGGGCTTTTCCCAATCCTCAATCTCAAAGAAGGCTATTTTGGGCATTAAATACCCTATTTTATTTCTAATATAAATAATTTTTTGATTTACAAAGTAACAATCCACCTTAAGAAGAACCCTATATAGTATGCTATTACCGCAGCTGAGCCTCCTATGAACACAGTCTCAAGAACTGATCTCCAGATATCTTTTTTGGTGACATACCTTTTTACAATGCCTATTATTGACAATGCGATAAGAGTCATGAATACTGCTATTGCAAAAGTATTCTCCCTGAAAACAGGTGCGAAATATGAAAGCACATACGAGATTAGCGGAATAATCCCAATTATAAGAAAGCCAAAATATGTCATGCCCGCTGTTTTCCAGGGGCTTTTCGTGCTTTCCAGAAGCCCAAGCTCGTCCGCCATCATGGTGTCAACCCACACTTTCTTATTTGAAGTAATTGTTTTGACAGCCATCTCAAGATTTTTCCCCTTAAAGCCTTTTTTCCTGAAAATCTCTCTTATCTCTTCAATTTCCCCTTCAGGCACATTTTTTATCTCCCATTCCTCCCTTTTCCTTTCCTTTTCAATGAAATCCCTCTGCGACCTTTCGCTCAAAAAATTTCCGCATGCCATGGAAAAGCCGTCTGCCAGCAGATTCGCAAAGCCTAGAATTATCACAACAATGGGAGACAAAGAGGCTCCGGTTGCCCCGGAAACAACTGCAAAAGTTGTTACAGTGCCGTCAATTGCGCCATAGACAAACTCGCCAAGGTACTGGCCTTCGCTTTCTTTGTGCTCTTCTTCATGTATTGCCTTCTCCTGGTGCGCTTTTTTCGCCGATTCAATATCCTTCTCAGAATACGCTTTCCGCGCAGTTTCTATTCTGGATGGCATTTTGCAGTATTTTACATTTAGATTTATAAATTTATCCAAAAGCAGTGGCAAAATTTATATACACAGCTGCCTTAACCATTCTTATGGAAGAATGCGAAGAGCCCGGATGCAGGATGGATGCGACAAAGGTCTGGGAAGGAAGAAAAGTATGCGATGACCATTACGACTTTTACAGGGACCAGTACGAGAGGATGGTAACGGGGCTTCCAGAGAAATCCTGATTTTATATCTGTTTTTCTATAGCTTGCTTTGGTCAACTTTTATGTGGATTAATTCAATGCTGAGCTTTTTTGCAACCTCAAAGATCCTTTCATCGCGGTAGAATTCGCCATAATATACCTTTTTAATGCCGACATTTGCAAGCATTTTGAAGCAGGTCCAGCACGGGGAAGAAGTAATGTAAACTTCTGCGCCGTTAATCATGACGCCGTTTTTTGCCGCCTGCAAAACAGCATTAGCCTCCGCATGTATAGTTGCAACGCAATGGTCGTTTTCCATCAAATGCCCAACTTCATCGCAATGAGGCATTCCCCTGATGCTGCCGTTATAGCCTGTTGATAAAATAGTCTTATCGCGGACAATGACAGCGCCAACATGCTTCCTGTCGCAGGTGCTTCTAGTTGCGGTTTCCTTCGCAATGTTCATGAAATACTCTTCCCAGCTTACTCTTTTTGGCATTTTTAATATCTCACTTAATCTTATTTTTAATACGCCTTCGGCGAATTCTAGGCTCGCCACATTGCTCGCAATTTATTATCCCTTTAACTTGGCTAATGCAGCATCAATCTTTTTATGAAATTCTTCCAACGTACTGTCATTAACTACTACTTTATCCGCCATTTTGAGGCACCTGTCAAGCTGCTGATTGGCTTTGCTATTAAAATTTTCCCTTTCTTCCAGCTTGATGAAATGCTGCAGGGTTTTTGCCTCCCCCAAGCGGCCTCTTTTTTCAGCCCTTGCATACCTCAATTCAACAGGAGCGTCAATACCGAGCAATAAAAAGTCTTTGTTTTTCTTCAGCTCATTAATTTCGCCGGGGTTTCTTATTGAATCAACAACAAAATCATTTTTCTTTTCTTTTCTTTCAATTGAAATCTTATCATTTATTTTTGAAGCCAGGTAGCCTGTGCCAAATTTTTTTCTCAGGTCATTTCCCAAAGCAATTAAATTCTCCCTTGCAGCATCAATGCCCTTTTCCTTTGCTTCTTCCCTTAATTCATCGGACAATGAAAAGTAAACAAAGCCCTTTGTTTTTAGGTAATTTGCAGCTTCGCCCTTTCCAGCAGCGTTTTTTCCTGTTAAGCCGATTATCATAAGAAAAGAATTTTCATTGCAATAATAAATCTTTGCAAAATAATGTAACCACTTTTTAATGATTAAATAATCGAAAGATTTATAAATGATTATATTTTTCTCGTTACACTATGCCACAATATAGATTAGGCGAACCATATGCACGTGCTCTTAATCAGGTAGTTGCTGATGGAGATTTCAGAAGCCCTGAAGCCGTATTACGATATCTAGTTGAAACTCATGCTACTGGCTTAATCCAAAGGCAAGCTGTCATTATTGATCCACATGCTGCTGATAATAGAGCGAGAAGAACTCAAAGCCAGTGGGTTGGCTTCTTTAATGAGCAGGGAAAAGCAATGATTTCCGCTCCAAATATATACCAAGCTGGAAAGCATGCTTCTGATGAGGTTCTTGCCAGCTTAAGAAGGGATTTTGGTGAATCCTTACTTGTTTCAAGTTCAAGAATAAAGTATGCTCAAGATGATTTGAGCGGTAGAATAACACATAATTATGAAAGCAGTGTTTTTAAGCCTTCACAGAGAGATGTTAAAGTCATTCCTGTTTATGATGAAACGCTATTAGCACAAGCTTTGCAAAGCGATGAAAGTATTGGATATCTTCATGCTTTATTTGATACTACTGATGAGCCTAAATGCATTGCCGGAACTCTTGAAAACCTTTCAAAGAGAAATGCTGATAGAATTGCTTTATGGACACCAAGCCAATTTTCAAGACAATATTATAATGAGGGGGCTGTCAGGTTCGACGTCGATGGTGGTGGTGGGTTCCGCGTCGTTGGCGGTGACAGGGTTGTTGACGGCGTTGGGCGTTCCCGTGGGGTGAATGTAAAGTCGGCGAAGCCGGACGCGCAAAAGTAGGCATTAAGCTTTATAAATACTGATTATTTCTTTCTTTTGTCTTGGTTCAGAACCAAGGCCACATGCCAGTTTATCATGGCTGTAAGGCTATAAAATGCAGCTGCAACACTTTAATTTTTTAAAGAATGAAGCGGCAGTGCATATAAGGTAAATAAAAGAAAGTTTGGAAGAAAATTTAATGAGAAATTAAGGCAATTTGGGCAAAAAGAAATAGGTTATGAAGATTTTATACGCAGTTTGCAAGGATGGCTTGGATATGCAATGTGGGCTAACACCTATGAATTAAGAAAAAATATGCTCAACAAAATTTATTTTTTCTGCAGCTTGTCCAGCTCCTCCTCGAACCTTTCTATGTCTTCAAATTCACGGTAAACAGAAGCAAACCTTATGTAAGCCACTTTATCCAGTGATTTCAGCTTCCTCATGACAATTTCGCCAATCTTTTTGCTTGGAACTTCGCTTTCGCCCCTTTCCCTGAGGTCAGCTTCTATCTCCTCAACAACTTTTTCAATCTTCTCCATGCTTACTGGCCTTTTTTCGCAGGCCTTGACCAAGCCTGTAAGCAGCTTGTGCCTGTCAAACCTCTCGCGCCTGCCGTCTTTCTTCACAATTACAATTTCCAGTTCCTCGACTTTTTCGTAGGTTGTGAAGCGCTTTCCGCATTTGAGGCATTCCCTTCTTCTCCTTGTTACTGATAAGCTCTCTGTTTCCCTTTTGTCAACTACCTTTGTCTCCTCGTTGCTGCAGTAAGGGCATTTCATATTGCAGAAGAAGCAGGAATGATATTTAAATCTTTATTTATATTTCTCATAAAATTCAGCCGGCATATAGCCGCTGCACTGGTCCTTGATGTGGCATTTCTTGCAGACAAAGCTTATTAAGTCAGAGGAGCTTACCTCTATGTTGCTTTCCTTTATATAGGAATAAAGCTTCTTTAAATGCTCGCAAACCATTTTAACACCCAATATCATTCCGGTATATTTAAATTTAATCATTTCAATGTATCTTTATAAAAAATAATTTAAATAGAGGAAATTTCTCAAAAAAAATGGACGAAAAATTCAGCATCGGGGGCCAGGCAGTCATAGAGGGCGTAATGATAAGGGGCCCAAAACATTATGCAGTTGCTGTCAGAACCAAGGATAGGATAATAATAAAGAAAGCCAGAATAAAGCAAAGAAAATCAAAATTTTATAAGTTTCCGATAGTGAGGGGCTTTTACAACCTGGCTGATATGCTGGTTATAGGGATAAAGACCCTGATGTGGAGCGCTGAGCAGGCTGCCGGAAAAGAGGAGAAGATAACCAAAAAGGAGTTTATATTTACAATTTTAATATCACTTTTGCTTGCAATAGTTTTTTTTGTGGCTTTGCCGTATTTTCTTACAATAATTATTGGATTTAAGGAGGAAAAAAGCCCTTTTCTTTTTAATTTCATTGATGGGGTTTTGAGGATATCAATCTTTTTGGCGTATATATTAGCAATTTCTTTTATCAAAGATGTTAGAAGGCTGTTCCAGTACCATGGGGCGGAGCATATGGCGGTTCATTGCTATGAAAACAACAAGGAATTAATTTTAAAAAATATCAAAAAATTCCCCACGTTGCACCCGAGATGCGGAACATCTTTTATTATGATAGTATTAATTATAAGCATACTTGTTTTTTCAATCCTGCCTCCAGCAGTCCTTTATTTTTTCCCCGGTTTTGCGCATTATAATATTTTTTTAAGAAAAATAATATTATTTTTGTTAAGAATCTCTTTAATTCCTTTGATAGCGGGCATTTCCTACGAGCTATTGAAGTTGAGCGACAAGTTCAAAAATAATTTGCTGGTGAATATTTTAATTAAGCCAGGCCTGTGGCTCCAGATGATAACAACAAAAAAGCCGAATGCAAGGCAAATTGAAGTGGCAATGGCAAGCGTAAAAACCCTGCTGGCTTCTGAAAAATCAAAAAATATTTAAATCAAGCGGTGCAGATTTCCAAGAATGGAGGTTTGAAAAATGAAAATAATAAATGCAATTGGTCTAGTTCTATTATTGGTTTTGAGCGCTTGCGCAAAAGAGCAGCCAAGCCAGCCAACTCAGGTAACAACCCCTATGCCTACCGCGGAAGAGCCGCAAACTCCGGAGCAGGTTGTTGTAGAAGAAACACAAGCTGAAGCCCCTGCTGAGGAGCCGAAGGAAGCGACGGCAAACGAAATCCAGATTCTTGGGAAAGGCGGCTTTGAGCCAGGGGAATTGGCAATAAGCGCAGGCTCGTCAGTGACATGGATAAACAAGGATTCCAAGCCCCTGACATTGACTGTTTTCAAGGATAGCAAATTCTACCAGAACAGCGATGTCATAAACCCGAATGGGATGTTTGAGCTGGCTTTCAGCGGGAAAGGAAATTATGAGTACTGGAGCACTGCATACGGCGTCAGGGCTAAAATTACCGTAGAATAATTCTTTATTTTTTTCTTTTTTAATTTATAAGAAACAACATTAATTTTCGGATACATTTGTTATTTCCTAATAAGCAAATCACAATAAAAAGTTACGAATATTAGTGTGATTTGCTATAATAATAAAAAATATAAAAAAAATAGAAATAGTTATCTTTTCTTCTTTGATTTCTTTCTGCCTCTCTGCATCTTTGCTTCGCAGACATCGCCTCTCTTGTCTATAAAATAGAGGTGACCTTCTTTTCTCTTAATGCCTGCTTTCGCAACGACTTCCTGCTTCTTGCTTGTCTTTTTTCCGGCTCTTGCCATTTGAACTCTGGCGACATTGCCTTTCTTGTCCAGAAAGTACAGGTAACCGGACTGCCTTTTAACTCCAGTTTTTGCAATAACTTTTGCCATTTTTACCTCCTCTTTAATTTTTAAGACGAAAAACTTACACCCCACGTCTTATATTTCAATCATATTCCTGCTTATATATAAACTTTTCGAATTTTTCGTCGAAAAACCTGCCAACTTAAGGGTGCCATTTGCTTCGTCAGTTTTTTTGCCGTCTTTGTTTAAGATAATCATGATAAATTTTGCAGAAGAAAAACTGTTCCATGCCTTGTTTCACAATCCGCTTCGCCTCAGCAAAATAATTGGCACCCTTACTTAAGTTGGCAATATTCCATAAAAATCAGGAAAAATCCAGCAGATTTTTTTGCTTCCTGATGATTTTTTCATCTTTTCCCCCGCTTAAAATAGGCTCTCCGTAGACGCCATCATAGCCCGGCTTTACCCTTATCTCATTGCTCCTGTTTTTTATTATCACATCTGCAATTTCCACACTAGTTATTTTTTTCAGCTCTTCCGGCGCGGCATCCAGCAGGATATTAAATTCCGAGCCGAAATTGCCAATCAGGTTGTAATATTCTTTCCATGTTTTTTGCGAGGCAATGCCGCTTCCCAGAATCTTTGAAAGTATTTCTGCCAGCGGAATCAATGATACGAACGGCCTTGCATTTTTCGGCCTGAAGCTTTCTTTCCTGTCTGCAAGATCTTCCACGCGGTGCAGCACTCCTATTGTCAGTTTTCTGCTGCATTTCGGGCATATATTTTTTCTTTTCAATGAATCTTTTGGCTCAAGGCAGATATTGCATGCCCTGTGGCCATCAAGATGGTATTTTCCGTAATTAGGATTTACCTCTATTGTTTCAGTTAATCCATGCCTGGTTCTTATTGCATTTATCAGTTCCTTGTAACTGGGTTTAATGTCAAAGACTGTAGCTTCCCTTCCAATGCGCCACGGCCAGAAGCTATGCGCATCAGAAAATGAAACCAGGGAAATATCATCAAGCTGGCTCAGGCGCCAGTTCATTTCAGGATCCGAGCTTAGGCCTGTTTCAATAGCATGAATCTCTTTTTCCTTTTCGCCAAAGCACTCCTTTATTGAATCAAAGCCGGACATGCTCCCGAAGATTGAGAACCATGGCGTCCAGGCATGCGCCGGAATTATTTCAATTTCATCGCTTATTCCCTTAAGCATTTCCACCAGTTCAATGCAGTTGAAGCCGAATATTGGCCTGCCATCATAATCAAGCCTTCCTTTTTTTCCGAGAGCAGCGTTTATTTGTTCCACGATTTCGAAGCTTGGCGCTAGAATTATATTGTGGATTCTTCTTCCTTTCCCATCCTGCGAGTAGATATTTGATATTTCAACGCTCAACAAAAAATTAAATCCGTTTTTTGTTTTTAGGATTCCGGAGCCATCCTCGCTTAAGCTGTTTTTTAGTTCCTTGAGCCAGACAGGATGCGTAAAGTCACCTGTTCCCAGAAGGTTGATGCCTTTTATTCTCGCGTATTTTTCAAGATTGCTTAAGTCAAGGTCCTTTGATGTTGCCCTGCTGTATTTGGAATGCAGATGCAAGTCAGCGATGAATTTCATATCATACAAAGATTCAACGCTGTTTTTAATTTTTTTGAATTTTAAACAATAATTTCATAAGATTTAAATAATAAGAATCTTAAGAGGAGGGATATGGCAAACAATGACATTTTATCCGGCATAAGCCAGAAAGATATGAAGGAATTCGGCAGGGACTTTTCGCAGCTTTTAAGAGTAGCTTCCGAGATTGATAGGTATTATGTGAAATGGGAGCAGGATATTGTCAAATACCTACCAAAGCTGGACAAATTCATAAATTTGTTCAATAAAAAATACGGCAACATCAAGGTTAAAGTCCTGAAAAGGATTGACGGCGTTGATGTAAGGATTTTGCTGAATGAGGGAACAGTAAAAGACATCTTCAACAACTGCGCATCAAGGATAGCTGGGCTGAAGTCCATAGGCACAATAAATTTTGGCTCTGCCGATGTTGCAGAGATGGAGAAGTTTGCGAATGAGATTGACAAAATAAAAGACAAGCTCTACCTTACTTATTACCAGCCTGAAGTCGGAATTTACAGCGTGTTTTTATCAAAAAATAAAAGCGAGAAAATGGTCGAGCTGCACTGGGAGATAAAGGAAAGCATAAATGAGGTAAGCCCTGATTTCAGAATATGCGCTTATTACGCCCTGAAAGACGGCTACAGCAAAAAAATAAGATTGCTTGACGAAGGCGCCACATTCGGATTTTTAAGCCTGTTAAGCGAAAAGGAGAAAAGGGAATGGTTTGACAGGCTCCGAGGGTTCTGGAATAATTTTTCTAATTGCGTTTCACAATATACAAATCCTCCCCGCATCCGTTATCTCCATATCTTCAGTTATATAGCCATTCTTTTTTAATTCGTTAATATGCGCATAAATCATAGCCTTTGATTTTTTGGATTTTTTAATTAAATCAGCTACTCTTTTATTGCCACGCGCTAGTTCATTCAAAATAAAGGTCTTTGTAGGGGATAGCTTAAAATCAAGCAAGGGCATAGGCAAAGCTTTCCCTGTTTCTTGAATTAAATAATAAACGCCTTTTATCTTGTCTTTTTTGATAAAACCAGCAAACAAAGCGCCCAATGATTGGGTTTTCCTGCCTTCAGAAATATGCAAAGTGATCTCATTTCCTAATTTATGCTCTTTGTCTATTGCTTTGCAAACATCATCAACAATCTTCGGAATATCATAAACAGATGTGTCAAGAACTTCAAACTTAATTGCTTTATATTTGTTTTTAAGTTTCCCAATGCTTTTCTTAAGGTTAATTTTCCTTTCAGGATCAGATTTATCAACGCCAATAAGTATGACTTTATCTGGAGAAAACTTGATTATTGCTACATTGGTTGCTTCTCCTTCATAGATTGTTGAGATTAGGGTTTTTGGCATTATATCACATCATACCCCTTAGTATCAACTAAATAAATCTTTATATCTGAATTCCTTTTTAATGCTGATATTTCATCCTTGTCTTCTTGATTAAATAATATATTAGTTCTAAATAAAAGTAGATATTTATATTTAATATCATTTTGCTTATTAGATAATTTTTGTATATCTTTTCTTATAGCCTCAATACTTTTTAAACTCGAGAACCTACGTCTTTTTAATTCAATACATATTAAATTATCATTTTCCTGGTTTGATTGGTCGGGGTTTAGCATAGTTAAATCAAAATGTCCTGTAAATTGCTTTATTTTACTAAAAGTCGGATATTCTGCATGTAAGTACTTAGTTTTAAATGTTTCATCTTCTCCTTCATAATCAAACAAATCGGTAAAGAAAGTATTTTTTGCTATTAGATGATATAAGTAGGCTCTTAAATCACCTTCACTATCAAAAGAATCTGGAAAATTTCCGTATTCTAGAGCAACCTTCTCAATACATGCCTCAACATATTCAACAATTTCCTCTTCTTTCATATTATATTGTAAAACTTTGATTTATTTAAATCTTTCTCTTTTTTATGGAATAGTCCATAAAAAATATGGAAAAGTATATAAATAAGTAGTGATATCTGGTTTATTATGGAAAACCTGCAAAAAAGGCTGAGGGAAATCAGGAAGGCTTTCGGCTCTGATGTTTTGATTACAATAAATATGGCAAAATCTGGAAGAATTGATATTGTAAATGCGGAAAATACAAAGACAAGGCTAATGGACGCAGAAGATATCCAAGAAAGCAACATTCCATCTAAAACCTGCGAAATTAAGATGCAACCTAAAAATTATATTGGGTAATAAAATGCCAAAACTTCCAATAAAACTGGTAATTATGCTAAATGCATATGCAGATGGCTTGACTTATAAGGAAATATCAGAGAAAACAGGCTATCATATCCATACAATCTCAAAGCAGGTAACTTTTCTTGACAATAAAGGGCTTATTGCAATAGAGCAGAAAAGGTCTAAAAACATACAAGGCAGAAGGTGGATTAACCTCATTAAGCTAAAGAAGGAATTCTTAGATGAAAATGTTACTAAATTCTTCTCAAGGATAGCTAAGCAACTTAATTGTTCATTAAATGACTTATTTATTGTTTAATTGGCATGAATTTGAGTTTATTTTATATCGTAAAGCAAAAACAAAAAATTATGAGAAGATTGCTGATAAGAAAAAAATGGAAAATATTGAAGGTTTTATTGACAATAATTCTCATGGCATGGGCAACTATGGCAATTTTGAATATTCACAGGTTTTTCAAGGGAACTTTAGAAATATACAGCTTACTTTTGTTTTTGGTTGTAACAAACATGACAGTCAGTGTCTATTTTGATGCTATAACCAAGAAGAAAAAAAGAAAGAGAAAAAAATGAAATTCAACTGCATTAGATGTGGGAAATATATTTGTAATCTGGATTTAAGAAAATTTGAAAATAAAGATGAAGATGTTCTTTATTGTAAAAAATGCTTAAATGAAAATTTGGAAATTATAAGAGGGATTTTAACATAAAAAAAGGTGGTAAAAATGGAGCAGATTTTGGAAACCATATCAAAGCAGGATGAGTGCAAGGAAACAGACATCAAAATCCAAGGGAGTTTGTTTAAGCATTTCATTACTCCTTTTGTTGAAATCACTTTAGCTGTGGGAAAAATCAATCCGCAAATACTTGATCCTCTGATTATTGTCAGCCCTGAAGGGGCTTTTTTTATTGCAAAGACAGCCAGGGAAAAGGGCGATGGAGAAGGCTCTGTTTTCTTCCTAACAAAAAAAATAACATCCCCAATTGTCAGCTATATCTGCATGGACTTTAATGAGAATTTTTTAAGGTTCTGCAGGAATGTGAGAAAAAAAGACATTGTAAAGGTGCATTTTGACAGGGACTTTTACTTCATGAACGAAACAAGAATAAAAGAGGAAGGCCCAGATAAATTTGGGATTTTGCCGGTATATGAAAGCAAATGGAATTACAAGGCAAGGGCGAATAATATAGAAGATATAAGGAAAGAAGTTGAATTTTCATTAAGATTGATGGCGGAAATCCCTAAAAAATGGACAGCCAATCTGGAAATTCCGGCAAGGGAAGTCAAGAAGTTTTATGTTAATGTTTGGAGATTCCTGCATAGGGCTGTATTTTTCCATAAGGTGATTGATAAAAATGCTTTGGTGGCTGCTTATTCAGAAGATGCTCTAAGGGATTTGTTTTCTGAAAGCTGGGAGGAAGCAGGCTTTTCTGAGCCGCAATTTGAAACGCCCAAAAGAAGATTCTTTATGGCGCGTCATTTTGTCAATGAGGAGGATGGCGTAAAGTGCAATGGCGAAGGCAGGGTAATTTTTAGGGCTAACTGGAGAATCCTCAAGGATATTGCGCAGTCTGGCCTGGATTTTGAAATTAGATTTTCAGATTTTGCAACCCCTTATGGGATTATTGTGAGGGATAACAATTCTGTCTTCATGCAAATATGCGAAAATACTTTTGATAATGCCGATATGGTAATGCAGGATTTTAACAGGACAATTGAAAACATGAAATTAATGGATGGTAATTTAATAAGCCAAAATGGAAATAAGAATCAAATTGCCAATTGAAGTAAGATGCTCTCATTGTGGTGAAAATGTAAGCATTGCCAATGAGATTAAAGAAGATAAGCTTCAAGAAGCAAAACCTATCCAAAAAGAAAAAACTTATGAGCAGAAAAAGACAGAAGAGGCATTTTTTAACCTGGTAAAGAAGGCAACACTGAATGAAGACAGGTTTGAGCCTTATTTCAAGGATTTCTACAGGATTATTGGTGAAGACTACCTTAAAGATTCCATGCTGCCAAAGCCTATAAGGGCAATACGGACTTATTTCAAGAATTTGGAGTATAAGATAAATGGAACATCAGACCCCAGAGAATTGCTTAAATTAAGCAGTAAATTGGTAAGGTCAAAGGCAATTGTCAGCAAAAAGGTTGAAAATGAGATATACAAGCAGAAAAAGAGGGTTTTAGGCGTAATAAAGAAAAGAGTTAAAGAGTTAAAGAAAAAGAAAGGGAAATGAAGGAAGTTTTAAATATGGTTGAGGGAAACAACATGTTGGGGGTAGTTTAATGGAAGAATTTAAAGAAATTTATAAGAGTGATATTAAAAAATTAAAAGATATAATAAAGATAATTAATAAAAAACTTAATGAGAATAAAAATATCGTTAAAAAATTTGATTTAAGGAAAAAATTTACAGGGGTCTTAGGAGAAGCTATTGCGCTGGTGGAAATATTCAATAATTGTGGAGAATCAATAAAGTATAAATGGAAAGGAGGTAAAAATAAAGACTTTGATTTAGCATTATTCTACAACGATAAAATAAAGAAGATTCAAATTAAATCTAGTTCTGCTGAGGACTATAATTTTCAAATTATGACTAAAGACTTTGATAGAAAACTTGTGAAAGATTTAAAGAAAAAAAATTTAAAAAAAGTTTTCAAAATTATTCACAAAAACATTGATAGCAAAGATGTTGACTATTGGATATTTGTTCACGTAAGAGATAAAAATATTTTCTACTTGCTTAATAAAAAACAATTGATAAAACTACTAAAACGAGTCTACAAAAATTATGTAAATAAAGAGAGACACCATAAATACACTAATTATGGTATTGATAATAGTGGTAATATAAGGTTTATGTTGAAAAAAGTAGATAAAAAAACCTCTAAATTATTAAATAAATATAAGGAGAATTGGAAATTACTCACTAAAGAGCTATTTAATTGAATTAAATAATCAACTAAAAATGACCTCACTAACCTTCTACGCCGGAGCCAATGAAGTCGGCGGCAATAAAAAATGCTAACCCTAAACAATCAAAAAGATAAAAAGATAATGTATATCCTAGGACTATCCAGGCAATTAGGTACTGATTCAAATAAGCTGATGCATATGATGCAGCAACACTCATCCGAAATTAAACAGCTTTATAATAAAAAGAATCCTCATTTTGCTGTTGAAACAGGCGACTTAATCCTTTTGGCAATGCAGTTGCTGTTGTTGGAGGGATATTCTGTTAATGGAATACTGGACAAATGCTACGATAGATTCGATAAAAAACTTAATAGCTTGTTAAAAAATGGTTGAACATCCGCTTCATATGCTTGTTGGAAACGCAATCTATAATGAATTTGCCAAGAAATTTGCTGTTCTAAGGGACCCTGCTTGCGGGGGAGACCATAGTTTGCCTTTGTTCAACTCAAGAGAAAAATCAGGCTCAAATGAGTTTTGTGATGCGGATATGCTCATAATTAAGGATAATAAAATCAAGGCTATATTTGAAATTGAAGAGGCAAATATCAAACCAACACAAATTTGCGGAAAATTTCTCACTTCTGCATTATCTTGCTGCTATATTTATGAAAGAGCTACAATTGAGATGGATGACAGCACTATCTTTATTCAAATATTAGACAACTTAAGTCTTAAGCCAAATTCTGCAAAAGAGAATCAATGGAAGAATCTTGAGAGAGGAGTATCTAAAATAATTCCTGTTAAGGACAGTAAGATAAAACACTATAAGCTGCTCTTTGGTAATGCAAAAGATTTTAATTTTGACCCACTAATACAATATTTGAATGAGGTGTTGGCAGAATGAACCTCACCTTTTACGGCGGAGCCAATGAAATAGGAGGAAACAAGATACTTCTTCAAGATAAGGGAGCAAAAATATATTTGGATTTCGGCGAGAGCTTTGATTTTGGCGAGGATTTTTTTTACGAATACTTGGCTCCAAGAACAGCAAACGGCCTTGAAGTCTACTTTGAATTTGGTTTAGTTCCAAAAATTCCCAAGTTATACAGCAAAGACATGCTTAAGCTAACTAACTTAAAGTATGAAAAGCCAGATATTGATGCAATTTTCATCTCTCATTCCCATTCAGACCATGTTGGGCATCTGCCTTTTGTTGATGAAGAAATACCTATATTTATTGGACATGGCACCCATAAAGTCATTGAAGCATATCACAAATTATACCCTCAATTGTTCAGCATAGGAGAACACAATAACATAAATCTGTTTAAGTCTGGAGATAAGATTAAGATTAAGCACCTTGTAATTGAACCAATACATGTAGAGCATTCAGTCCCAGGAGCGTATGGCTTTATTGTTCAAACCTCAAAAGGTGCCATAGTATATACAGGAGACTTGAGAATGCACGGTCCTATGAGTGAAATGACCATGGAATTTATAGAAAAGGCAAATAAATCCAATCCAATAGCTCTACTTTGCGAGGGGACAAGAATGAGCCACGAAACTGAGCATAATTTTACTGAAAAGGAAGTTGAGGAAAGAATTGATAAAATCATAAAGGAATCCAAGGGGCTTGTTTTGGGATATTTTTCAATGGTCAATATTGACAGGTTTATGTCTTTTTACAATGCTGCAGTTAAAAATAAGCGAATTCTTGTTATAGATACAAGGTTAGCTTATGTTATAGATAATCTCAAGGAAAAGATTAAGGTTTTGCCAGATGTAAGGAAGGACAAGAATATCAGAATTTACTTCAGGCTCTCTAAATCTTGCACATTTTCAGAAAAGGATTATAATATCTGGGAAAGGGAATATATGGATAAGATGATAACCTATAAGGAAATAGCAAAGAATCCTAAGAATTATGTCATGCATCTCGGCTTCTATAGGTTAATAGAATTAGTGTATTTAAGGCCCAAAAATGCAGATTTCATTTATTCCAGCTCTGAGCATTTCTATGAAGGGGAAGAGAATGAGGAGCAAAGAAAGGTTTGGGAAAACTGGATGAGTCATTTTAAGATAAAATTCCATAAGGCGCATTGCTCTGGGCATGCATCAAAACAGGATATAATTGAGATTGTCAGGAAAATAAATCCTAAGTTATTGATCCCAATACATACACAAAATGCTGAAGAATTTAAGAAATTTCACTCGAATGTAAAGATTCCGGAGAAAGGAGTGGAATTAAACGTGTAATAAAATCAAAAACCCTAAAACCCCTTCAGGAACTTAATCAATTGATTGGCTTTTTCAAAGTCCATAAACTCTTCTTTGGTTACTGCCGGAATATCCTTTGGCCTCTTCTTTTTGAAAATAACCAGATTGTCTGCATTAAGCAATTCTGACAAGGACTGCATCTGCGGGTTTGCTTTGTCGCCAACTTCTGTTAAAATCAATTCATCTTCCTTTTTGGCTATAATATCAAAAGGGGCCTTGTTAGTGTCTGCTGCATTAAAGCCCAGCTCTATATATTTTTTTGAGAATTCTGTTTTGCCGCTCGCATTAATTCTTTCTATCCTGGAAAAAATATTCACTTCATTAAATACATCCTGGCCGAAGATGTCATAGATCTTCATTGCCTTGCTTATTGTAACCTCGCTGTCCTCATTCTCGTATTTTGCAATCATCCTGCTTGTAACGCCGACTTTTTTTGACAGATGATTCAGCGAATAGCCAAACTGCTCCCTTTTTTCCCTTAGTTTGCCGCCTACAATGGAGGCTGTCAGCCCTGCCTGCGTCCTTTTTATCAGCGGGAATTTATTGTTTACGCAGTTCGTAAACGTGCCCAGGTTCAATGTAAATATGCCAAACCTTGTGTAGATAATATTGTCCTCAAGCATGTTTGAAGCCTTTTCAGCTATTATTATAGGGGTTGCGCCTATGTACGCAGAGATTTTATGCATCTCATCGGCAAATTCCCTGCCGATTGAGTTTGCATCCTCGAGGGCTTTAATCAGCAGAATCCTTTCATTGTTTCTCGCAAGAACGTCAAAGCAGCTTCTCGTAAGGCTTTTTACTGTGAAGCCTTTTTTTAGAAGGAACACGCTGGCTTTTTCCAGTAAATTCTTTTTCATATTGTTTGTGATTTCATTTTGTTTTAAAAAGGTTTCGGAAAACATATCATCAATCAAAAGCATTTTTATTTTTTGGAAATAATTTTTTTAATAAACTTTATAAAGTTCGTTTTTAATGCAGTCTTTATGATAATAGCGATATCGGGCAAAGCAGGCTCAGGCAAAAGCACTGTTGCAAAGGAGTTGGCAAAAAGGCTGAAGCTTAGGCATTACTCCATAGGAGACTTGATGAGGAGAATGGCAAGGCAGAAAAGCATTTCGCTGCTTGAATTGAGCAGGCTGGCAGAAAAAGACAAAAAAATCGACAAGGAGCTTGACCAAATGCAGATTAACTTGGGAAAAAAGGAAAAACACTTTGTCATTGACGGCAGACTGACTGCATTTTTCATTCCAAAAGCCGATGCAAAAATATTTCTGGACTGCGATGATGGAGTGAGGGCAAAAAGGATAATAAAGGATGAAAGGAAAGATGAGAAAGGCAGAAATCTGAAGGAAGTCATTAATCACAAGGAGCTTTATGATTTGGTTATCGACACTACTTTCAAAGCTGTGGAAGAGGTTGTTGATGATGTTATGGAGTTTATTGAATTGATGAACAATCCTGAACTACAAGTATCTATAAAAAAAAGTAAAGAAGATATTAAAGCTGGAAGAATACATAAACTAAGAGAAGTTCTTAAAAAATGAGTTTTGAAGTTGTTTTAACAGACTCTTTCTTAAAAGATTTGAAGAAATTAAAGGATAAAATCATTAGAAGACCAAGCTTTAGAGAAATTAAAAGAACTTGAAGAATATCCCGATAGAAACAAGAAATTAAAATATGATTTGAAGGATTATTACAGAATAAGAATTGGAAAATTAAGAATTCTGTATATTATCCAAGGAAATAAAGTTTATGTTGAAGTTCTGGTCAAAGGGCATAAATATGAAGATTTATAGGCTGTAATTCAACTATTCAATCAAATCAGCCATCCAATCATACTTGTATTCCTGAATTATAGGCATTGCTTCATAATCTTTAAGAACTCCCGTGAATTTTTTTCTAATCTCTCTAAGAACTTCATCAAATTGCTTATAATCGCGGGCACATACGCCAATACAGAAATCCCATTTCCCAGAAGTTTTTGCTACATAGATCAAATTGGGATGCTGCCTGAGAAATGAAACAAATTTACTTTCTTCTTCAGGCTCGATGTTATACAGGGAGAACATTGCATAAACATACAAGGGAAATCCGAGTTTAGAGGGATTTAGAAAAGCATGATAAAACCTAACGATTTTATTTTCCTCTAGTCTTTTGATTCTGTATTTGACAACATCCCTTGGAAGGTTGGTTTTTCTTGCTACCTGGCTAATTGATTGCTTTGCGTTTTTTTGCAGCTGTTCGATGATTTTTTTATCTTTTCCGTCTAATTTTATTCTTTCTCCATACTCCAGCAAATGATTTTCTATCATAATTGCCTATAATGTGCATTAATATTTAAAATTTTCTCTATTTTAGGTAAAATATTAAAGATAAGTATCTAAATTAGTCCTTACTTCTTAATAGTTATGGAAGATGAATCAACCAAAGCAATCTATGGAAAAGGCGCCGAAGTATACGAGGAAGTTATGCGAAAGTACTGGCATGTTGAGCGTAAGCCATTAATCGAGCATCTTAAACTTAAATCTGGAATGAAAGTTCTAAATGCAGTTGTCGGCACCGGTCTTGACCTTCCTCATTTTCCTTCTGGCGTAACAGTAGTTGGAGTTGATTATACAAAAGAAATGCTGGAAGAAGCGAAACAGAAAAAATGCGCTGCTAGAGTCGAATTAAGGCGAATGGATATAAGGGAAATGGATTTTCCAAATGAGCATTTTGATGCTGCTTTGTCAACATTTACTTTATGTGTTATTCCAAGCCCAAAAAAAGCTTTACAGGAAATCCTAAGAGTCACAAAGGCAGGCTCGGTAATTGTAATTTTTGATTATGCCAAATCCAGAAACCCGGAAATCATAAAATGGCAAGAGCTTATTCACAATCATGCTGCAAATATGGGATTCCCAAGAGATGTGATCTGCTGGAATTCATTAATGGACTATGATGATTTAATCTATAATTCAGGATTGCCTGTTGAAGTTATGCAAGATGAGAGATTTGAAAGTGAAAACCCATTTTCAAACGCATGTAAAATAATTCTAAGAAAAAGAGAATAAAAAGAAAACTTTATATATAGTTTATAGTTGCCTAATGCTTATTAATTCTCCGGATTGTTAAGGAGTTAAAGAGGGGAATAAAAAAGTGAAAATAAAAATCAAGGATTTTGTGGAAATAGAGTATACCGGCGTAATAAAAGAAGGCAATGTCATATTTGACACAACCAGCGAGAAGGTTGCGAAGGAAAACAACCTGTTTGACAAAGATGCAGATTACGGGCCTGTTGTTATCTGCATTGGAGAGGAGCAGGTCCTGAAGGGCATTGACAGTGCATTGGTTGGCAAAGAGCCCGGTGAATACAAAATTGAATTGAAGGCAGAGCAGGCTTTCGGCAATAAAGACCCGAAACTTATACAGTTGATGCCCACAAGCAAGTTCAGGCAGCAGCAAATACAGCCGGTTCCAGGCTTGCAGGTGAACATTGACGGCATTTTTGGCATTGTCAAGACAGTTTCCGGAGGAAGGACTTTAGTTGATTTCAACCATCCGCTGGCAGGGAAGGATTTAATCTATAACCTCAAGGTAAACGGCATATTGGATGATGATAAGAAAAAGATTATTGCCTATTTGAAAATGGCATTCGGCATCAAGAACTGTGAAGTTGAGCTGGAAGGCGGAAATGCAAGAGCAGAGCTGAAATCGGAATTAAGCGAAAAGCTGAAAAAAGAAATGGAGAAGAAAATAATGGACGCAATTCCCTCTATAAAGAAGATAGAATTTGTTATTGAAAGAGAAGGAAAAAAATAAATAACTTTAAATATAAGTAACCAATAAATAATGACTGGGTTTGGTGATTTTATGGCTGTTATGGCTATTATGTCTGCTAAAGGAGAGGATGTTTCTAAAGTTGAGGTAAGCTCGGAATTTTCCGGGGATAATATAGATGCAGAGCTCGAGCAGCTGCTTGCCAAGCAAAAGGCGACAATCAAGGTTGTTGGGACCGGCGGGGCAGGAAACAATACCATCCAGAGAATCTCAGAAGTCGGCATTGTGGGCGCTGAAACAATTGCCATAAACACAGATGCCCAGGATTTATTATACACGACTGCAAACAAAAAAATACTCATTGGAAGGGAATTGACAAAGGGGTTGGGAGCGGGCTCTGAGCCAAGGCTTGGAGAGGAGTCAGCGAGGGAGAATGAAGCTGATATCAAAAAGGCTTTGCAGGATGCTGATATGGTTTTCATAACATGCGGCTTAGGTGGCGGAACTGGAACCGGAAGCGCGCCGGTTGTTGCTGATGTCGCAAAAAAGCTCGGCGCCTTGACTGTCGGTATTGTAACGCTTCCTTTTGCAATGGAAGGCAACAGGAGATACCAAAATGCAGTTACTGGCTTAGAAAAAATGGAGCAGACAGTTGACACTTTAATTGTCATACCCAATGACAAACTGCTGGAATTAGCTCCGGATTTGCCGCTGCATACTGCATTTAAAGTTGCGGATGAGATTTTGACCAATGCTGTCAAGGGAATTGCAGAGCTTGTAACAAAAACCGGGCTTGTGAATCTGGATTTTGCAGACATAAGGGCTGTCATGAAAGGCGGCGGGGTTGCCTTGATAGGCGTTGGAGAAAGCGACACTGAAAACAGGGCCATCGAAGCTGTTGAAAAAGCCATAAACAACCCGCTGCTTGATGTTGATATCTCGGGCGCAAACGGCGCTTTGATCAATGTCATTGGCGGCGAGGACATGACTCTTGACGAGGCAAGGAAAGTGGTTGAGACAGTAAGCGGAAAACTGGATGATGATGCAAGGATAATCTGGGGCGCCCAGATATACAAGGACATGGAAAGGACCATAAGGGCAATGCTGATCATAACCGGGGTAAAAAGCTCACAGATATTCGGCACCGGCATCAAAACAACTGACAAGAGAAAGAAGGAGATCGAAAGCGAACTGGGGATAGAGTTTTTGGATTAAAATGGATTTTGCTTCTTTGGGATTCAGGCTTAAGAATTTTATAGGCGAATGCAAAAGAGTCTTAACAGTCACAAAAAAGCCTGATGCGGCAGAGTTCAAGACAATAGTCAAGGTTTCAGGCCTCGGTATGCTTATTATCGGGCTTGTGGGATTTGTCATCACAATGTTCAAATTATTGTTTTTTCAGTGAGGTAGAAAATGGAAGAAGCCAAAGAAAACGAAATATTTGCCTTGCGCACAACAGCAAACCGCGAGGACCAGGTAATGGATTTTGTCACAAGCAATGCAAAAAGGAAAAAGCTTGAGGTTTACTCTGTCATAAGGCCGCATGGGATGAGGGGCTATATTTTCCTTGAGGCTGCAACGAAGACAGATGCAGAGCAGGCGGCATTCAATGTTCCCTACGCCAGGGGCATTCTGGCAAACTCTGTTTCCTACAGTGAAATTGAGCATATGCTCGAGCAGGTAAAGCATGAGGTTAACATACAGAAGAATGATATTGTGGAGATTATATCAGGGCCTTTCAAGAGGGAAAAAGCCAAGGTAACAAGAATTGACAAGTCCAAGGAAGATGTGGTTGTCGAGCTGCTGGAAGCGGCAGTGCCCATACCAATAACCGTAAAGCTTGATGCTGTCAAGGTTATAAGGAGAGAAACGGGCGAAGAGGAAGAGGCAAAAGAGTAGAAGCCTCTTGCTTTATGATATCTGCTGGTCTATGCTGCGTTTAATCTGCTTTCTCAAGCATATAACTCTTTCTTATCATGCAGGGTTGGTATGACATCTTTATTGTCTTTAGGTAATCAACGCCCCAGTCCTCTCCTGCATTGGCATACTCGCAGTCAAAGAGCTTCAGCAATTCGCCGTAGATAAATGTAGAAAGCCCTTTTATGGCAAGATTGGTTTTTTCAAAGAAATCAGTGCAGATATTGCCGTTTGTACTCTCTCCAAAAGTATAGCCCTGCACAGAGCCGTCAACGTAAACAACTACTCCCTTCAGGCCGAAATCATTCGCGAACTTAAGCACTTTGAGGTTGGCATCATACTCATCCCTAAGGCTTTCATGGTGCTTGTCCCTTATAACTTCAAGTTTCTGCTTATTCCACTTGTCAAGCAGACCAATGCATTGCTGCATATGCCTCTCTTTATTGTACTCCTCAACACGGTGCTCATAATTTTTTATAAAATAATTCCTGAGATTTCTTTTAGTTTTGTATTTATCACCTTTAAGCTCTATTACGTCTTTTCTCTTGTAAATATAGTCCTGGTTTTGATGTACAAGTTTGTAGCCATCAATGTTGCTATAGCCCTCTTTCAGCTCTTCAGGAATATACTTAACAGCAGGCTTGCCATCTATATTATTGTCTTCATTGTACTGCAGGCATGCCTCAAAGCATTTTTTTAGCGTATCAGGAAGCTTCAGCCCGGGCAGCACAGGGCCCCATACATGCCTGTTGCCTTCAAATGTCAGAAAAAGGCAGACATTGCCGTTAATCCTGGCCCACTCAATGTCCTTGTAGCAGTCATCCCATATAATGATCCAGGAAAAGCTATGCTCTGCCAGTGGGAACTTCAATTGCGAGTAGGCCTTGTTGAAAATTCCTTTATCCTCAATTGAGAGTTTCTTAAGCGAAACCAGGTCCAGCATTTGGCTTTAAAAAGCGCAATCTTATTTAAAATTATCGCAAAAATTAATAAATGATTTTAATCTTAAGACAAAATTCAATCCGTTCGCTCCGCTCACCATAATTACACTCGGCGAAAAATTTACTGCCAAGAATTTTTCGCCTCGAACCAATTCGATAATAATGAATATTAATGAATAGATAGGCGAGGCTGTGGCTAATGGCAGAAAAGCCGAAGCCTCGCACTAAATAATGTGCCGAAGGCACGGATTGAGGATAATTTTGATTTAAAAACTTATTGCCCAATTACTCCTGCTATCAATTAAATTTCCGAAAGCCTTATAAAATAAATTTAATTTCTCGTGATAAAATGTCAATGCAGGTTGTTCAGGTGCTTGTTGAAGGGGGCAAAGCAACAGCTGCTCCCCCATTGGGGCCTCAGCTTGGGCCTTTAGGAGTTAATATAGGCCAGGTTGTTGCAGATATCAACAAGAAGACCGAAAGCTTCAGGGGAATGCAGGTTCCTGTAAAGGTTAAGGTAGATTCTGATACAAAGAAATTTGAAATTTCAATCGGGACGCCGCCGACTTCGGCTTTGCTGAAGAAAGAGGCAGGCGTTGAAAAGGGCTCAAGCAATCCCAAAACAGACAAGGTCGCTGATGTCCTTATTGAGCAAATAATAAAAATTGCAAAGATGAAAGAGGATTCATTATTGGGCAAAAACCTGAAGGAAAGGATAAAAGAAATTGTAGGGACATGCAACTCAATGGGGATACTTGTTGAAGGCATGCCTCCTGTTGATGCTATAAAATCAATAAATGAGGGAAAATTTGACAACGAAATAAGGCTTGAAAAGACAGAGCTTACTGCTGAGGAAAAAGCCAAGCTTGAGGAAGAGAAGAAAAGGCTGGCTGAGGAAATCAAGAAGAGAAGGGCTGAATTCGAGGCAAAAGCTAAAGAGATTATTGCTGCGATGGCTGGCCAGGAGAAAGGCATTATTAAGTCAAAGCTTACCGCAGCTGGAATTCCGGATGTCATAATAAAAGAATTATTGCCTTCAGAAGGGGCAGCGGCAGCAGAAGGGGCGGCAGCAGGCGCAGCGCCTAAAGCAGAAGCAGGGGCAAAGGCGGCAGCTCCGGGAGCAGAAGCGAAGAAAGAGGCTCCTAAGAAAGAAGCCCCGAAGAAAGAAGCAAAAGAGAAGAAGAGATAAGTTTAGCCAGTATTTTCAAAAAACCTGTCGCTTCTTTCATATCTTATTTTATTTTTTTCCAAAATATCTAAAATTCTCTGTTTTTCCTTTCCCAGGCCTTTCCAGTCCAATAAAACAAATTTGGCTTTCGGCGAAGTTTTTTCCATTGCCTCTTTGATTAAATTTTCATCTAACTTTTCAAGATTATATTTTGCGCAGATATGGCCTGCTGCATAACTGGTTTTTAGCATTGTTTTGTTTGCAGCATGATTGTAATGAGAGCCTCCAATAACAAAAACGCTTTCATAATCATTTTTATTGTTTAAAATATTAATGATGGTTTTTGCTATAATGTTTGCAGCTTCCTTGTTTTTCCAGTTTTCCTCGTTGCTTCCTATTTCAATGAACATTGCCGGCTTTTCAATGAAAGGGCCGTGGTGAGTTGCTTCCATTGTAACCTCATGTCCAATATCCTTTCCATATTTATCTAATTCGATAATTGCGTTTTTTAAAAAATTTGATGGAGAAATGCACAATGTTTTTTCCTTGCCCCCGAATTCTGCCTTGCCGAAATTCCCTATTGAATGGCAGCTTAATGTCTTTAATCCGGAAGAAGCGCTGTGCCTTGTCGCAAATATAAACAAGTCTGCATTGATTTTTTTGTCAATATTCTCAGAATGGATTGTGTCAGTTTCAATAGTGTATAATTTTATTATTTTATTATTTTTTTTATTTTTTAAGTTGGTATTGTTTAATTGAAATATTGGATTATTACCGAATTTTTCATTATTTTTTTCAAAATCAAACAAATTAATCAAGGAATCCCTGATATTCATCCCTGCCATGTCCTTTTTTGATGTTATTACTCCTATTTGCATTTTTATCCAAAATTACTAAATATTTTTAAATATAGTGTTTGAAAAACCCAAAGATTAAAAAATATAGGATTCAGGTTATATAAAAAAATGGTTTTTGTCAATATTTTGCTGTTTGCTTTTGGGCTAATCATCCTGGTTAAAGGCTCTGACTTCCTTGTAAAATCAGCGGCATCCATTTCAAAGAAGCTCGGCATTTCAGAGTTTGTCGTAGGCCTGACCTTGGTTGCATTAGGTACTTCAATACCTGAGCTGGCTTCAGCCATTATCGCCTCGATAAAAATGGAAAGCGGCCTTGTGATGGGAAATATTGTCGGGGCTAACATAGCGGACATAGGGCTTGTAACCGGGCTTGCAGCCGCAATTTCCGTTATAAGGACAAACAAAGACGTGCTCAAGAGGGATGGGTATATAATGCTTTTTGCAGCCTTGGTTTTTTATATCTTCATGCTCAATAAAATAATCTCAAGAATTGAGGCAATCTTGCTTTTGTTCCTTTATTTTGCCTACATACTCTTCCTATACGAGTTTGAATCAAAGGTTGTTGGGGGCAAGTACCATTTCAGGCAGTTCATGGACTATTTCTTCAGGTTTAAGTATGTAGCGACAATAAGAAGCGGGCTTGTCTCTGGAGTGAGAGTAAAGGGCAAGAGCATTAAGATTACTGATGTAAAGGAGATAAAGGAGCTTTTCAGGGAAGGGCTTGTGAAGGATTTCCTCATTGCTGCTGTGAGCATTGTTGCAGTCATTTTCGGGGCGAATTATTTTGTAAGCGAGGCAAACTTTTTTGCAGAGCTTCTTGGGGTTCCGGAAGTCATAATAGGTGTAAGCTTGATGTCAATTGGGACAACATTGCCGGAACTTAGCGTTACGGTAGCAGCGGCAAGAAAAGGATTCGGGTATATAGCATTAGGCAACGCAATTGGCTCAAGCATAACAAACATCCTGCTTATTATCGGCATTTCAGCCTTTATTCATCCGTTAAATGTAGTTAACTTCACTTTATATTACTCTGCTCCTTTTATGATATTTATGGGCATACTGCTTCTGGCATTTATAAGAAGCTACTGGAGAATAAGGAGGGTTGAAGGCATTGTTTTTCTGGTTTTGTATGTCTTGTTTTTGGCTTCGCTGTTTTTTGTGAGTGCTTTGTTCTAAGTAGGTTTTTTTTAGAGTAAGACAGAACCACAATCTTTAAATATAAGTATTTTAATAAGTAGTAAACTTAATATAAAAATAAGTATATTTAAAAGGCTTTAAACATCGGAATTCCACCAATCTAAATGATTGGTGGTTCAACAACTAAAGCATTATTCAGTGGAATTCCGAGCGTCATGAAAATCAAAGATTTTCAGGATCCCAAAAATGCTTTGCATTTTTTAGGATGCTCAAAAACCACTGGATAAAATTGTGATAAGCAAACATGCCACCAGTCCATCGAAAATCAAAGATTTTCGAGTGTGATCGAAAATGCAAAGCATTTATCGGCATTTGACTGGTGGTTTTTGACAAATGCCAACTGAGTTTAGAAGAAAATTGTACAAAAGAGGCTCGAGCTTCGAAACTACAGTACCCATGCCGCTTCTCTTTGCCTTGGACAGGTCAAAAAAATACAATGTCGTTTTTTCCTTTGATGCCGAGGCAAATAAATGGTACATCAAATTTGAGGAAAGAAAATGAGGTGGAAAAATGCAGGACATGAAAAGACTGATTGAAAAATTAGGCTATGAAGACCTGATGAGGATGAAAAAAGAGCTTGAAGAGGGCGAGCTGAAAAAATTCATCGAGCAGAAACTAAGGCACTTCGAGACAACGCATGAAAAAACCTGCTCTGTATGCTATAACCTGCTGGAGCCCTACAGCATGCACAATTACAGCCTGGTTTTCGGGCCTGATGACTTCAAAAAGAAAGCAAGTTTCTGCGGTCTGGACTGCCTGCAGTATTTTCTTGAAAATTTAAAAGTCGGGAGGGGCGATTAAAAATGGCTAAGAATTTTCTGAGGGAAGAGATGAAAAAACTGAGAAACGCAAGATATGCAGGAGGCATTACCTTTGAGGAGTTTGAGGAAATATCTGAAATAGAAGACAAGGAGATTTATTTGAATTGAACGGAAAACATTAAAAAATAACCAAAACTGCCTAAAGCAATATAAATTCAAAAATGCACCATTCAAAGGAAATAAAAGAAGTCTTCAGGGAATTAAACTCCAATAATGAAGGCTTAAGCCAAGCAGAAGCAGAGAAAAGGCTGCAAGAATACGGCTTGAATGAAATCAAGGAAGCCAAGAAAATAAGCCCGATAAAGATATTCCTCAACCAGTTCAATTCTGTTGTTGTTTATATCTTGATTGCAGCCCTGGTTATTTCCTTATTTATTGGAGAAAGGATTGATGCTATTGTTATCGGCATCATCCTGATTTTAAATGCAGTATTTGGCTTTATACAGGAATACAGGGCGGAAAAGTCAATTGAAGCCTTGAAGAAATTAGCAAGCTTGAAAGCAACAGTTATAAGGGATGGAAAGGAAAAGAACATTGATGCAAAGCTGCTTGTTCCAGGCGATATACTAAAATTAGAGACAGGAGACAAACTTCCTGCAGATGCAAGGCTTTTTGAAATAATAAATCTGGAAACCCAAGAAGCGGCTTTAACAGGAGAAAGCACCCCGGTAAGCAAAGAGCTTAAGCTTCTGCCGGAAAAGACTTCTTTGGCAGACAGAATTAATATGGTTTTTTCAGGGACCATAATAACAAATGGGAGGGGCAAAGCAATTGTTACCGGAACAGGAATGAAGACAGAGATTGGGAAAATTGCAACATTAATTCAGGAAACAGAGCAGGAAAAAACCCCTTTGCAGAAAAAACTGGACCAAATGGGAAGGTTTTTAGGCTTAATCACAATCATTGTAAGCGTTATTGTTTTTCTTGGGGGCGTTTTTGAAGGGGGCAATGTACTTGAATTTTTTATAATAGCAGTTGCTTTGGCGGTTGCAGCTATTCCAGAAGGATTGCCAGCAATAGTTACAATAGGATTGGCCCTCGGAACGCAAAGAATGGTAAAGAGGCACGCTTTAATAAGAAAACTGCCTTCTGTCGAGACTTTAGGCTCAACAACAGTTATTTGCACAGATAAGACGGGAACATTGACAAAAAACGAGATGACTGTCAAGAAAATTTATTCTAATGGCAAAATTATAGATATAACCGGCTCGGGCTATGACAAGAAGGGCGAATTTCTGCATAAAAGCAAAAAAATTGATGCAAATGAGATTGAATTGCTGCTGAAAGCAGGCAGCTTAAACAACAATTCCTCATTAACAGATGGAAATGTGATTGGAGATCCAACAGAAGCTGCTTTGATTGTGAGCGCTGAAAAAGCCCTTTTGGCCAGGGAAAGCCTGGAGAAAAAACACCCCAGAATCCATGAAATACCGTTCACTTCCGAGAGAAAGCTCATGACTACAATTCATGATTTTAAAGGGGAAAAAATAGCCTTTTCAAAAGGCGCTCCTGAAGTTGTCCTAAATTTATGCGACAGCATTTACCAGAACGGGAAGGTAAGAAAACTTACCGAGGCAGATAAGAAGGAAATTCTGGAAATAAACAGGGAATTTGCAAATGATGCTTTAAGGGTTCTGGGCTTTGCATTCAAGACAGTTATTGATGCAAAGAGAGCAGAAAAAAACCTTACATTTCTTGGCTTGCAGGGAATGATTGATCCGCCAAGAGAGGAAGTTAAGGAAGCAATTGAAAAATGCAGAAAAGCCGGCATTAAGGTTGTTATGATAACGGGCGACCATGAGATAACTGCAAAGGCCATTGGAAAGGCAATAGGCATTGAAGGCAAAAGCCTGACAGGAGAGCAGCTGGAAAAAATACAGGAGCTGGAGAAAATTGTTGAGGACATTGCAATTTATGCAAGAGTAAACCCGGAGCATAAGATAAAGATTGTTGACGCTTTGAAGAAAAGAGGCCATATTGTAGCCATGACTGGCGACGGCGTAAATGACGCTCCTGCCTTAAAGAAAGCCGACATAGGCATTGGAATGGGCATAACAGGGACTGATGTTGCAAAAGAGGCAAGCGCAATGATTTTGACTGATGACAATTTTGCAAGCATTGTGAATGCGATTGAGGAAGGCCGCGGGATTTATGACAATATAAAAAAATTTGTTGAATACCTCCTTTCCTCCAACTTGGGCGAGATTTTAACGCTGTTTGTTGCAATTATTCTAGGATTTTCGCTGCCCGTCACAGCATTGATGATTTTATGGATTAATCTTGTAACCGATGGACTGCCTGCTTTGGCTTTGAGCATTGACCCTGTAGAGCCTAACATAATGGAAAGAAAGCCCCGCAACCCGAAAGAAAGGATTATATCAAATTCCATAATCGCGAGAATGCTCATTGTTGGCTTTACAATGATGCTCGGCACTTTAATTGTTTTTAAGCTGTACAATCCGGAAGAAAACCTTGCTTACGCGCAGACAATGGCGTTTGCCACATTAATGATATTCCAGATGTTTAATGTATTGAATTGCCGCTCTGAATTCAATTCATTGTTTAAAGTTGGAATTTTCACAAACATGAAGCTCTGGGGCGCGATAATAATATCAATTCTGATGCAGGTGCTTGTCATACAGACTTCTGTTATGGAAAAAGTGTTTAATACAGTGCATCTGTCGGCAATTGACTGGGGAGTTGTGTTTTTGGCTGCGAGCAGCGTTTTTATTGTGGTGGAAATATACAAGTTGGCAATAACAAGAATAAATCCGGAACTAGTTAAATAAAAATCTTTTAAAATTAAAAATACTTACATTTTAAGGGCTCTTAGCAAACTTTCTTGGCTGGGTTTTAGAATTTTGTCGGCTATGGTTCTGGCATTTGGACCAAATTCATAAGCTGGATAAACTGTAACCCCAGCAAGATGATAACCTCTGGGCACACGTGTATCTGGCCCTAAAAATGAATTTGCTTCTATTATTGTTGGCTTATCTTTTGAAGAATCAACGTGAACTTGCAGTCCTAAAATGCTTCTTTCAATTCTTGCATTTTCGCCAATTATGCAATAAGGGAAAATGACACTATGCGAAATATCAGTATTTGGTCCTATATTCACATCTTTTTCAATAGAGCTATATCTAATTATTGCACCTTCATTTATTCTTACATCGCTTCCTATAAGCACATTCGGTCCAATTTTGACTGCGCCACTTTCCATCAATTCTTTTAATGATTTTCCTCCGTTATATTTTTGTTCATAAGTTCTTTCGTGTACCAATACTGATGTATCACTGGTTGGATTTTTATATCCTCTTGCTTTGAGCACATTACCTATCGATGGAAATTCGCCTGCTAAGGCTCTTTCAACAGTCCTTAAATATTTGGGATTTGAGCCTAAATCAGCCCAATTGTCAATAGTACGAGCGTAAACCGGATAGCCTCTTTCAACAAGACCTTTTATTAAGTTGCGGGACATGTCAAATTCCCCCGATTCTTTTCTTCTTCCAGTTACAACCCAAGCTTCTCGTGCTATCGCCGCAAGTGCTGCGTTATCTAGAATATAACCGGCAGTATTAGCCTGTGCTACTACATCAGTTAATTGTACAGAATCTGATAAACCTAAAGCAGACAGCAATTCTTCTTCTGTTCGGGGTTTCTCTGTTATTTTCCTAACCCTGCCGCTAGCCCTGTCTAAATCCAACAAACCATAATCCCCTATTGTCTCTCTTGGGCTCATTTCTGTAGCTAAAATTGTTATTACTGCGCCTCTTTCTTTGTGTAACCTAACTGCTTCCCTCCAATTAGCTTCGTAAAGATTATCGTTTGCTAGAACTATGCTATGGCCAGATATGTGATGGTTTGCTATGTTTCTTAAAATTGCATCACCAGGCCCATTGTTCAGAATGTCTTCAATGGGATCCGAATAAGATATATTAACTTCAAACCTTTTTCTTCCGTCCCCAAATCTGTTGGAAAGCTGATCCCTATTTTCCAAATAACGGGTTATAATATAAAACTGCGTTAGGCCTATAGCCCTAAGCATTTCTATCTGCAGTTCAGATAATGGAATTCCAGTTACTCTCATAAGCCCTTTGGGTATCATGCTTGTTGCAGAGTACAAGCTAATTGGCCTGTTTCTTGTTCCCATTCCGCCGGAAGTCAAAACTACACTTACATCTTCCAACACTTTTTCATCTAAAGAATCCATTTTAATAAGAGGTAAAATCGGTAACTTTTAAACCTTTCTATTTTCACCACTTTAAAATAATAACTTATCTATCACTCCTCAAAAAATCTTCATGAAAATACAACTCCCACAAAAATTTAGGTCAAATTTATAAATTGGATTCTATTACTTTATGATATGGAACTAAAGCAAATTTATCAGAAAATTTTAAGCGAGGCAAAGAAAAGGAACATTGACGATTTGGATAGGTTCAATAATATCAAACTGGAGATATTGAAGAAATATAAAATCAGTAAAATCCCTAAGAACGCAACAATCGCTTCCCTTGCCTCTGAAAAAGACAGGAAAGATTTCAAAAAAATCCTTTCTATGAAGCCCACAAGGACAATTTCTGGAGTAGCGCCAATTGCATTGATGATGGACCCTTACCCATGCCCGCATACAATTAAAAGCATTGGGCCATGCTCTTATTGCCCGGGAGGCCCGGGAAGCCCTTTTGGAGATGTGCCGCAGAGCTATACTGGAAAAGAGCCTTCAACAAGAAGAGCAATAAGGAACAATTACGACCCCTACCTCGGGGTTTTCAACAGGCTGGAGCATTATATTGCAATGAATCTAGTGCCAGAAAAGGCAGAGGTTATACTGCAGGGCGGCACATTCAGTTTTTTTCCTAAAATCTATCAGGAATATTTTGTGAAATATCTTCTTAAGGCAATGAACGATTTTTCTGTTTTGTTTTATAATGAAGATAATATCAATATGAATAAATTCAACGCATTTTTTGAGATGCCCGCAGATATAGAAGACAATGAGAGGACAAAAAGAATTCATCAAAAGCTTTTATTCATAAAAAACCTGGATTTGAGCAATGGAGAAATTTTGAGCGCAGTCAATTATTTATTTTTTAATGAAAATACTGATTTTTTTAATGAGAAAAATAATTTAAATGAAGCAAATAAATTTTTAAATAAAATAGAGAATAATGAAATTAAAAACAAAATACTGGAACAATGGCAAAAAATAAACGGCCATGCAAATAATGAAAAAGAAAGCAACAATACTATAAAAAACAGCAATAATCCAATAAAAATAAATGAAAAAAATAATGAAATTTTAAAAATAAAAAATAACCACGATGCAAATCTTATTGCAATGAAAGAAGCAATCCAAAAGGCAAATTCCCAGAATAATTCTTCTTTAACTCTGGAGAAAATACAGGAGCAGAATGAGAATGCAAAAATAAGGTGCATTGGGCTTACAATAGAGACAAAAAGCGATTACGGAAAGCTGGTGCAGGGCAATGAGATGTTAAGATTGGGGGCAACAAGGGTTGAGATAGGAATACAAAGCGTTTATGATGAAGTACTGGAAAAAACGAACAGGGGAAATACAGTAAAAGACAATGTTGAAAGCATACGCATTCTGAAGGACTTGGGCTTTAAAATCAATGCCCATTACATGCCCGGATTGCCCTTTACAACAAGAGGAATGGACAAAAAAGGCTTAAAGGAATTGTTTGAAAATGAGGCATATAGGCCTGATATGCTGAAAATTTATCCCTGCATGGTTTTGAAGGGAACAAGGCTTTATGATGATTACATAAAGGGAAATTTCAAGCCATTAAAAACAAAAGAGGCTGCCGAATTAATTGCATGGTTCAAGCAGTTTGTCCCAAAATACTGCAGAATTATGCGCGTCCAGAGGGACATTCCGACATACGCAACAGATGCCGGAGTTGACAGGACAAATCTGAGGCAGTACATTGAAAAAGAGCTGAAGAAAAGCAGCATAACATGCAATTGCATAAGATGCCGCGAAGTAGGGCATAAATTGCATCTAAACAAAAACCTGAAAATTGAAAGTCCGGAAATTGCAGTTATTGAGTACAAAGCCTCAAAAGGAAAAGAGTTTTTTATTTCATATGAAGATATTAAGGCAAATACTTTATTGGGATTTTGCAGATTAAGGTTTCCATCACAGTTTTTAAGAAAAGAAATTACTGAAAAAAGTGCTTTAATCAGGGAACTGCATGTTTTTGGCTCTGCTGTAAGCATCGGGAAAAAAGGAAGCATCCAGCATACGGGAATTGGGAAAATGCTGATGAAAAAAGCAGAGGAAATTGCCTTACAGAATCATAAAAATAAAATTGTTGTTATTTCTGGAATAGGCGCAAGGGATTATTACAAAAAATTAGGATATGAGGGGGAAGGGGCTTATATGGTGAAAAAATGGGATATGTAGATGCTGTTCAGGCTGGAAAAATTCTTGGTTTGGACCCTAGTGCCGTTAGAAAATATGCTAATAGAGGTATATTAACTGCCCAAAAATCCGGCAAGAAGATGATGCTTGATGACAGAGAGGTAGCTGACTTAAAAGCCGCGAGAGAATCTTGCAGCAATTTGGGCATAACAGTAAAAGAAATTTTTGTGCTTCATAAAGAAGGTGCCACTGGAAAATTTTTGGCAAAGCACTATGGATTACCGGACGGCAGTTTAGAAAAAACTTTAGCTTGGTACGCTTGGGAAAGGGAAATGCATGCGGAAACTGGTTATGGCGAAGATATGTTGCTTACTGGGGAAGTGGCAGCCAGATTAAAGCTCAGCTCCAAACCTCCTGTATACTCTCTTGTTGCTGCAGGAAGGCTTCAAAGCTATCCTTTTAACGGAACTAGTTTAATTTCACTCCAGTCTTTGGTTTCTTATCTTGGAGATAGGGTAAAGGAGCCACTTTATACTTCCAGGGAGGCACTTGAACTATTGAGAAAGAGCGGCATAAATGGCATAACTATTGCAAACATTGATACAGTTGCATTAAGCGAGAAAATCGGAATAAAGATCCAGGAAAAAAGAATGAGCACTTATAGATTTACATTGGATGATATAGGCCAATTGAGAAAAAACCTGTAAATCACAACTCAATGTCATTAACAGCCCTCTGCACAACTTCGCTTAAGGCGGGATGAACATGTACTGCATTTCTGATATTGTCCACAGTCCCGTTGCCGGATTTCATTGCGACAATTACCTCTTGTATCAATGTTGAAGCATCTGTTCCAATAATATGGCAGCCCAGGATTTTCCTTGTTTTTTTATGCGCTAAAATTTTGACAAAGCCATCCTTGTCCTGCAATGCAAGGCCCATGCCGGTGTTCATATAACTATATTTCCCGATAGCGTAAGAAATCTTTTTTTCCTTGAGTTCCCGCTCTGTATAGCCGACGCCTGCAATCTGCGGAGAAGTGAAAATTGCATGTGGCATTGCCCGGTAATCAATCTTCCTTTTTTCATGAAAAATGTTGTTATAAACATAATTTGCCTCGAGGTTTGCGCTATGCTTGAACAAAAATTTTCCTGCTATATCCCCTAAAGCCCATACCCCCTTCACATTAGTTTCCATAAACTCGTTTACATTTACAAATCCCCTATCATTAATTCGGACATCGGTTTTTTTCACATCAAGGATATCTGTATTCGGGATTCTTCCGGCAGCAACAAGCAGCTGCTCTGAAATAATCTTTTTCTTCTTCCCATTTTTTTCCGCTATAACAACAAAATTTTTTCCTTTTCTGGAAACTTTCACCGCGTTATAGCCCAAAAGCACATTGTATTTTTTCCTGAAAATTTCAGTAAACTTTTCTGCAATTTCAATGTCCTCATTTGGAACCAAAAGCTCATTGTGCTGTATTATTGTTATTTTTGCCCCCAAAGAGCCGAAGAAATGCGCCAGTTCAGCCGCAATATAGCCTCCGCCTATAACCGTCATTGTTTTTGGCAGCTTTTTCAGCCTCAAAGCCCCATCGCTTGTTATGAAATCAACATCGCTTAAGCCTTCAATCTTCGGGATAAAAGGCCTTGTGCCTGCTGCTATGACAATCTTGTCAGCAGTTATTGTTTCCTTGCCAACTTTTAATGTTTTGAATCCAACGAATTTTCCCTCTGTTTTATACAAAGTCGTATTTTTATCTGCCTTAATTCCCTCTTCAATCCCTTTTGCGTCCTTATCAACTATTTTTGAGACTCTGTCAACAATTTTCCTGAAATTAATTTTATTTATTTTGGATTCAATGCCAAACTTTTTTGAGCTCTTTATTATTTCAGCAACATCAGCGCTGTGAATAAGCATTTTTGACGGGATGCAGCCCCTGTTCAGGCATGTGCCCCCCATAGGGCCGTTTTCGACAACAGCGACTTTAATTCCCTTATCAGCTGCTGCCGAAGAAACATTGAGGCCGGAACCAGCGCCAATCACAATAAGGCCAAATTTTTTCATATTACCTTTTTTAAACAAATATTATTTAAATATTTCCAATATTCCCCGATTTAAGGTAAAATGCCACACCAAATTCCAGATTCGGAGAAAATAGAATTCAAGGAAAAGTTTGTTGAGCGCTATAAGGCCCTGACAAACTGGGAGGAATTTAAGAAATACTCTTTGTCTTTTTTAAGAAGATCCATAAGAGTGAACACAATAAAAATTTCAATAGAAAACCTAAAAAAAAGACTGGACGAGAACTGGAATCTGGAGCCGGTGCCATGGTGCAAAGAAGGCTTTTGGATTGAGCATAAGGAAAAAGAAAGAAGGGATATAGGGAACTTAATTGAGCATAGTTTAGGCTACTTCTATGCCCAGGAAGCAGCCTCTATGATTCCCCCTCTTGTTTTAGGGCCAAAAGAAGATGAAGTTGTCCTGGACATGGCAGCTTCCCCGGGCAGCAAAACAACGCAGATAGCCGCTTTAATGGGTAATAAGGGGTTTTTAATAGCAAATGACTACACAACTGAAAGAATGAAGCCATTAAGCATCAATCTGCAGAGATGCGGCGTTTCGAATGCAATAATAACCTTAATGCAGGGCCAGTGGTTCAAGGAGATGCTGTTTGACAAAATTTTGCTTGATGCGCCATGCTCCGGAACCGGCACAATAAGGAAAAGCCTGAAAACACTGAGGATTTGGAATCCTGTCATGGTAAAAAGATTGGCAGGAACTCAAAGGCAGCTGATTGATACAGCCTTTAAAAATCTGAAACAAGGAGGAATTTTAGTTTATTCTACGTGCAGCTTGGAGCCTGAAGAGAATGAGGGCGTTATAGATTTTTTATTAAATAAATATGAAAATGCTGAATTAGAGCCAATAAAACTATCCAATATTAAAAAAAGCGAGCCAATATTAAATTTTGAAAATAAAAAATATAATGATGAAATAAAAAAATGCCTTAGAATCTGGCCGCAGGATAATGACACAGAAGGCTTTTTTGTTGCCAAAATAAGAAAATCATAGATAAAAACAAAAAATGCCAGGCAAACCCCTTTTTCTACCTGATTCTTCATTGCGAAGATTATAAAAATGGCTCATTTGGGCAACATTGGGGCCATGCCATATAAAACTTGCATTCCTGCACTCTTCCAATAATCCATGTCAGGGATAAACGGCGTGATTTTTTCATGGTAATAAAGAAGCCATGAGGAGGATTTGACGGCTGTCAGCATCAGCATCTCATTAAGCGGCGTATTCAGCCAAGTGTCAAGACTAAGCGGATTTGAGTTTTGATCTGTTAAGAATAAGCCAAACATCATCCATGATCCCAACTTGAAATTGTCATCAACCGTTTCCTCAAGCCCGGCATTAAAGGCACTCAAACAACTGGCTTTTTGCGCCATTTCTTGCTTTTTAGAAATCCAATAATCCATATGAGCCAACTTTAGGGCATACTATATAATAATTTCTAAAAACCTAAACCTTAAACCCGTTGCTCATCTTTAATTCTTTTATCTGGGTTTTTAAGAATTCAATTGTCTTTTCATTGCTCTGGTTATTTAAAATATTTCCGCATTCAGGGCATCTGAACTCAAAGTCAGTTGCCTTATCAAAATTAACCCTGACGCACGCATTCGGGCAAAGGAAAAAGTTGTCCTTGTTTTTTTCCTCTTCAAAAAGCCTTTCATTGTATTTCTCAAGTTTCTGCTTTTTCACAATCCCCATCAGATCCTTGACCCTTCTCTTGTTGAAAGTCCAGTAGCTTATGTACCATCCCTTCTGCCTGTCCTTTTTCCTGTAGTAAGTGACTAAATTATGGTTATACAGCCTGTATAGTATGTTCCTTATCTGATGGATGTCTGTATCTGTCTTTTCCGCTATCTTGAAATCAGAAATATTCTTCTTGTCTTTAAGAAATTCAACTACCTTCAAGCTGTCTTCGCCAACAACTTCCTTCACTGTCTCAAAAATTTTGGTGTTTGTTATCTTCATTTTCGTTAGAGTAAAATCCTACCCTTGCGGCGAGGCAAGGAGAAAAGAGGTGATTCAAAAACTCCTCTGCCCGCTCAAAAGGTAGGATAATTTAAATAACATGATATTGCGTATTGTTTTCTTTCACCTTTTTTTCCAACCAACCCCCTTTTCCCCGAATTAGAGTGAGGTATGAGTATTTGTCAGCTCTGTGAAACAAGCCCAGAACCCCATAACTTCCACTATCAGTCGGACTTGCATACTCTTTGAGCGCTTGTTATATATAAATGTTTCTATTTTTTATAGTATATTTTTGAATATATAGCTTCTATGCCATAAAAACTATTTAAATTTTTCTGTTTTTTTGATTATCATGGAGAAAGAAAAGTCAGCCGGGGCAGTCGTTTTTATTGCAGAAAAAGACGGCATTAAGTACCTTTTATTGCATTACGAGGCAGGCCACTGGGATTTTCCCAAAGGGCACGTTGAAAAAAATGAGACAGCGGAGGAAGCAGCAAAAAGGGAAGTCAAGGAAGAAACCGGCATTGAAAAAATTGAAATTTTACCCAAATTCAAGGAAAAAATACATTACTTTTACAAGCTTGAAGGCGCATTAAAAAGCAAGGAAGTTGTTTTCTTTCTTGCAAAAACAGGGCAGAAAGAGGTCAATATAAGCTTTGAGCACATTGGCTTTGCATGGCTTACTTATGATGAGGCTTTAGAAAGGCTGACTTACAAAACTGCCAAGGATATTTTAAAGAAAGCGAATGGTTTTTTGGGCAAGAATAAGGGTTTAAACGAATTCTGTTAAAGGATACTTAAATGCAAAATTTTAAATATAAGTTTGTATATACATATATACTATGGAAACAAAGTTAGTTCAAAGGTTTGGAAACAGCGGCCACGTTGTTTTGCCTAAGGAATATGTGGGCAAAAGAATAAGATTTATTACAAAGCCCAAAACTTTTGAAGATATAAAATCTGAAATATTTGGAATTCTAAATCCTTATTTAGAATATGTATTGGCAGTATACTTGTACGGATCTTACGCCAGAAACGAGCAAACACTAGATTCCGATGTAGATATATTGGTAATAACCTATACAAAATTGAAAATAATCGAAAAGATAAGTGATTACTCTATTGTTTCTATTACTTTAAACGAGCTTGAAGACACTTTAAACAAGAATGCTATATTGATTCTGCCAATAATCAAGGAAGCCAAAACTATAGTCAACCCGGGTTTATTGGAAAAATACAGGGAACTCAATTTTACAGTAAAAAACACAAAAAATTTTATCGATGCCACCATAGCGATTTTGGAATTGGATAAAAAAGGTGTTGAAATGGGCTTTGAAATCGGAAGCATTATTTACTCCTTGATGCTGCGAATAAGAGGATTACTAATGATGAGGCTTATCCGGGAAAATAATTTATATTCAAAATCAGCTTTATTCAGCTTCTTGGAGAATTGCGGCGTAACAAAAGAAAAAATTGAAGAGCTTTATAGAATCTATTCCGATGAAAGAAAAGGCATTAGGGTTAGGAAAAGCAGTTTAATAAATAAAGAAGATGCTGAGAAATTATTGGGAATAGCCCAAAATCTATTGGGGGAAATAAAGGCATCATTTAAATGAGCAAGAAAAAATACAAGAAAGGCGTTGAAAGCATAAGGAAGGAAATTGATATTCATAGGAATGTAAAGCTCGGAAAAGCCCTGGAAGAGGGAAATACCGATTTGGCGGCATATTATGAAAAAGAAATAAAAAGGCTGGAGGAGCAATTAAAGGAGAAGGAAATAAAATTGCTGCCAAGAAGCAGAAGATTGAAGGTTAAAAAGTGAAATATGCTGGGTTATTATGAAAAACCACGAGGTTTCTGAGCTATTGAACGAAATAGCTGATTACCTAGAGATTAGGGGGGAGCTTGTTTTTAAGATTCGCGCATATAGGAAAGCTGCTTTGGTAATTGAAGGCTTAAGCGAGGATATTGAGGAAATAAATAAAAATGGAAAATTGGAGGATATCTCCAGCGTGGGGGAAGGGCTTGCAAAGAAAATAAAAGAATTTCTTGAAACAGGGCATTTAAGGTATTTTGAAAAGCTAAAGAAAGAGACTCCTGTTGATATTGAAGCGCTGGGGAAAGTAGAGGGCTTAGGGCCAAAGACAATTTTAAAATTATATAAGCAGCTAAAAGTAAAAAACCTGAAAGAGCTGGAAAAGGCTGCAAAACAGAGAAAAATCCAGAAAATTGAGGGCTTAGGGCCGACTGTTGAAAAAAACATCCTGAAAGGGATTGAATTTGCGAAAGTTTCCGGAAAAAGGCATTTACTTGGATATGCGTTATTCACGGCTGAAGAAATCAGAGAAAGGCTGAAAAAATTAAAGGAAGCAGGCAAGGTCGAAATTGCAGGCTCTTTAAGGAGAAGAAAGGAAACAATAGGGGATGTTGATATTCTGGTTTCTTCAAAGCAGCCTGAAAAAGTAATGGATTTCTTCACCGGCATGAAGGATATAGCTAGAGTTTTGGCAAAAGGAGCAACAAAAAGCACAGTACAATTGCATGATGGGCTGCAAATTGATTTAAGGCTGATTGAAGAAAATAAGTTCGGCTCTGCTTTGCTTTATTTTACTGGTAGCAAAGAGCATAACATTGTCCTGAGGAAAATTGCAATAAAAAAGGGAATGAAGCTAAGCGAGTATGGAGTGTTTGACAATAAGACAAACAGAGTTCTGGCCTCAAAGACAGAAGAGGATTGCTATAAAAAATTGGGATTGCCTTACATAGAGCCTGAGATAAGGGAAGATGATGGAGAAATTGAAGCGGCAATGAAAGGAAAACTTCCAAAATTAATCAATTACAATGAAATTAAGGGAGATGTACAGATGCATACAAAATGGAGCGATGGCAGCAATACAATTGAGGAAATGGCTTTAGCTGCGAAAAAATTAGGGCACGAGTACATTTGCATAACAGACCATACTGGAACTTTGGCAATTGCAGGCGCATTAAATGAAAAAGATATAATTAGGCAGAGAAAAGAAATTGACAAGATAAATAAAAAACTAACTGATTTTAAGGTTTTGCAAGGGGTTGAGGTCAACATAAAATCTGATGGCAGCCTTGACATGAAAAATCATGTTTTAAAAGAGCTTGATGTGGTTGTAGCTTCAATTCATTCCGGCTTTAAAAATCCGAAAGAGAAAATAACCGAAAGGCTTGTTAAAGCAATGGAAAATGAGAATGTTGATTTTATAGCGCATCCTACTGGAAGGCTGATAAACAAGAGGCCTGCTTATGACATGGATTTTGAGAAGGTTTTTGGGAAAGCAAAGGAAACAAAAACTTTATTGGAGATAAACTCATTTCCTGAAAGGCTGGACTTGAATGATGCCCATGCAAGGGCTGCAATCAAAGCAGGGGTTAAATTAATAATAAATACAGATGCTCATAACTCAGACCAGCTGCAGTTTATAAGATTAGGCATTGCAACAGCAAGAAGAGGGTGGGCAACAAAGAACGATGTCATCAACACAAGAGGATTGAAGGATATGGTGAAGATGCTGAAGAAATAAGCCGCAACCCGCAATCTTTTTATATAAGCTGCAAATATTTCCTGCTATACTCACTTGCATAAATTATTGAGCAATAGATGCTCGTTCGTAATAAGCAAAGCACAATTTTTATACTCAAATATTTGTGTGCTTTGCTATATTCAACAAAAGGGTGGCTTTATGGTAAATGTTGCAATAAACGGGTTCGGAAGAATAGGAAGATTAGTTCTTCGAGCAGGCATAAAAGACAAAGGCATAAACTGGGTTGCAGTCAATGACGTTACAGATGCAAAGACTTTGGCGCATCTTTTTAAGTACGATTCTGTCCATGGAAGGTTTGAAGGAGAAGTTGAGCATACAGATGATTCTTTAATAATAGACGGCAAAAAAATAAAGGTGCTTTCAGTCCTGGACCCGTTAAAATTGCCCTGGAAAGGTATGAAAATTGATGTTGTCGTTGAAAGCACTGGCAAATTCACTGACAGGGAAGGCGCGCAGCAGCACCTTAATGCCGGCGCCAAAAAAGTCCTGATAAGCGCTCCTGCAAAGAATCCGGACATAACTATTGTAATTGGGGTTAATGACAAAATGTACGACAGTAAAAAGCATAATATTGTTTCAAATGCTTCATGCACGACTAACTGCCTGGCTCCTATTGTAAAAATACTGCACGACAATTTCAAAGTTAAAAGGGGATTTATGACAACGATACATGCCTATACAGCAGACCAAAGGCTTGTTGATGCGCCCCATAAGGATTTGCGAAGGGCGAGGCATGCAGCTTTATCCATAATACCGACAACTACAGGAGCGGCTAAGGCAGTTGCAGAAGTGATTCCCGAGCTTAAGGGAAAGCTTGATGGCTTGGCATTTAGGGTTCCTGTTCCAACAGGCTCTGTCACGGATTTTGTATGCGAATTGGAGAAAAATGCTACAAAAGAGGAAATAAACAAGGCTTTTGAAAATGCCGCAAACAAGCTCAAAGGCGTTGTCGAGTATTCAGTTGAGCCGTTGGTATCTTCAGATATTGTAACAGACCCAAACTCCTCAATTTTTGACTCAGAATTGACAAATGTGATTGGCGGCAATTTTGTCAAGGTAATTGCATGGTACGACAACGAGTGGGGCTTCAGCGAGAGAATGGTTGACGTGATAAAGCTGATTGCGAAGTAAGTAGCCCCTTTTAAATAGTCAAAGTGGAAAAATTTAAATTCCCACAGCTTCTTCCTCGTTTATGAGATTTAAAGTTGGGCTGTTAGGCTTGGGTTTGACCGGACTTCTAAGCGGATGTGCAGGAGGCGTTAATATAGAATTGTACACCGATCCCCATAAATATATAGATTTGGCTGTTCATAGGGAGCGCGAAAGAATTTATGAAATGTTCAAAAAAACAGTAAATATGACCCTTGCCCATAAGACAGATTTCCGGGTTTCAGAGACATTAAAAGATGGAAGCACAAGGGATGATAGGTATAGTAAAAAAGGTGCAGGTTTTGTATTGGGAAACAGGTATGTTATTTCTCTTCACGTCTCAAAGCCCTATCAGGAAGATCCAGAGTATATTAAGTCACGAAATGTTGCCGGTTATAAAATCAATTCTCAAACCACCAGTATTGATGGTGTGGCTATAACATTGCTGGAAAAAGATGAGGGAGCAGATTTTGCCATATTCCATCTGCCTGAGGAGCTTTGCAGGAGATACTGCAATAACGGCGTGGAGCTATCAACAAATTTTAAGCCCGGCGAAAGGATTTTTTGGTTGGAAAATCCAGAAGCTTACGGAAAAGAATTGAGGTACGGGCGTATAGCCTCTTTGCCTGAAAGAATTGAGGTCAAAGGAAAGACCTGGAGAGCTTTCAGGGTAGATTTGCCATTTGAAAATGGAAGTTCGGGCAGCCCTGTCTTTACAATGTATGGCCAGTTGATTGGATTTGCGATAGCGCGCAAGAATGGCCAGGGCATAGTAATGCCTGTTTCAGGGTTCATGAGGTATTTAAATGTTTCACAGGAGGGAAACCGCCTTATAGCTGAAAGAATCAGTGATGAGGGGTTGGCAAAATTGAAATCAGGGCCGTTAGAGGAAAAGGTGCGCACAATTACTCCGACAACCAGATAAAACCTGTTAAATTCAAAATAAATATAAATTTAGGGATTGCCCATTTTTCTATGCACAAACTAAAGCAGATTCCGGAAGACTTTATTGTGAAGGAGATAAGCCACCCGATTATTGACAATAACGGCCAATACGCTTATTTCTTATTAAGGAAAAAAAATTACAATACTCTGGATGCTGCAAGAAAAATCGCGGACAAGCTAAGAATCAAAGAAAAAAACATCGGCTTTGCAGGCAGCAAGGACAGGAATGCAGTAACAGAGCAGAAAATATCAGTTTTCAGGGGAAAAAAGGATTTTGAGAATATCAATTTTAAGGATATTGAGTTAAAATACCTAGGCAGCGGGAATGAGCCAATTTCTTTAGGCGATTTGGAAGGCAACGAGTTTGAGATAACAATAAGAAATTTAAGCAATAATGAAGCCAGTAAAATCAGAAATTCAGAAGGCAAAAAAATCCTGATGCCCAATCTTTTCGGTCCCCAGAGATTCAGCAAAAGCAACCATCTGGTCGGGAAGGCAATAATAAAAAAAGACTTTAAGAAAGCAGTAGAATTAATTTTAGAAAGCAACAATGATTTTAGCAATGAAATAAATGAGCACTTAAGAAAACATAAAAATGATTTTGTCGTGGCATTGAAGAAAGTCCCACTAAAATTAGTGAGATTATATGTTCATTCCTACCAGTCTTTTATTTTTAACGAAACAATAAGGCAGTTTTTGGGAAAAAACAATAAAAATTATTTAAAAAATAAAAATATAAAAATAAAAAATATTAAAACTCCTGTTGTTGGTTTTGGGACAATATTCAATAATAAAAAAATTGAGAAAATAATAAATAAAATAATGGAAAATGAAAAAATAACCCCAAGGGATTTCATAATAAAGGCAATACCCGAATTAAGCCAGGAAGGCGCTGAAAGGAAATTATTCATCCAAAATAAGGGGTTTAAGGTGATTGAGTTAGACAAAGATGAGCTAAATAAGGACAGAAATAAAATAAAAATAAGCTTTTCCCTGCCGAAAGGAAGCTATGCAACTGTTTTTGTTGAGAATTTATTCAGGAGCTAGACATGGCCTTTACAGCATCTTCGAAAACTTCTTCAATTGATTTTTCGGCGTTGATATTTTTCAGCAATTTTTTTTCTTCGTAGTATTGCATCAAAGGCGTTGTTTCCCTTCTGTAAACTTCCAGCCTTTTTTTTACTGTTTCAGGCTTGTCATCCTCCCTCTGGATTAATCTGCCGCTGCATTTGTCGCAGATGCCGCTTTTTTTTGGCTTTAATGAGGTTATATTGAAGCCAGACTGGCATTTTTCGCAAACCCTCCTGCTGGAAACCCTCTTTATTATAACATTATCCTCTGACTTAAGGTTAAGCACCGCATCAATGCCCGTTATCCTGCCCAGGGCTTCTGCCTGCTTTATTGTCCTTGGAAAACCGTCAAGAATAAAGCCGTTCCTGCAGTCTTTTTTCTGCAGCCTTTCATCGACAATGCCGATTACGATCTCATCGGGAACCAAGGCTCCCTTGCCCATGAAAGCCTTTGCCTTTTTTCCCAACCCCGTATTTCGCTGGACAGCCTCCCTGAAAATATCGCCTGTAGAGATTTTTGGAATGCCAAATTTTTTGGCTAAGCTGCCTGCCAAAGTCCCTTTCCCAACGCCAGGAGGCCCCAAGAGAATGATGTGCATTTTAGCCCAGATATCCTAAGTCTTCCTCCATAGTTGTTTCCTTGTCCCACGATTCCTTCATCTTCTTTACATATTCCAGCAATTCTTTTTTTATTTCCATCCATTTGTTAAAGGTATTCCCAATAAAAACAGCCTCATTTTTTTCGTCTGCGATTAAATATACCTCAATGGCTTCCCTGTCAAGCTTCATCAGCCTTTTGTACAGCGCATAAATCCTTGCCTTTTCCGAATCAGAAAAAAACCTTATTTCATGCATGGTGCTTAAAGAAGATGTGTCCGGCTGCAAAAACTCCTCCAAAAACTTGGCATAATAATCTATCTTGTCAGCAATTTTCCCGATTATGTCCCTTAGCAAAAAGGCGGTGCTTTCAATTGTGCTTATCTCAAATATAAGGTCAATATCCTTGAATTTAGGTAGCCTGTATTTTTTGCTCAAACTTTCGTATTCTCTCTGTATTTCTTCTGCCATTTTGATTCCTCCTTCCAAAATAAGCCTGCGGAAACACTTTTTCCCGGGCTTTTTTATTCGGTAAAAAGCCTCTGGCCGGAGTTGCACCGGCGACCTGCAGATGGCTTGTTTGAATACAAGTCTGCCGCAATAGCTACTATGCTACAGAGGCAAGTTCAAGGTTCTTTAGAATTAAAACTTTATTTAAATAACTTATTCTTTTTACTCTTCCCATCCATAAAGCTTGGGGTGGAACTGCTCAGGAACAGGCAGGTATGTCCTCATGTTCAGCCATGCCTTTACTTTTGATGCTATCCTATAAACATCTCTCCATAACTCTTTTTCCCTTTTTTCCACATCCTGTTCCATAATCCTTTTTTCATAAATCTTCTGGAAATGCTTCAGGATCCGGTGGTTTTCCCATTGCCCTGTGTAGTCAGCCTCAATTCTGGCATTGAAAAACATCTCAAGCTCTCCCCATTGGGTGCGCATTTTTTTGCCCTGGTGCACTATCTCCCTTTCCTGCAGGTAAACAACATGCCAGTCTATGTTGAGCAAATCGCGGAAATAGCCGTGGTATTTTCCACTGTAGGGAGTTGCTCTTTTGGAGCGCCACCACACCCACATTTCCTTGCCTCCGTAATGGATGCCTTTCTGAAAAACATTTTCAGAGTATAAAGTTTCAATGTCTGCATGCAGCTCAGAGCCTGGCGTCAGCTCACTCGTGTCAAAGCCCCACCATCCTTCCTCCATAAGCAGCTCATGCATCATAACATAAAGGTTCTTCAGCGAGAAAACATCCTTGTACTTAACCCTGAATTCAGGAATTTGCGTTATAATGTGAGGCATAAATCAGTTAATAAAGAAATAATTATATAAAGGTTTCGGTTTTGTATACTAGTATAGAGATTTGTGTTTTTATTGGGATGCTACTGGTGTACGCAATAAGTTGTATTGCTTTAAGGTTTCCTCAAGCTTTTTTACGTTTGCATCCTTCATAGCATACAAAGGTGCTCTTAAAGTAGGATGGTCTATAAGCCCCATCATATATGCAGCTGTCTTAACAGGTTTCGGATTTGTTTCTAAAAACATTGCTGCTGATAAGGCTTCGGTTCTTAAGAAAAATAAATCAAGTACTGTGTCCATACTTACTCTTAAGTCTAATGCCGCATCTACATAGGCTCTGGTACCCTCAGGATCTATGTTTCCTAAGACGGATATAACTCCAGATTTTACTTCAGGCTTAGTCTTGGCGTAACGAACAACACGGTGAGTTATGTTATCATCACCTGACCAATAACCAACTTTCTGTTTTACTTTCCCTAAATTTCTTAAATGCTCTATTGCATCATAACTTTCAGCAAAATGAGCAAATCCCGATGCTTCTTTAAAGCCAACAATATTCTCTGCTCGTTGGAGCATCTCAATTCTAGTATTGGGATTTATCAACACACCACATCTTCCAACAATATCATAAACAATTACCGGCAATTGAGTTGAATGAGCAACATCAGAAAAATGCCTGCTAAGGTCATCTTGTGTAGGCTTGTTATAATAGGGGCTAACAATCAATAAGCCATTTGCACCTGCTTTTTCTGCATGCCTCGATAATCCAATAGCCTCTTCAGTGTTATTGCTTCCTGTTCCAGCTATAACTGGCACTCTTCCAGCTGCATATTCGAGTGCCAAATCAATTACTTGTTTATGTTCAATATGGTCTAATGTCGGGCTCTCACCAGTAGTCCCGGTGGCAATTATTGCCTGAACACCATTCTCAATCTGAAAATTAATCAATCCTCTAAAGGAAGCCTTATCAACTTTTTCTCCATCTTTTGTGAATGGAGTAATTATAGCAACGCCCAAACCTTCAAAAGGCACATCAACCATCCAAACCACCCTTAATATTTTTAAACATCAAAATTCCACTAATAAGTTTGTGGAATTTTGAGTGTGCTCAAAAACCACGTAGCACTTTTGCGATTAGCAACATGCCACCCTTCTATGAAAGGTGGTTTTTGACAAATAACCTAAAAATCCCTCCTTCTTATATAAATTTTTTGTTATTATTGCAACATTTTCACTTTCTGATGGAAAACTATTAAAAACAATGCAGACTACTGAAACCAAAATGCTGATAGGAATAGTTGGTAAGCCAAGCGCGGGAAAGAGCACTTTTTTCAAGGCTTTGACACTGGCGGAAGTGGAAATTGCGAATTACCCTTTCACAACCATAAAGCCGAACCATGGCACGGGATTTGTGAAGGTCGAATGCGCAGACAAGGACTTCAACACAAAATGCAACCCAAGATTCGGCTACTGCACCAACAGCAAGAGGTTTGTGCCAGTTGAATTATTGGATGTTGCAGGCTTAGTCCCTGGAGCGCATGAGGGGAAGGGCATGGGAAACCAGTTTCTTGATGACTTGAACCAGGCGGATGTTTTGATACATATTATAGATGCTTCAGGCAGCACCAATGAGAAAGGGGAAGCTGTCGAGCCATTGAGCTATAATCCAGCGAATGACATTAAATTTCTTGAGCATGAGCTTGATATGTGGTATTTAAGGCTGATACAAAAAGGCTGGGACAGGTTTGCCCGGGGTGTAAACCAGGAAAAGCCGGAGCTTCACAAGGCAATTGCAAAACAGCTGAGCTCTTTAAGGGTGACAGAGGAGCTAATGAAGGAAGTAATTGAAAAACTAAGCCCTGATAAGGACATAATGAAATGGGACAGGGAAATTCTGTTAAAAATTGCAACAGAATTAAGAAAGGAGACAAAGCCCATGCTCATTGCATGCAATAAGATAGATGTCAATGGCGCAGAGAAAAATTTTGAAAAACTGAAAGAGCAGTTCCCGGACAGGATTTTAGTTGCGTGCTCTGCCGAAAGCGAGCTGGCTTTGAAAGGCGCGGCAAGGGCAGGAATCATAGATTATATTCCCGGGGAAAGTGATTTTGCAGCCAGGGACAATCCAAAAATCAATGAAAAGCAAAAGGCGGCATTAGGCTTCATCAAAAAAAATGTTTTGGGGAATTATGGCTCAACAGGCGTTCAGGAAGTCCTTGACAAGGCGGTTTTCGGGCTTCTTGGGATGATTGCAATTTTTCCCGGCGGCGTCGGAAAATTGGAAGACTCTGAGGGAAGAAGGTTGCCTGACTGCTTCCTCATGCCGTCAAAATCAACAGCGCTTGATTTTGCATTCAAGCTGCATACAGATTTTGGAAAGAACTTCATCAAGGCGATAGATGTAAGGACAAAGAAGGCTGTGGGCAAGGATTATTTATTGAAAAACAGGGATGTTGTGGAGATTATAACGGGCAAATAGCTACTTCTTCCTGAACCTGTCAAAACTTTCCACTAAATCAATCATGTACTTGCCCTCTTCAAGCTTAAAGATTAAAGGCTCGCCTTTGAATAAATGCACCAAATCCAGCTCGTACTTTCCTGGCTTTAGGACATGAATTGCCTCCAGGTCCAGAATAACCGGATGCTCCTTGTCAACCTCGCTTCCGATCAAGTCAAAAACGTCATCCTCGATCTGCTCCCTCTCTTTCGGCGTCAGCTTTGTTTCCTCAATAACTTTTCTCATCTCATCAAGCTTGTCTTTTTTTATGAAGAAAAACAGCCTTGCCCCGCAGGGGCATCCTGCAAGGATCTCTTTAGCCCCGTCATCATAGAAAGTGTTGCACTTGACGCATTGGTGTGGCATTTTTATTTGGATTTTCTCTTTTTTAAGGGCTCTTTAGCATACAGCTCAATTTTGTTAGGGTCTTTTTTTATTTCCTTGACAACTGTTGCAGGCCCTATTATGGTAAAGCCCTGCCTGTCGCCCAGAAGGAAGCCGAAAAAATTATTTCTTGCTTTTTTAAGGAAATCCTGCTCTTTTGATTCAGGATTTATAACTGCTAATTCAATGCCTTTAAACTTTGCTCCTATCTCTTCCATTGTTATCGCAATTAAATCTGTTTCCTCTTCTTTCTTCAAGCGGCCCTGCAGCAGGACTATCTTGTTCTCCTTTACAAGGTCAATCAGTTTTTTAACGCGCCTTGCGCTTCCCAAATCCTCAATTTCATGGTAAGGCACGAATTGTATTGTTAAGGCCATTTTTCACCTCTTTTTTAGCTGGCTAAAGCAAACAGGCCCTCGTAAAATGCATCAATATTATCGCCGTACTTTGCGCTTATCCCTATAACCCCGTACTGCGGGAAAGCTGCCTGTACCCTCTTGACGCTTGCTTTCTTCAGATCAGTTTTATTCGCAACTATCAAAACAGGAATGTTTCTT
>JAGVXV010000052.1:0-1209 GCA_018303625.1 Candidatus Woesearchaeota archaeon
ATAAGCGACTTCAGCGCCTCCTGCCTGCAGGCTTTGGGCATCTGCAGCAACAGTTATGACTGTTTTTTCAAGGCTTTTTTCCATTGCCTTTTCAGCGCCCATCACCCTTATGACCTGCTCGTAAGTTTCCCTTTCGTCGCCATCGTCAAACTCGACTTCTGTGACCAAGGTGTATTCTCCGGTTTCAGCATCATCCGGGATTCTTAAAAACAATTCCTCAGAGGTTGTTTCATCATCGTCGTCGCCGTCTTTCTCTAACTCGTCGACAAAATCCGAAGCTGAAACTCCAAGCTCTGGAACTGATACAGTGATTTTGATTCCTTCCTCATCCCTTTCTCCCCTGTTTCTTATTCTTACAGAAGCAAGCAAAGCCCTTCCAGCCTTGACTTCCTCTCCAGGAGATAAAACAACATCCCTTATCTGCAAATCATAACAACATCCCTTATCTGCAAATCATGCCTTTGGGTGTCAATTTCCAATTCGTATGTTTCCTGGACAGTGTTTCCATCCCTGTCTTCAACCCTTACTCTCAGCTTGTACCTGTCCTGGTCAAGCCTTTCCCTTAAAGGCAATTTTAATCTCTTAATATAAGAAACTCCTTTCTTGACATCAAAAGTGTCTGTTATGTCCTCAATCAAATCATCATGGTCATATCCTCTTATATTAACTTCGATCTGCGCGTTGTCCTGAGTTTCCTGCGCAGTGATTCTTACCTTAACATCAAGCTCCTGGTCCCTTTCCAGATCAAGGACTTTGTTGGTAGAAGATGCACTTAGAACATCATTGTCAAGCTTAACTTCGTCGATTGTGACATTCAGTGCATTTGCGATCCCGCTCAATGCCATTAAGCTGATTAAAAATAACGCAAAGACGCTAAAAATTTTAAGTATTTTCATTTTAAGATTACCCCCATTGTTTTTTAACAAACATTTAATAAATATTTGTGCTTTTAAACACACCTTATATTTAAACTTTTCGCTTCTTTTAGCATATTAAAGTGAATACACTTTATAACTATTATCTAGTAATAATAACTTATATTTAAATATTTTTATTTTTAGCTATAATCGAGGGCATATTTTAATCAGACGACTCTTACCTGCCTGTAGCGCCTCCTGTTTGTGTCGTGGTCGTTGACTTCAATCAACACGTCATAAATTCCCTTTTTTGCGTCTTCAGGTATTTCAATCAAAGCCCTTTTTGTTATTG
>JAGVXV010000052.1:1227-10277 GCA_018303625.1 Candidatus Woesearchaeota archaeon
TCCAATTCTTCCCCGGCTTTTACTTCCTCAATGTACCTTATGCTGTCTATGTGTATTTTCCTTCTCGGCAAGCTTGAAGGCGCCTTTTCAACAATTATTACTTGAGTTGCTTTTGCCTTGTCGCCATCAGCGTCTGTCACTGTCAAAGTAACGGTAAATTTGCCATTTTCCCTGAAAACGGCAGTAGGATTTTTTATTTTGCTGTCTATCGTTCCATCGTTGTTAAAATCCCATTCAAAGCTTAAAGGGGTATTGCCTCCATTGACACTGGCATCGAAATTGACTATTAAAGGCTCGTCGCCTTTGGTTTTATCTGCAATTATATTTACGCTGAAAGGAATAATTGTAACCTGGACTGTTTTTGTGTCTGTCAAGCCGCCTGTATCGGTTACTGCCAATGTTAAAGTGTAAATGCCAACTTTCCTGTAAATATGCGATGCAACAACCTGGTTGTTGATTACATTGCCATTAATTATTGTTCCATCGCCGAAATTTAAATTAAAGGTTAAGGGGTCATTTTCAATGTCAAATGATGTTGCCAGGACATCAACAACAGCGCCTTCGACAAAAGTGCTTTGCGGCTTTATAATCTGCAGAGTCGGGGCATCGTTGACAGAGCCCACCGCAACCCTGAATGCTTTTGTAGCCGTTAATCCTCCTGTGTCCGTTACTCTTACTGTTATATCGCTGGCTCCTGTCTGGTTTGGCTGCGTTGTGCAGTCTACAAACCTGTTTGAATCCATGCTGCATGAAATAACTCCCGTATTTGACTGCGAAACTATTGAAAAGGTCAATGCCGCATCTGAATCTTCTTCATCAGAAGCAAACAAATGCAAATCAACTAAATTGTTTACAAAGCCAGTATCCTCATTTACAAACTGATTGGGTATTGTTGAGAATAATGGCATGTCATTTACCCTTGTTACAGCTATTGTGAATGTTTGCATTGCGCTTCCGCCTTTTTGGTCTGAAACCTGCACTGTCACTGAATGCGTTCCTACAACTGCCTGCGCATCATTTGGAGTCCATGAAATCAAGCCTGTTAAAGGATTGATTGACATTCCGCCTGGGCCTGAAACTAAGAAGATTAAAACGTCATCCGAATCCGGATCTGCTGCATTAACATCATAATTATATATAGTGTCTTCAGTTGCAGTTGTTATTGGGGTTGAAGTTATTGTTGGATTTCTGTTAATATTATTAACTGTTATTGTTACTGTCTCTGAGACTATAAATTCCCCGTCAGATACAGAAAAAATTACAAAATAATTTCCTGCCTGCAGAAAGTTTGGAGTCCATGAAAATGTTTGTCCGCTAAAAGAAGCTCCGCTTGGAAGATTAGAGGCTGAAAATGCTAATGCATCCCCGTCTGGGTCTGAGCCTGAAACTGAAAATTGCAAAAGCTGGTTTTCATTAACAACCCTGTTGCCGATTGCGTCTAGAACTGGAGGATTGTTTGCGGGTTGACCATTACCTCCTGGTTCTCCTTCTGCTTCTGTTGACGGCTCTGCCGCCGGAGTTGGCTCTTCAGCCGGAGTTGGTGCTGGTTCTGCTGGAGCTGGTTCTTCTCCTGGTCCACCTGCTTCTGAGCCATCATTGGCACCACTTTCGCCTCCTGGTCCGCCTGCTTCTGAACCATCATCGTCCCCTTCGCCTCCTGGGCCTCCACCTTCAGAGCCATCACCCTCTTCTGCCATTACAACGGCAAAAGAAACTACGGAAAAAATCAGTAATAGAATGACTAATAAAGCCTTTAGTATCAAATTACTTTTTTTCATTTTACAAATAAAAAGTAAAAATTAATTTATTTTTTTGGGCTTACTACCTGAACACCAGATGTCTTTAGCTGATAGCTTGGGTTATCAGTAAACCATCTTCCAAACTGATATCTCTGCGTCACTAAGCCTGTTGGATCAATAACTTCATTGTTTTTCATCAAAGCAGCATAGACTTGCTCTGCCCTGCTTCCTTTGCCACCATGGAAAAAGTGGAATAATTTATCATACCCGCTTGTTACTCTTGTCCTTGCAGGAACAGCTTTCCTCATCGCTATGTCAAAGTCATTTGCGCCTAATGCCTCTCTAAGCCCATCCATTGTTCCAGTGTACCTTATCTCGAAAACACCATCTCCTTCTGTATCAGGAGTATATCCAAAAGATCTTATGCGTTTTCCTTTTGGCCTATTTGGATCTAGGTAAGAAAATGCAATATAAACAAGAGGTTGCGTTAAATCTGCCCTATGCACTGGCCCCCCTATTCTATCGCCTAGTTTTCCGCCTTTTTCTGCATATCCTACAACATCGCCAAACTTTACACCCTGCGCGGCAAGTGCTTTATACATGCCTTTTGCAAGCTCTTGAGTAACATCCCTAACCATAACCTGCACTGGCATCATTCTCTCATATCTCCTCGCCAAATCTGATTGCTTACCAGCTGATTTCTTGACTGCCTGCTTAACAGCATTTACTCTAGCAGCATAATTTTTTGCAACAAAAGCGTTTAGCTCTGCCGGAGAAATGTCAATTCTTTCTGCACCGAATTTTGCAGCCAATTTTTTCCTGTCAGCTTCATTTAACTTGCCTGAATCAAAAACCAAAGTATCTCCAGGAAAAACATAGTCTATAGTACTTGGGTCTCTTGCGACTTTAGCTCTTTTGCCAAAAGGCTTGACTCTTTCTTCTCCAGAGCCCCATGCAATCTGCTCTGCAACAACAACATTATCCAAGCTTCCGACCCAAACCTCTTTTGGAGAATTTTTTCCAAGTTGAACTGTTAATAGTTTTCTTGCATCATCAGTAACATATTTTCCCAAATTAATTCCTGCTTGTTCAGCAATGTAACCCGTAACTAAATTTGCCGTCATGTCAGCTTTAACGGGGATTACCCTCCTATGGGAATCTGCAAAAGCAAAATCCGGCAGTAAAGTGGCTGCAGCAACTCCACCTAATACCTCACGAGACATAAACAAGAAATCCCTTCTACTCATTGAATTTTCCAAAACCATTTTAACATACCCCCAACAAATTTTTAAATTTAATAAACGTGAGAAAAATCAGTCAAATATTTAAACCTTTCGTTTTTGTTACTATTTTAAAATAGATACATAAGTATTGCGTAATTTTTTAAATAATATTCCATTTCCCAAAATCATGATAACAATCATAGGCGCAGGACCTGCCGGAAGCTATCTTGCTTATCTGCTTGGAAAAAACGGCAGGGAAGTGGCATTAATTGAGGAGCACGACAGGATAGGAAGCCCGGTCCAGTGCACTGGCATAGTCACATCTTCTATTGAAAAATTCGTTAAACTGCCTAATAAGGTTATTGCAAACAAATGCAATAAGGTTATTGTTATAAGCAAAAACAACAGGGCTGAGGCAAATGTAGATGAAATTGTGATGTGGCGCAACAGGTTTGACGAGTTTATGGCTGAAAGGGCGGAAAATGAAGGAGTTAAAATATTTACAAACCATCAATTTTTAGGTTTCATTAATAAAAATACCATCAAAATAAAAGATAAAAAAAATAATAAAATAAAAGAAATTGAGGCAGAAGCGATAGTTGGAGCAGATGGCCCAAGCTCAAGTGTTGCAAAAGCTGCAGGCATAAAGCAAATTTTTAACTATTATATTGGAATGCAGGCAAAGGTGAAATTAAAAACTGACATAAATGCCTTTGAGACTTATTTCAGCAATACGGATTTTCCGGAATTTTTCGGCTGGGCAGTGCCTGAAAGCGAAGATACTGTAAGACTGGGCCTTGGGGCAAAGAAAAATGCAAAAGAGCTTTTTTACAAATTTCTGGAGAAAAGAACGGGAAAAAAAGATATTCTTTGCTGGGAATCGGGAATATTCCCCATATACAGCCAAAAACAGGCTATACAAAAAGGCAATATCTATTTGATTGGGGACGCTGCATGCCAGGTAAAAGCCACAACCGGGGGCGGCATTATTCCGAGCCTGAAGGCTGCGCATACTTTATGCGACTGCATTCTAAGCAAAAAAGACTACGGCAAAGAATTCAAAAAGCAGTCTGGAATGGAATTGCTGCTCCACCTTAGGATAAGAAATGCCTTGAATAAATTTTCAGACAAGGACTATGGCTACCTGCTCAGCCTGATGAATCAGGAAAAAGTTAAGAAAATCCTGAAAAAATACGACAGGGACACGCCAATGCCTTTAGTATTGAATTTATTGCTGAGAGAGCCGAGATTCCTGTCATTTGCAAAATATATATTTTAAAAATTCTATTAATCAAAAGCTTTTTAAAATTGGGCTTTTTCCTTGAGAAGGGGCTATTTATGGATGAGAATAATAAGGATGAAGAGGAGATTTCTATTGATTTTAGTAAGATGAAAGGTTTTTTTAAGAGGAAAAAAGATGAACCAAAGCAAGAAACTGCTATGAAAGAGGAGGAAGTAGCAAAGGAAAAAAAAGATGATGAGATATCTATCGACTTCGGCAAAATAACCGGCTTTTTCAAAGGTAGAAAAGATGAAGGGCATAGAGCTGAGCAGGAAAAACCAGAAGAGAGGAAATCTGGAGAAGACGAAATACATTTTGATTTTAAAAAAATAAAAAATGTGTTTAAAGCCTCAAAAGATGGCAAAGAATCTGAAGATGAAGTGGCAGTGGACTGGGGCAAAATAACAAATTTTTTCAGAAAATACGGCATTATTTTCATTGCGCTTATACCCCTGATTCTTTCCATATATGTAAGGGTGCTTGCTGTTGATTTGCCGGTAACTGATGAATGGGCGGCAAACAGCGTAATGAATGCTGTAAGGACGCAGATAAAGGCATCAATAGACCAGCAATATCCTAACTTGCCTGATGCAAACAAAGACGTGCTTATTGAGAATGAGCTGCAAAAAATACTAAGCCAGAATAAAGGGCAGATTGAAGAGCAGATCAAGGCAACCTCAAATTACTTCAAGGCATTTTTCCAGGATGAAAGCGGAAAAAAATACATGGCAGATATAGACCCTTATTACTGGTCCAGGTATGCCAATAATGTTGTTGAGCACGGCCATCCCGGAGACATATTAAAGGAGGGAAAGCCATTTGACACTTATCAATTAGCGCCTCTTGGAAGATTTGTGTTTCCCGACATGTTCCACGTCTATGCTTCAGCCTATTTCTACAAAATTTTGAATTTTTTCTCCTCAGGCCTGACGCTGATGAATTTCATGTTCTATCTCATAGTATTTTTTTCAGCAGTATGCGTATTGATTGTCTTTTTCATCGGGAGGAAGATTGCGGGCAATGCCGGCGGGTTTTTTGCGGGCCTGATGATGGCAGTAAATGCCGCTTTCCTGTCAAGAACCCTGCATCCTGACAATGATGTCTGGGTTGTTTTCTTCCCGCTTATAATCACGTGGCTCTTTTTGCTGACTTTTGACAGCAAAAGCGCGTTAAAGATTGCAACTTTCTCGTCTCTTGCAGGCTTTTTTACAGGATTGTTCACATTGGCGTGGAGCGGATGGTGGTATATATTTGATTTCCTGCTCGGGACCATTGCGCTGACATTATTGTATTTAATCCTGATAAATGTTGACGGGATAAGAAAAAATATAAAATCTGTTTTTTCAAACACACCAATCAGGAATATCCTGATTGTGGGGATTATTTATTTTGCCTCGTCAGCTTTATTTGTCACGTTTTTTTCCGGGTTTAACCAGTTCGTAAACAGCTTTTTGGGGCCTTTAAGCTTTCCGTCAATCAAGGCTCCTGTTGATGTTTCCCTGTGGCCCAATGTTTTGACAACTGTTGCAGAGCTTAATGAAGGCTCAATTAACGGCATCATAAATTCCATTGGCGGCCAATTTTTGTTTTTTATAAGCTTAGTGGGGCTGATATTGGCAATATCGAGAAGCGAAGGGATGAAAAAATTTGATTACGCGTATATTATTGCAACTGCATTGTTTTATGGGCTGTACTTCCTGCTCAGAAGAGGGGGATTTGACATATCCGTATTTGGGCTGATAGGATGGATAATGCTGCCCATTTTACTGAGGATTGGGATTTCAGTCTATAAAAAAGATTCCTCTTATAATTTCAAGCTGTCGATACTGCTGTCTTTTTGGGTGGTTTCAACTATCTTCGCGAGCATCAAGGGAATCAGGTTTACCGTGCTTCTTGCGCCAGCGTTTAGCATTGCATTTGGAGCCAGCTTAGGAAAAATTTACCTTTACTTGTCCAAGTCGCTAACAAAAGGATTAAAAATTCATAAAGCTATAGTTGGCAGTACGTTAATTATCGTGCTACTTATGGCGTATGCCGCTCCTATAAAAGGCGCGATTGCCGTTTCCGGCTCCGATCTGCCAATCGTCAATGACGCATGGTATAATTCCCTGAATTCAATAAAGCAGAATTCAGACAAAAATGCCATAATAACATCCTGGTGGGATTTTGGGCATCATTTCAAAGTGCTTGCTGACAGGAGGGTTACTTTTGACGGAACAACACAAACATCTCCGGCTGCGCACTGGGTTGGCAAAATTTTGATGACAAGCAATGAAAAGCAGGCCATGGGCATTTTAAGGATGCTTGACTGCGGAAGCAACAGCGCTTATAACGAATTGTACAAGATGAGTAATGACACCCATCTAACAATGAGGATATTAAACCAGATAATTTTACTGGACAAGAAAGCAGCGGAAAAAAAGCTGAAAGAGCTTAAATATGATGAAAAGCAAGCTGAAAAGATTCTTTCATTCACGCATTGCGAGCCGCCTGAAGCCTATTTTATAGCTTCGGATGACATGATTGGCAAAAGCGGCGTCTGGGGCCATTTCGGCAGCTGGAATTTTGAAAGGGCTGACATATGGGAAAATGCAAGAAAAATGCCGCAGGAAGAGGCTGTTGATTACATGATTAAAAAATTCAATTATACGAAAGAAAATGCCGAGAATATTTACTTTGAGGTTCAGTCAATCACGAGCGACAGCCAGGCAAATTCATGGGTTGCCCCATGGCCGGGCTATGCAGGGACAACAGACTGCAGCAAAAATAGCGAGGGAATTTACAGTTGCAGCAACGGGCTGCAGGTTAATTTAAGCAATTACGATGTTTTTGCAGTTGGCCAACAGGGAACTGTAAGGCCAAAAGCTGCAGCATTCACAACTGAAAATGGCATGCTAGTGAAAGAATTCAACGGCACAGCTGATTTCGGAATTACGCTGATACCAAAAAATAAGGATACCTTGCTTGGTGTTTTGTCAAGTAAGGAGCTGACAGGCGGCATGTTCACAAGAATGTTTTTTGGCCAGGGCCATGGATTAAAGTATTTCGAGCCTTTTAACCATGAGCGCGGGCTGACAGGGACCGATGTTTATGTCTACAAAGTGGACTGGGAGGGGAAAAATGCCACTGTTGTAAATGACTATGTAAATTTTTTAAACCCGGCTGAAGAGGAAGAAATAATTGAAAATATAAGCTTAAACAACACAAATAATTCTTAAATGGCAGACAAAATCTGGGCAGTTATCCCGGCGTACAACGAGGAAAAAAGTATAGGAAAAATAGTCAGCGAAACAAAAAAATATGTAGATAGGGTTGTAGTTGTTGACGACGGCAGCAAAGACGAGACTGGGAAAATTGCAAAAAAAAATAATGCAATTGTTTTAAGCCATGTCGTTAATATTGGTAAAGGAGCAGCGTTAAAAACCGGCTGTGATTTTGCAACAGAGAGCAAGGCCGGAATAATAATTGTGCTTGACGCCGATGCGCAGCACGAGCCAAAAGAAATACCGAAATTCTTGGAAAGCGCCAGGAATAAGGATATAGTGTTCGGGTACAGAAAGCCGAATAAGGATATGCCTTTGGTTTTGAAATTCGGCAACTGGTTTATCAGCAAAACGATAAAGCTTTTATATGGAGTTGACATTAAGGACAGCCAATGCGGCTACAGGGCATTTACAAAAGATGCTTATAAAAAAATAAGGTGGAAAGCATTAGACTACAGCATGGAGAGCGAGATGATAGCTAAAGCAGGGAGGCACAACCTCAGGTACGGTGAGGTGCCAATCCAGACAATTTACTCGGACAAATACAAGGGAACAACCATCATTGATGGGGTAAAAATCGTAATGAACATGCTCTTATGGCGCTTTATAAAAAATGGCTAAGATACTTGGCATCCAGATTATAGGAATTTTGTTCGGTTTTTTTATGATGTACTACACTTTCCTGCATTATAAGAGGAAAGAGTTTACAATGAGGGAATACGGCTTCTGGCTGATTTTGTGGGCTTTGTTCATAGTCATAACGTTGTTTCCGGACATACTTGACCCGATATTAAAATCCCTTAGCATAGCGAGGGCGCTGGATTTTTTCATTATAATTGGATTTCTGTTTTTGATTGGGATGATATTTTATACCTACACTAATGTAAGGGCTAACCAGAAGAAGCTTGAGGAAGTTGTAAGGAAAATAGCCCTGAAAAAGAAATAAGATCATAGGTGGATTTTTTTGGCGGTAAAATTAATCAAGTTTTTAGACAGGAGCATAGGAAGCCTGCTATGTGGAGTACTGGGAATCGCGGGAAAAAATAAAAAGCCGCCTTTTAATAGGGTATTGGTTGTGCAGCTATGGGGCATTGGGGAAACAGTTCTGGCTTTGCCTTCAATCAGGGCTTTAAGAAACAAATGCAAAAATGCCAAAATAAATGTACTTGCCACAAAAAGGAATTCTGATGTTTTCTATGGCAATAAGGATATTGGTGAGTTGATAGTATTAAAATTAAACCCTATATCCATTTTGAGTTTTATTATTAAAAATTACAGAAAGTATGATTTGATTATTGATATGGAGGAATACCTTAACATTTCCGCGATAATATCGTTTTTTGCCGGAAAATACAGGATAGGCTATTCGCATGGAGCAAGGGCAAAAATTTATGATGTAAGGGTCAATTATAATGAAAGGCAGCATGTTGCTTATACCTTTCTTGACCTTTTAAAGCCTCTCGGAATAAAAAAAGGTGTTAAAAATCTGGTCAAGCTCGATTATTGTACGGAAGACAGGAAAAAAGTTGAGAGTTTATTAAAA
>JAGVXV010000002.1 GCA_018303625.1 Candidatus Woesearchaeota archaeon
GAAGTTAATGGAAAAATCAGCAGGGGGGATTTGATATTTAATAATAGCCTTCCAAAGGAGGAAATTGAGCATGCTATAGCGCATTACGACGGCTCAATAAGGTTTGTTGACTCGCAAATAGGAAGGCTGCTGGAATTTCTAGATGACCTCAATCTAACAGAAAAAACCCTGATTGTTTTATCCAGTGATCATGGCGAGTGTTTCGGAGAGCATGGCACTTACTTTAACCACGGAGAAAACCTCTACGACGAGTCATTAAAAGTGCCATTGATAATAAAACACCCCAAGCTGCTTGATAAGAAAATCGACATGCAGGTGCAATCAACAGACATAATGCCCACTGTTTTGGATGTTTTAGGCATACCATTGATAGAAAATGTTGAAGGGGCAAGCTTAATGCCCTTGGTAAATGGAGAGGGAAAAAACAGAGAATACGCTTTTGCTGAAAGCGGAATATCATTTTTTAAGCAAAACAAAAGAGCATACTTTAAAAGAATAAAAGGCAAATGGAGAATGGCAAGAACCAATGAATGGAAGCTGATTTATATCCCTCATCCGGAAAAGGACATCTATGAGCTTTACAACCTTAAAAATGACCCAAAAGAAACAATAAACCTTATAGAAAAAGAAACAAAAATAGCTGATAGGCTGAAAGAAGAATTATTTAAATGGATGAAGGATAAGGAAAGTGAAGAAGAGCAAAACCTAACTGAAAAATCCAAAAGGCTTTTGAGGAAATTGGGGTATATGGAATAGCCTATTAAGGAATTTTCATAAACTTTTTAAGCAGCCATTTTTTTCCAAAGAGCTATGTTTAAGAGGATTTTCAATTCTGTAAAAAAGATACTGGAGCCTGTAGGCAAGGTTATTTCTGCAATAGTAAACTTCATCTTATTGAGCGTAGTTTATTTTATTGGCATTGGCTTGACCTCTTTGATAGCCAAAATGTTCGGAAAGCATTTTTTGGAGCTGAAGCCAAAGAAAGCCTCGAATTGGATAGAGCATAAGACTGCAAAAGAACCCATAGAGAAATATTATAGGATGTTTTAAAATGAATGTCTTGGGAATCTCATGTTTTTATCATGATGCAGCGGCATGCCTGCTCAAGGATGGCAAAGTCGTAGCTGCCGCCCAGGAAGAAAGGTTTACAAGGAAGAAGCACGACATAAGCTTTCCGGTAAATGCAATTAAATACTGCCTGGAAGAGGGAAAAATAACAATTAATGACGTCAATTATATCGGCTTTTACGAAAAGCCTTTGCTTAAGTTTGAAAGGCTGCTGAGCCAGCATCTTGAAATGTTTCCACGCTCTTTTACCTCTTTTTTTTCAGCATTGCCTTCATGGTTAAATGAAAAGCTTAGGGTGCCAAGCATAATAAGGAAAAATCTCAAGTATAAGGGGCCTGTATTATTCATAGAGCATCACTTGGCCCATGCGGCAAGCGCTTTTTTGGTTTCTCCATTCAAAAAAGCCGCTGTATTGACAATAGATGGCGTTGGCGAATGGGCGACAGCAGCTTACGGCTACGGGGAGGATAATAATATAACCCTGCTGAAAGAGCTGAAATTTCCGCATTCTTTAGGGCTGCTTTACAGCACTGTTACTGCCTTCTTGGGCTTTACAGTCAATGACGCTGAATACAAGGTAATGGGCTTAAGCCCATACGGAAAGCCGATTTACTATGAGCAGTTCAAGAAAATATTCCATATCAATGATGACGGGAGCATGGTGCTTGATATGAGCTACTTTGATTTTCATTACAAGCTGGCAATGCCCAGCAAAAAATTTGCAGAAGAATTAGGCCCTATGAGGAAAAAGGAAACAAGCATAGAGCAAAGGCATAAGGATATAGCAGCATCATTGCAAAAAATAACTGAAGAGGTTGTTTTTAAAATGCTCAATCATGTTTACAAGGAAACCAAGATGAAAAATCTGGTTATGGCCGGCGGCGTTGCTTTGAACAGCGTTGCAAATGGAAAAATAAAGAGAAACACTCCTTTTGAGAATGTATGGGTACAGCCGTCAGCAAGCGATGCAGGCACAAGCCTTGGAGCCGCTTGCTACATATATAATACGATACTGGGCAATGAAAGAAATTATGTTATGGATTCTGCATATTTAGGGCCTTCGTACTCTGCAGAGCAAGTCCTGGAATTTTTGGAAGAGCATAAAGTAGAATATACAAAATTAAGGGATGACGATGAGCTGATAAAAAAAACTGCTGAGCTTATATGGAAAGACAATGTTATTGGATGGTTCCAGGGCAGGATGGAATGGGGGCCAAGGGCTTTAGGCGCGAGAAGCATCCTTTCCAATCCATGCAACCCTAAAATGAAAGACATTCTTAACTTAAAGGTAAAGCACCGCGAGTATTTCAGGCCGTTTGCCCCTGTAATAGCAGAAGAAGATGTCCATGATTATTTTGACATTGACAAGGATGATGAGCCTTTTATGCTGTTTGTCTACCCTTTTAAGGATGATAAAAGAAAACTAGTGCCTTCTGTTGTTCATGTAGACGGCTCAGGAAGGCTGCAGACAATATCAAAGAGGCAAAACCCCCTATATTACGGAGTTATAAAAGAATTTGAGAAGCTAAGCAAAGTCCCGATTTTGATAAATACCTCTTTTAATATAAGGGGGGAGCCGATTGTATGCACGCCAAAAGATGCCTATAGGTGCATGATGGGCACGGGCATAGATTATCTGGTTATAGATAAATTTTTGGTTGCAAGGGCCGACAACCCGAAAGACATGTGGGATAGTGAAAAGCATGCAAAAGATTAAAAAATTGTTGCCAAATCTGTTGTTATTATCATTATCTATAACTCTAAGTTTATTTGTTGTTGAGATTATTGCCAGAAAAATAGGGCATGAGGAATTTGCCCAGAACCGCCTTTACATCCTTTCTGACTATTCTGTCTTCGTATACAAGCCGGATACGGATGCTATCCTTAAAAGACAAGAATTCACAACCGATGTGAAAATCAATTCAAAGGGCATCAGAGACTATGAGTATGATTATGAAAAAGGAAAAAATGTGAAAAGGATTGAGATGTTTGGAGACTCTTTTATTGCGGCATTCCAGGTGCCATTGGAAAAGTCCATTTCAAAAAAATTGGAAAGTTCGCTGAATAAAAATTCAAAAAGCATTAAGTATGAAGTCTTGAATATGGGTCTCAGCGGCTCTGGCCCTACACCGCAGGTTTTATTGCTGGGAAAAGAGGGCATTAAATACAATCCGGATATGGTTATATTCAATCTTTACATGGGCAATGATTTTGTCAAGGTGGACTATGGCATTTCAGGCTCCATGCCGAAAGAAATATTTCAAGACAGCAGCAATCTTGAGAATGCCGCTTTTAAAGTCACGAAAATCCAGAAATTGAAAAACATTATATTCAGAAACTATTTTACATATAGTTATTTAAAAAATGTAATTAATAATATTAGATATGGGGAAGCAAATGACATAGCTTATTCTGAGATAAACATATACAAAAAGCAATATCCTGAAAACGTAGAGCGAAATCTGGACAAGTTGAAAATAATTTTAAAGCACTTAAAGCGGTACACAGATGAAAAAAGAATCAAGCTTTTGGTTGTCCTCATACCTACTAAAGCCCAGGTTGACAAGGAAAAATTTGCAGATTTGGCAGAGCAATACTCTCTTAATGCCTCTGAGCTAGAAATTAATAAAGCCCAGAAGATATTTTTGCAGTTCGGCAGAGAGAACAACATTACTATGATTGATTTATTGCCAGAATTCTCAAAAAGGAACAAAAACAACACATTCTACTTTGAAATTGACGGCCACTGGAACGAAAAAGGCCAGGAATTGGCTGCCAATTTTATATACGAAAATTTAATAAACAGCAGGATTTTGCAGAAAGGCTAATGGCAAGGTTTTATCTGATAAGGGATGTGTGGAGTTTCATGAGGGAAAGAAAGAAATGGTGGCTGCTGCCTATAGTGATAATGCTGCTGCTGGTTGGAATACTTATAGTTGTGGGGCAAAGCTCTTCCTTGTCGCCATTTATTTACGCTTTGTTTTAATCTGGGGGTTAATATGGGCTTATTTGATTTTTTCAGAGGTAAAAAGCCGAATATAATCATGATAATGGTAGATGGCATCAGGCATGACGCTATTGACAAAGTTTCTTATTACCCAGAATTAAAAAAAGAATCGGTTTTTTTCTCTAATTTGATTACTTATGCTCCATACACAATAGGCTCCATATACGCCACTTTTTCGGGAATGAACGGCAATCTCAACGGGGTAAACGGCTATTATAAGAGCTACAGCTTTGACAGCAAAAACTGCCTTACATTAACCCAATATCTGAAAGACAAGGGCTATTACACCGAAACAGACTCCCCTGGCGAGGGAGTTATTCCGCAGCCCGGATTTGACAAATGCAGGGTTTATGATGAGTTCAATGCAGATTTCTTCAAAATACATACAGAGATGCTGCGCCAGATAAGAAATAAAATCCCTTTTTTCCTTTTTTTGCGGTACGGGCAAATACATGTCAATATGGTAAATAATTATATCAAAAAATATTCTGATTTTGACAAAGAATACTTCAACAATAAGGACAAAAATTTTAAAAATTATATCAAATGGGTGGAAGAAAGCGGAAATTACTTGAAAGCGATTATAGAAAAAATAAAGGAATTCGGTTTGTACGAAAATTCTATCATAATTATTTTTACAGATCATGGCGTAAGTACTGGGGATAAAATTGGTGAAAAGGCATATGGAGTCTATCTTTATGATTATACTATAAAATGCTTTTTATATTTGATTGGGAAGGATTTTCCAAAGGGCATTGAAGTTAAGAGCCTTATCAGGAGCATAGACATCATGCCAACAATTATGGACATGCTTAAAATAAAAGAAAAAAATAATCATAAAAAAATTCAAGGCACATCTTTTTTAAATTTTATCAATGGGAAATCTGATGAAAGAATCGCGTATTGTGAAACTGGAGGCTTGGGAGGCCCAACCCCATCTCCTGAAAGGCACAATGTCAAGGCTGTGAGGGCAAATAAGTGGAAATTGATTTACAACGAGACAAACAAGAACAAAGAATTATATGATTTGGAACAGGACCCGGAAGAAAATCATAATCTTATTGGGAAAAATAAAGAAATTGAGGATAGCTTATGGAGAGAAATGGTAAAACCCAGCAATTAAAAAAAGGCAAACTAGGTTATATCTCAAAACAAAAAGATTTAAATATTAACAATAGTTAAGTATGTCTCTAAAATGCAAAAAGATGAAAAAAAGAAGGCAAAGGTGTTGTTAATACAGCCGCCCCAATTGCTTCTTAAGAATACTATAAAGAGGTGCGTGCCGCCATTAGGAATGGCTTATATAGCCGCAGTTCTTGAGCGGGACAATTTTGATGTTAAAATTCTTGATGCCTATGTTGAAGGCTATAATAATGAAAAGCCATCTGGAGAATTTATTTTAGTTGGCTTGGATTGGCAGGAAATAAGCGGGATTGTCAAAAATTTCGACCCGCAATTTGTTGGAATATCAGGAATGTTCGACACTCAGGATCAAAGTGTCTTAAATACCTGTAAAATTGTTAAAAATGTAAACCCCAATATTAAAATCTTTATTGGAGGCTCGCATCCAACCTACAGGACTGAAGAAGTTCTGCAGCTTGAAGATATAGACTTCGTAATACTTCACGAAGCGGAATACACTGCCAGGGATTTGCTTAATAGATTGATAAATAATGATGATATCTCTGATATTGCAGGCTTGGGATACAAGCAGAATGGCCAAATAAAAATAAACAGGAATGTCAAGTGGATTAAGAATTTGGACGAGCTGCCGATGCCTGCAAGGCACCTGTTGCCCATGGAAAAATACATTAAAATAAACAGGCCTCATTCACCATTCACACTGAAGGAAAGGGTAACCCAGATGGTTACTTCAAGAGGCTGCACAGCAAAATGCATATTCTGCACCTCCGTCATATTCTGGGGAGGGGCAGAGCAATACAGGGTAAGAAGCCCAAAGCTTGTTGTTGATGAAATAGAGCATTTAATCAAGGATTACGGAATTGAGGAGATACATCTTGATGATGACAACTTCAGCTTAAATAAAAAAAACTGTGAGGAAATATTGGACGAGATAATCAAGAGGAAATTAAACATAAAATGGGCTACACCCAATGGAATTGCAGTCTGGGCTTTGGACGAAGCGCTGGTTGAGAAAATGGCTAAAGCAGGCTGCTACCAGTTGACTTTTGCAATTGAAAGCGCCAATCAGGAGTTTTTAATCAAAAATATAAAAAAGCCATTGGTTTTAAGTAAAGTCAAGCCATTGCTTAAAAAGGCCCATGAATGTGGCGTATCAGTGCATGCTTTCTTCATTATAGGCTTTCCTGGGGAAACAAAGGAGATGATAACAAATACTTTAAAATACGCGGAAGAAACTGGCTTTGACAGCGTTTCAATACACATAGCAACTCCGTTGTTTGGGACGGAGCTTTACAAAATGTGCATGGAGCAGGGATTGTTTGTCGAGGACTACGACCATAATAAGAACATCTATAAGCTTGGCAACATAAAGACGAGGGATTTTGCTCCGGAAGAAATACAAAAACTCGCTGCAGATTATACCAAAAAGATCAATGAAAGCCTGAAGGAAAGAAACCCGGAGCTTTACGCGATTAAATACAAGAAAACAGCAGATAAAGAACCATTAGTTGCTGTTGAAAACTGACTTTCTATTCTTTTATAACATACAATTGGCTATTAGCCGCGCGAATGGAAACCTTTAAATACTTCTACTAGTTGCACTAGTAGAATATGAAAAAGGTAGTATGGGCAAATAAGTCCAATGGCCAGCTTTGCATTACAATTCCCAAAGATTCTGGAATAAAGGAAGGTGACATTGTAACGCTTGAGAAAGAGAAAATAAAAAAAATTGTGTATAGTTCTGTCACCGCGGATATGTTCCACTACGGGCATTTAAGGCTGTTGCAGAATGCAAATGAGCTTGGAGATTTTCATATTTGCGGCGTTTTGACAGACGATGCTATCAATTCATACAAAGAGCCTCCAATAGCAGGCTTTAAGGAAAGAAAATCCATAGTATCCTCGCTTAGGTGCGTTGATATGGTAATGACCCAGGAGCAGCTTGACCCGACCGAAAACCTAAAGAAAATACATGGGCAATTTGAGGATGCAAAATTAATTCTTGTATGCGGCTCTAACTGGAAAAAAGTTCCAGGTTCGGAATATGTAAAAAAAATCAATGGAGAAGTCATACAGCCGCCGTTTTACGAAAAATTGTCGACAAAAAACATAGTCGACAAGATATTCAAGAACTATAAAAAAGGTGCCTAAAATGAAAAAAGTCTATATCGGTATGAGCACTGATGTAATACATCACGGCCATATAAAAATAATAGAAAAAGCAAGGCAGCTCGGAGAAGTGACTGTCGGCTTATTGACGGACAAGGCAATTGCCAGCTTTAAAAGGCTGCCTTTGTTGTCTTATGAGCAAAGGAAAAAAATAATAGAGAACATAAAAGGCGTTAAAAATGTAGTTCCTCAGGAAACACTTGATTATATCCCGAACATGAAAAAATTAAAGCCGGACTATGTTGTCCATGGAACTGACTGGAGAGAAGGCATCCAGAAGAAAACAAGGGAAAGGGTTATTGAAGCACTCAAAGGATGGAATGGCAAATTAGTAGAGCCGGAATACACTAAAGGAATCTCTTCAACACAGATAATCAACGATATGCTTGAAATTGGAACTACGCCGCAAATCAGGCTTAAAAAACTAAGAAAATTGCTGGAGCTTAAGCCGTTGGTAAGGATTTTGGAGGTGCATAACGGCCTTACAGGAAGAATAGTGGAAAAAACAAAGGTAGTGAATGGAGAGGAAGTGAGGGAATTTGACGGGATGTGGCAAAGCAGCTTAACCGATTCGACCTCAAAGGGAAAGCCTGACATAGAGCTTGTTGATTTGACTTCAAGGCTGCAAACCATAGACCAGATATTTGAGGTAACGACAAAGCCGATGCTAGTTGACGGGGACAGCGGAGGCCTGACAGAGCATTTTGTCTACACTGTAAAAACCCTGGAAAGGCTGGGGGTGTCTGCAGTTATAATCGAGGATAAAATCGGCCCAAAAAGAAATTCTTTGTTTGGCACTGATGTACGGCAGCAGCAGGATACAATAGAGAACTTCTCAAGAAAAATTTCAGAAGGAAAAAAGGCGCAGGTAACTGAAGACTTCATGATAATAGCCAGAATAGAAAGCCTGATACTGAAAAATGGCGTAAAAGACGCTTTAACGCGGGCAAAGGCATACATAAAGGCGGGCGCAGACGGGATAATGATACACAGCAAGGAAAAAGACCCAAAAGAAATTCTGGATTTCTGCAGGGAATACAAAAAACTTAAAGACAAGGTTCCATTGGTGGCTGTGCCTACAACATACAATTCGATAGCCGAAGAAGATTTAATAAAAGCCGGCGTTAAAATAGTCATTTACGCAAACCATCTGCTGAGAAGCGCTTATCCTGCCATGGTAAAAACTGCGGAATCCATATTAAAAAACCACAGGTGCCTTGAGGCAGACAAGCTGTGTTTGCCGGTAAGCGAAATCCTGACTTTGATCCCCGGAGGGAAATAAATCCAGAGGCATAAGATGATAAACTGCAAGGCATTCTATGACTTCTTAATAAAAAATGAAATATATTTTTTTTCCGGAGTCCCTGACTCATTGCTCAAGGATTTCTGCGCTTATGTTACTGACAATGCCGCTAAAGAGAAGAATATCATTGCGGCAAATGAAGGCAATGCAATTGCCCTAGCCTCCGGGCATTATCTTGCAACCAGGAAAATAGGGATGGTTTACATGCAGAATTCAGGCTTGGGAAATGCGGTAAATCCTTTAACTTCGCTCGCTGACGGGGATGTATATTCTATACCCATACTCCTTTTAATCGGCTGGAGAGGAGAGCCAAATGTCAAGGATGAGCCGCAGCATGTTAAGATGGGCAAGGTAACATTAAAAATGCTTGAAACATTAGGAATACCATATAAAATACTGAATGGCAATTTTGAAGAAACAATAAAAAATGCAATAATCCACATGGAAAATAAAAAATCCCCTTACGCAATTGTCGTCAAGAAAAATGCATTTGACAAATATGAATTAAAAAACAAAGAAAATAATAATTACGGGCTTAAGAGAGAAGAGGCAATAGAAACAATAGTCCGGTTGTTGAATAATGATGATATAATTATATCCACGACAGGGCATACCTCGAGGGAGCTGTTCGAGTTAAGGGAGGCAAGCAGCCAGGGGCATGAAAAAGATTTCTTAACCGTGGGGTGCATGGGGCATTCCTCTTCCATTGCACTTGGAATAGCGCTTGAAAAGCCAAATAGGAATGTTTATTGTTTTGACGGAGATGGTGCCTTGATAATGCACATGGGGGCATTGTCCGTTATAGGGCAGCTAAAGCCGAAAAATTTCAGGCATATTGTTTTTAACAATTTTGCTCATGACTCTGTTGGAGGGCAGCCCACAGCAGCAGATAATATAAATATTCCTGCAATTGCAAAAGCAAACGGCTATAATGCGGCATTTTCAGCAGAAACAAAAGAAGATATTATAAACACAATTAAAAAAATGAAAAAGATGGATGGGCCTGTTCTTCTGGAAGTCAAGGTAAGCAAAGGCGCAAGAAAGGATTTAGGAAGGCCGACAAAGACTCCGATAGAGAATAAGGAGGATTTTATGGAATTTCTCAGAGGCTAAAATGTCACAGAGAGTATATATCGGAAAAAATGCTATAATAAATCTAAAGGAAATTCTGCGTAAGCACAACCCTAAAAGAATATTTCTGGTTTCAGGCAAATACTCTTATGAAAAATCAGGCGCAAAGGCAGTCTTGGATATCATCCTAAAAAATTACAATGTGGTAATTTTCTCTGATTTTGAGGCAAATCCCGAAATTTCCAGCGTTAAAAAAGGGCTTGATATATTCAGGAAAAATAATTGCGATTTTGTGATTGCTGTGGGCGGAGGAAGTGCAATGGATACTGCAAAGCTGATAAATATCTTTGCAGCCAATAATGAAAAGCCAATAGAATACCTCAAAAAGAAAAAAAATATTGAGAACAAAGGAAATGTTTTTGTGGCTGTGCCTACAACTTCCGGCTCGGGCAGCGAGGCAACAAAATTTGCTGTTGTCAACATAGGCAAAACAAAAAGATCCCTGGAAAGCAATTTTATTATCCCAGATTATGCAATTGTTGACCCGCAATTCACAAAAAGCCTGCCTAGGTACCAGATTGCCTCTACTGGAATTGACGCTTTAAGCCAGGCGATTGAGTCTTACTGGTGCATCTATTCAACGAACGAGTCGAAAAAATACGCGGCAGAGGCAATCAAGCTTATCATTGAAAATCTTTCAAAAACCATTCACAACACTTCAGAACAGGCAAGGGAGAAAATGGCAAGAGCCGCTTATCTGGCAGGAAAGGCAATCAATATTTCCAGGACAACTGCCAACCATGCAATATCCTACCCAATAACCTCATATTTCAATATCGCTCATGGCCATGCAGTAGGATTGACAATACCTCAGATGATAATTTATAATTCCAAGGTCACAGAAAAAGATTTATTGGACAAAAGAGGAATTGCTTATGCCAAAGATAAAATTAAAAAAATAATTAATTTAATTGGCGCAAAAAATGTTGAGGAAGCAAGCAAAAAAATAACAAATTTAATGAGAGAAATAGGCTTAAAAACAAGATTAAGCGAATTAGGAATTGGCACAAAAGATAAAATTAATATAATAATCAAAAACGGCTTTAATCCGGATAGAGTAAAAAACAACCCGAGAATATTGACTAAGAATGCTTTGAGGGAAATTTTGGAGGAGATAAGATGAAGGCTATTATCCTGAATTCAGGAATTGGAAAAAGAATGCAGCCGTTTACCGATGACAATCCTAAATGCTTTGCGAGATTAAACGGAAAAAACATATTAGAGCATGAAATAGACAATCTTCTTGGCTGCAAAATAAATGACATAATAATCACAACAGGGCCTTTTGAGGAAAAAATAAAAAAATTCGTTAAAGACGAGTTCCCTGACTTAAATGTAACTTACGTAAAAAACCCAAAATACGACTCGACAAACTATATTTATTCTATTTGGCTTGCAAAAAACATAGTTGATGATGATATTATACTGCTCCATGGAGATATGGTTTTCGAGAAGGATTTATTGAAAAGGCTGATTGATTCAGAATATAATAATTGCGGCTTAGTCAATAACAAAATTCCCCCGCCTGAGAAGGATTTCAAAGCACTTATAAGCAACAATCTAATTAAAAAAATAGGAGTGGATGTTTTTGGGGAAAATGCTTTCTTTTTGGCCCCAATTTATAAATTCTCAAAAAATGACTTCAGGCTTTGGTTGGAAGAAATTGGAAAATTCGTAAAGGACGGCAATGTTAATGTATACGCTGAAAATGCATTTAACCGAATATCAGATAAAATTCTTTTTCATCCAGTCTATTTTGGCGAAGAATTCTGCACAGAAATCGACAATTTCGGCGACTTGGAAAAAGCAAGAGAGTATTTTAAGAATAAAAAAATTTAATTTTTATTTCACTACCCTCTTATGCAACTCCTTTACCTCATTGATATCTATGACTTTTAATAAAAATAACAGCGTTATGTAGACTATTCCAGATATTGCCAGTACAATAGCTGTTTCCAGCCATACATTGAGGAATATTATCTTTTTTAAATACCATATTGTGAAAATAAAAATCAATCCTATTAAGGAAGTTTTTATCCAGATTTTTATAGGAAGTATTATATCAATGAACTTCCTTATTTCTGCCAGCCCCATATACATCATTATAAAGTAGCCTATTGTAGTGGTTATAGCCGCGCCTACAATCCCTATAATAGGTATTAGAATCAAATTCCCGGCTAAATTAAAAATCGCGGCAGTATAAACTACCTTGCTGTTGATTTGCGGCTTTCCTATGCCCGAGAAAAAACTGGAATTTATGCCAAATAAAGCCGCAAATATCATGCCAACGCTCAAAATTTTCAATGAATTTGAAGCTAAAATATAGTCTTTCCCAAAGAAAACATTTAGCAGCAACCCACTAAAGGAAAACATAACAAACACCAAAGGCAATATAATCATTATTGAGTATTTGTACAGCAAATCCATCCCATCCCTCAATAATATTTTCTCTCTTTTGGCCCATAATTCTGCTGACAGGGGGGCTAAAACTCCCATTACGGCCTTTGGAAAAAACGTCAATAATTTTGCAGTCGGCAATGCCACATTATACAACGCAACATTAACCAAGCCTGAAAAATACGTCAGGACAATAGTGTCTGTATAGCCTAGTATAAGCGTTCCGGCATCTGTGGCAATTACAAATATGCTGTATTTCAGTATTTTTCTAAAAATAGCCCGGTTTGATATGAACTTTGATTTAAAAAATTTCGGAAAAACCTTTTTGGTTAAAATCGGGGTAAAGGCAAATATCAGGATGAATGGGACAAAAATATAAGCAATTATGGGGCTCAGCAATTTATAATTCAATTTGAATCCTATGAAAGCTATTGACAATATGAGCACCATTCTCACTAAGTCTATGCCTGCAAAAAGCATCATTTTTTGAAACCCCTGGAAAGCGAATTTCAGGGTGAAAGTGAAGCTGTCTATGAAAAATGCTATTGCCATCAGTTTAAGCACAATGTCAGCCCGCGGATTATGGAAGTAATGCACGCCCAGGTAACTGGAGAATAGGTAAACAAGCACTATCACTATGGAGTTTGTTATTAACTGCACTATTGAGACATAAATTATAGAGCTTTTTATGAGGTTGTTATTGCCCTTATGCATGAATTCCGGGATAAACTTTACGAGAGACCTGTCCAGTCCAAGGCTCTTGAAAATGCCTAAAAGCCCTAAAAATGAGAAAACAGCGTAAAACAGTCCAAACTCCTCTACGCTTAAATTCCTAGCCAATAAGAATCTTACAAGGTAGCCCAGAAATGCGGCCAATAAGGACACAACTAATACTATTGCCGCTCCTCTAAAAGCCACTTTGGTATAATTTGTCATCTTTATGGGGCATAATAAATAACTACCTTGCTTTTATCATCTTCCCCTATTTCTTTTACAACTATCCAACTTTCAGGGGGGTTATGTACCTCTTTCTTGAACTTTGTTTGCTTATGCGCATCCTCCAGTCTTTTTATCATGTCCCTGTTAATAATAACATAGGCATCTTTGATTTTAGTTAAATCATCAGGATACTCCTTGGGATTAATATCATTTTTATATTTTGAAATATAGTCTAAAGCTTTTATAGATCTTCCATCAATAAATATAGGTTTATCCAATTTTTCAAGGATAGGGTAGGAATCTTTTAAATTGCCTAAAATATTTCTCTCTCCATAAAGGTAAAGAGAGCCTAAAGATGCAAATAGCAGCAGGATTAAGGCAATTGGCATAAATAATTTTTTGATAAGCTCGTTTTTTTCTGTCAGAAAAAAAGATAATAGCAGTATGCCAGGAATGGTGATGATAGAAAGATACCTTGATGTTGCATTGAATGGTATGTATTGTGAAATGCTTGAAGAGCCAAAACTCAAGTATAACAGCGAAGGAATAAGCCAAAATAGCATATTATAAGCTTCTCTCTTTTTATAAACAAGGCAATAACCAATGGCAATGAATATAAAAATGTAAAAATAAGAAATTAAATTATCCGTTAAAAACATATACGGATAATGCAATAGCCCTAAAGGAAATGACAATCTGCCAAAATAGCCATAAGATTCAATCACTTTAGCGAGGTATTGCTGTGAAGCAAATATTCTAAAGAATGGGTCTCCGGTCGATACGTAAAAGACTAATACCTCAACAGCAAATATAGCCAAAAATCCAAGCGGAACGAAGAAATATTCTTTTTTTATTCTCTTTTTGAAAATATTATAGGTGATAAAGAATAATCCTATAAGGACGGCTGTCTCTTTTATCAAATAGCCGATGCCGATGAAAATCCCGGAAAGGAAGTACCCGATGCCGTATTTCATTTTGGATTTTATCTCAGAGTAGAGAAAAAAGTAAACTCCCAAAGCCATAAAAAAAGCAGAGGGCAGGTCTGTTAGTAATTTTGTTGAATAGGCAATATCTAATGGAAAGAATGACAGCAAGAAGGCAGCCATCAGCCCGGCCTTTTCGTCAAATAGTAATTTTCCAAAATAAAATATTAAAATTATGCTGCCAAGAGAAGTAAGTAGAACGAACAATACAGATGAAAAATCATTTACGCCGAATATGGAGTAGGATAAGGCTGTCGCATATATTATTCCAATCCTTACCTCTAGGGTTACTGTGCTGTCCTTATTAATGCCTTTATCAACGTTATAGGAATAGCTGCTATAAGATAAATCATCGGAAGTCCCCATCCCGGAGAAAAATACCAGCCTTAAAAGCAACCCAAATGCAACTATAAGAAATAGCAAAAATTTAGTATTACCCAAAAACCTATTCTGTAAAGCTCTTATAAAATTTTTTTGCGACATTTTCTATGCTGAAGTTCATCAGTATGTGTTTTCTCCCATTTTTTGCTATTTTATGCCTGACTTCCTTGTTTTTTATTAACGTTATTATCTTATCCGCCATATCATGGATATTAAATCTTTTTGCTATTAAGCCGTAATCGTTGCTCGGGATGGCAAATTTGCAGCCTCCGGTTTCCATAACCACAACTGGCTTTTCGCATGCCAAGGCCTCATTAACTGCAGGAGTTATCTCCTGGCAGTTGGCCAGCACAAATATGTCACACATATTATAAATCTTTGCCAGCTCGTCATGCGGTTTTCCCCCCAGGAATTTTACCTTTTGGCTTATGCCTAATTTTTTTGCTAATTTTACCAAACTGTTTTTATAATAGCCTTCTCCCACAATCCACAGTTCAGCATCATGCCCTTTTTCAATTATCCTCTTCAAAGACCGTATTATCAGGTGGTGCCCCTTTATTTTGTACAGGCCTCCAACAGAAAGCAGTATAACCCCTTTATGCTTTTTAACTTTTATTGGCCTGAAGCATTTTGTGTCAGTGGCATGCCCTATTACTATGCTTTTTTTCCTGTCTTTCATCAAGCCTAATTTTATGCACCTCTCTTCTGCCTGCGGGTTTGAAAACAGAAGAAATTTCGCGTAATCATAAGCCCTGCTTGCTATCGGTATTATGGCGTATTTCGTCAGCCCGAATAAATAAAACCCATCTACAGTCTGCGAGGTCCTGTATACAAGCCTTGATTTATACTTTTTTGCGGCTTTATAGGATTGATAGGCGAAAATGTAAAATTCGGGGTTGCTGCTTTCAATCACGTCATAGCCTTTCAGCTTTTCAACCAGATCTTTATAATAGAATCTGGGTATTCCAAGAACAAGTAACACTTTTTCCAAGATTGTCTTATAGTCAAAACCACTTATTTTCTCTATCTTGAAACCATCATATGTGGCATTGTTTTTCCTGTCTGTGAAAATAGTCACCTCAATATTCCTGTTTTTTATTAAATGCCTGTACACTTTCAGCAGGTTCTGCAGGGACGAGTGTATGTCAAAATGAGTTGGTATAACCAAAGCTACCCTCAGTTTTCCCATATTCCCTAGTATTAGGAAACTATTTAAATATATTTGGTATCCCAAAAATATGAAAATTGTGAGCATAGTTGGGACAAGGCCGAATTTCATGAAGATAGCACCATTGGTAAAGGAATTCAAAAAACATAAATTGGAGCATATTCTGATACATACTGGCCAGCATTATGACAATAACATGAGCAAACTTTTTTTTGATGAGTTGGGATTACCGAAACCTGATGAGAACTTAGTTTGTCCAACAGATGCTGGAGTAGATGAGCAAAGAACTTTCCTTAAGCAAATAATTAAAGTAGCGCTTGAGAGGCAAAAACCTGACTTAGTTGTAGTTGTCGGTGATGTAAATTCAACAGTTGCCGGAGCAGAAGCAGCGCATGAACTGGGAATAAAGGTTGCGCATGTCGAAGCGGGATTAAGGAGTTTCGACAAAACAATGCCTGAGGAAATAAACAGAATCAGGACCGATAAGATAAGTGATTTTCTGTTTACCACTGAAAAAAGCGGTAATAAAAATCTTATAAATGAGAGAATAAGCAAAGAAAAAATATTTTTTGTAGGAAACGTCATGATAGACACCCTCCTAAGCCACAGGGAAAGGGCTAAAAAATCAAAAATACTGGAGCAATTGAACTTAAATAAAAAAGAATATTGCGTTTTAACATTGCACCGGCCCAGTAATGTGGACAAAAAGGGCTCTTTTGGGAATATATTGTCCATTTTGGAGGTTATAGGAGAGAAAATAAAGATTATCTTTCCAGTGCACCCAAGAACGCAAAAAAATCTGGAATCATTGGGTTTGGGCAAAGGAATGAAAAGTATTTCTAATTTAATAGTAACTGGGCCTTTAGGCTATTTGGACTTCTTGTGCTTAATGGACAACAGCAAATTCGTTTTAACGGACTCTGGAGGAATCCAGGAAGAGACAACTGTCTTGGGAATTCCATGCATCACCCTGAGGAAAAATACAGAAAGGCCTGTTACTGTGTCAGAAGGGACTAACCTGCTGGTTAGCACAGACAGCCATAAAGTAGTTGAAAAAGCAATGGAAATAATAAATGATAAAATAAAGTTTAATAAAAGGGCGCCTGAGCTATGGGACGGCAATGCAGCAAAGAGGATTGTTCATGTTATTTTAAGAAATGCCTCTTAATTTCTATATGAGAATGGCTTTTTACGCAAATATTTATAAAACAGATTAAATACCAGTTGGCAAAATGAGAATACTTGTTACTGGGGGCAACGGCTTTATAGGTCATACTTTAGTCAGGTACCTCCTTAAGGATGGAAATGAGGTCAAAGTCATTGACATAAAGCCGATAAAGTTCACGCATCCAAAGCTCGAGTTTGTGAAAAAATCAGTCCTTGAAGACATCAGGTGGGAAATGCGCGACTGTGATATAGTCTACCATCTGGCGGCAGAGCTCGGAGTCATTAATTCCGACAAAAAGCCCTTAAACACCCTGGCAGTAAATATTGACGGCACTGTAAATGTTTTCAGGTGCGCTTTGGGCACAAACGTGAAAAAAATAGTTTATACCTCATCTTCAGAGGTTTACGGCGAGCCAAGGGAAATACCAATTAAAGAAGACAGCCCCAAAAGCCCCGTAAGCATTTACGGAGTCTCGAAGCTTACTGCGGAAATGTACGCTTACGGCTATGTCAAGGAATATGGGATGAATATAAACCCAATACGCTTGTTTAATGTTTACGGTCCCGGGCAGGGCTTTGAATGGGTGGTGCCCATTTTCATGCAAAAAGTCCTTAACAATGAGCCGCCTTTGGTATTTGGCGATGGAAGCCAGGTAAGATGCTTCACTTATATAGAGGATGTTGTAAGCGGCATGGAAACCGTAAGGAAGAAGGGGGCAAAAGGAGAGGCATACAACATAGCAAACACAGACCAGATTACAATGAAGGAATTGGCGGAATTGATCATTAAAATTTCCGGAAAAAGCCTAAAGCCGAGAATAGTCGGATTTGGCTTAGAAACAAGGGCAAAAGAACGCGATATAATGAAAAGAATTCCCAGCACAGAGAAGCTGAAAGCGCTTGGCTGGAAGCCGGAAGTTTCGGTAGAGAAAGGCATTAATAAAACTTTTAATTGGTACAAGGAAAACCTAGGAAAAGAGGAGCTGTTTTATGAATAATCGGCTTCTTTCAACAACAATATAAAATTTCCGTTTCTTTTATTTTTTACCCTAGTTATAAACTAGTAAACTTTTTAAACGTCGGAATTCCACCATCTCTATGAGTGGTGGTATCGGAAACTCGACCACAATCTTATTGTGGAATTCCGAGCGTGCTCAAAAACCACCGTACAGAAAGGGATGGCTATAAAGGCTTTCAGCCCTTCATGTCACCCATCTATGATGGTTTGAACTTGTTCAAACCTACGAACGTTAGTAAGTATGGGTGGTTTTTGACATATATAATAAACCCACATAGGATGTATATTCATGGGGGGGCAATTAGATGAAAAAGAGAACATTAATTCTTATAGCTACGTATAATGAGGCAGAGAACATCGAGGCAGTATTGAGGGCAACATTGGGATTGAAGGGAAATTTTGATGTACTGGTTGTTGATGATAATAGCCCGGATGGGACCGGAGAAATTGTCAAGAGAATTGCAGGGAAAACCAAAAGGGTCAAGTTAATAAGCAGGACAGGGCCTAAAGGCAGAGGCTTAGCCTCGATAGAAGCTTATAAATATTTTTATGCCTCAAATTATGATTATATTTGCGAGCTAGATGCAGACTTTCAAGAGGACCCAAATGACGTTATTAAACTGGTTAAAGAGGCAGAAAAGGGGAATTATGACATAGTGCTTGGGTCCAGATATGTAGCTGGCGGAGGCTTTGAAAGCAATAAGAAATGGCTGAGCTTGTTTGTAAATTCAGTTATAATGACAATGTTTAACACAAAGATTAAAGATCCAACGTGCTGGTTTCATGTAGTGAAAAGGGATGTTTTTGATGTTGTTCCAATCAATAGGCTCAGGTCTAAAGGGTTTTTTCTTGCAAGCGAATTGCATTTCCTTGCAGAAAAGGCTGGGCTGAAGATAAAAGAGCTGCCCTATTTTTTTCCTGAAAGGAAAGAGGGAAAGACTAAAATAAGCATAGGTGTTTCCAGTGATTTTGCAAAGGAAGCCATACGTTTTTGGCTATCCAGAAAAAGGTGAATATGAAATGAGTGTAGGAACGAAGGTAAAGCTTCATCTTGGTTGCGGGAAGAGGCATTTTCCGGGATTTATCCACATAGACAGGGATCCTTGGGAACATTTAGATTATCAGAGGGATATCAAGGATTTGAGCAATTTTGAGGACAATAGCGTAGACTTGATATATTTATGCCATTGTTTTAACTCTTTTGATGATGATGATGCACGGGCAGCATTGAAAGAATGGCATAGGATTTTAAAGAAAGGAGGCATTCTAAGGATTGCAGTCCCGGATTTTGAGGCTATATCAAAGGCATACCTGAAATTTAAGGATTTGAAGCTGGTCAAAAGACTGGTGACAGGATATTACAAGGGAAAATTAGGTACAGACTACCATAGGTCGGTTTATGATGAAGCTACATTAAAAAAATTATTAGAGGAATGCGGGTTTAAAAATGTCCATAGGTGGGACTGGAGAAAAACCTTCCATGCTGAATATGATGATTATTCGCAGGCTTATTTGCCCCATATGGATAAGGAAAATGGGATGCTTGTAAGCTTGAATTTAGAAGCGGAAAAATAAGTGTCAGATAACGTTTTAATTAAAATTTGGAGGATGTTTTTAAAATGGCTGATAAATCAGAAAGTAATCTGGGCAAGGTGGTAATAGTGGGAGGGCTGGGGCATGTTGGCTTGCCTTTAGGAATAGCATTTGCCCATAAAGGCCTTAAGGTTTGCCTTTTCGATACAAGCAAAGAAAAGGCAGAAATTGTTAAGCAGGGCAAGATGCCCTTTATTGAGTACGGAGCAGAGCCTATTCTCAAAGAAGTCCTTGAAAATGGTAATTTGGAAGTAAGTACCGATATAAAAAGCGTTACATATGGCAGATTTATTATAATTGCTATTGGGACTCCTGTGGACGAGTATATGAACCCCAAGACAAGAGCTTTTCTGGAATTTTTTTCTACTCTAAAAAAATATTTGCACAAAGGCCAAACAATTATTATCAGGAGTACTGTTTATCCCAGGACCTGCGAACAAGCATTAAAATTACTCGGGAATAAAGAAGAGTGGCATATTGCATATTGCCCTGAAAGGATAGCAGAAGGTTACGCAATCAAAGAGCTTAAAGAGCTGCCTCAGATTGTCGCTGGATTAAGTGAAAAAGCAGTGGAGGATGCTTCAAAATTATTTAAAGTAATATCACCTTTAATAATCAGAACCTCTATGGGGGAAGCGGAGCTTGTAAAATTGTTTACTAATGCATGGAGATATATCCAGTTTGCAATAACAAACCAATTTTATATGATTGCAAGGACCTTGGAGGTGGACTACGATAAATTAAGGCGTGCTATGACTGAAGGTTATGACAGAGCCTCTGCATTGCCAAGCGCCGGATTTGCTGCTGGCCCATGCCTTTTAAAAGATACAATGCAGTTAGCAGCTTTTAACAGCAATAATTTCCTTTTGGGGCATGCAGCAATGATGATTAATGAGGGATTGCCAAACTTTCTTGTTGAAGATTTGAGGCAAAGATACGATTTAAGCAAAACCAAAGTTGCTATTTTGGGAATGGCATTTAAAGCTGACATCGATGATATAAGGGATTCATTATCCTACAAGTTGGGCAAGATTTTGCGGTTTCACGGAGCTGATGTTTATTATTCAGATGAATTTGTGAAGAGTGACGATTTTGTCAGTAAAGAAGAGGCTATTGAGAGCAGTAACATAATAATCATCGGGGTGCCTCATTCTGCTTATAAGAATATCAGTATCCCTCTTGATAAAGAGGTGGTAGACCTCTGGGGGATTATTAAAAGGAAGTAATATGGGGGGCCTATATGTCTAAAGAAGATAAAATCATACCTTGGTGGACGCCAAAAATAGGCGAAAGGGAAAAAGAGCTCTTAAAAACTGTCCTGGATAATAATTTTCCTAACGAGGGCCAATTTGTAGATTTGTTTGAAAAAAAAATTTCTGGTTTATTGGGATGCAAACACGCAATTGCAGTCACAAGCGGAACTGCAGCAATATTCCTTGCTTTGAAGTCATTGGGCATAGGCTCCGGGGATGAGGTAGTTATACCGGACATCACCTTCATAGCTACTGCTAATGCAGCAGAAATGGCTGGGGCAAAACCAGTGCTGGTTGATATTGACCCTAAGAATATGAACATCAGTGTCGAGAGTTTTGAAAAATCAATTACAGACAAGACAAAAGCAGTTATTCCGGTACATGTGTCTGGCAGGGCATCGGATATGGAAAATATCATGAGAATTGCAGAAGATAACGGCATCAAGGTTGTTGAAGATGCTGCAGAAGCTTTTATGTCAATACATAAAGGGAAATATTTGGGAACATTTGGGCAAATAGGATGTCTGTCTTTTTCCCCAAACAAGACAATTACAACCGGCCAAGGAGGCATAATCTTGACAGATGACGATGATTTATTTATGCGCTTAAAAGAATTAAAAAACCAGGGAAGGCGTGAGAGGGGAACTGGAGGGGATGATACCCATTTTGCTGTTGGCTATAATTTTAAGATGACCGACCTGCAAGGAGCTTTGGGTGTGGGGCAGCTTGAATATCTGAATGAAAGAATCAAAAGAATGAAAAAAAATCATAAGATATATGCGGAAGAATTGAAAAATTCAGGCAAAATGAGCCTATTTGAATTTGATATTGAAGGAGGAGAAACGCCACAGTGGACAGACGCATACTCGGGTGAGAGAGACGGATTGGATAAATATTTGGCCTCAAGAAACATACATTGCAGGAGGTTTTGGCTTCCCATCCATAGGCAAGCGCCTTATAAGCTAAAAGATGATATGTTTCCTAACAGTACAAAAATGAGCTACAAATCAATCTGGCTGCCTTCTGCCTTTACCCTGGCAGATTCAGATATAATTAAAGTATGCGAAAACATCAAGCAATTCTTCAATGGGGGTTAATATTGAAAAATAAAAAATATCTCATCACTGGAGGAGCTGGGTTTATCGGGAGCGCATTATCCAGAGCTTTATTGAAAGCGGGCCACAAAGTTAGGATTCTGGATAACACCTCTAGGGGTAATCTTGCCAGGCTGGAGGATATTAAGGGTAAAATAGAGGTAATTGAAGGTGATATCAGGGATGCCAAAAAAGTCAGGGAAGCTTGTGAAAGCATAAACAGCGTTTTTCATTTGGCTTTCATCAATGGGACTGAATTCTTCTATTCTAAGCCTGACTTGGTATTGGACGTAGGAGTTAAGGGCATGGTCAATATCATGGACAGCTGCATTGATGAGGGAATAAAAGAATTTATATTGGCTTCCAGCTCTGAAGTTTACCAAAAACCTCCAATAATACCTACAAAAGAAGATGTTCCTTTATCAATTCCAGACCCCCATAACCCAAGATATTCTTATGCTGGAGGCAAAATAATCAGCGAATTAATGGCTTTAAACAACGGAAAGCATTTTGACAGGGTCATGATCTTCAGGCCGCATAATGTTTATGGCCCTGATATGGGATGGGAGCATGTCATACCTCAGTTTGTTCTTAAGATGAGCGAAATCTGCACTCAGAATAAGGATAAAAAGATTGATTTTCCTATTAAAGGCACTGGAAAGGAAACAAGATCATTTGTTTTTATAGAAGATCTTATTCAAGGAGTTATGCTGATGTTGGAAAAAGGAGAGCATCTCGGTATTTATAACATAGGGGCTATGGATGAAATTCCAATCAGCAAAGTTGCAGTTGAGCTCGGGAAAATTTTTGGAAGGGAAGTGAATGTGATGCCAGGAGAAGCCGTTAAAGGAAGCGCTCCAAGAAGATGCCCGGATATAAGCAAGCTTAAAAAATTAGGCTATGAACCAAGGATAACTTTTTCGGAAGGGCTGGGAATTACTGCAAAATGGTATATTGAAAACTATGATAAAAAGCCAAAATGATATTTTAGGTGGTTTTATGGGCAATTCGGGTAAAAGAAACAAGGATGAATGGACAAGCAAAGTGGTGAATAAATGCCAAATATGTGATTCTGAAAAAATGGAATCTATCATTTTTCTGGGTTATCTGCCTCCGGTCAACCAGATGCATAAAATCGGGGATAGGCCGCACGAGCAGCCTAGCTATCCGGCAGAGATCCTTTATTGTCCCAAATGCCATTTGGTGCAATTGGGCTTGATAGTTAATCCTAAGATACTGTTCCCGCCGGAGTATCCATATAGGAGCAGCACTACGAAAATATTGGGGGAAAATTTTGCTGAATTGGCAAAGGAGTGCGCAACTATTATCGATTTTAAGAGAGAAGACCTGATAATAGACATCGGCTCAAATGATGGAAACTTATTAAGCAACTTTTTAGGCAAATTAAGGGTTTTGGGAATAACTCCGGAAGAAGCTGGTAAAAAAGCAATTGAAAGGGGAATTCCGACAATAATTGACTATTTTAATGGGGAGGTTGTTGAAAAAGTATTATCGGAAAATAAACCTGCAAAAATTATAATGGCAACTAACGTTTTTGCACATATAGACAAAGTTAATGATGTTGTAGAATTAATACTTAAGTTGTTAAAAGAAGACGGCGTCTTTATATCAGAATCGCATTATCTTCTGTCATTGATTAAGACTTTGCAGTATGATACTATCTATCATGAGCATTTAAGGTATTATTCATTGCACAGCCTTAAATTTCTTTTTGAAAATCACGGCCTTGAAATTATTCATGCAAAGGAAATACCGACTCATGGTGGCTCAATAAGAGTTTATGCCGCAAGAAAGGGTAAATATACTGTCAGGGATACAGTAAATAGGATGCTACAGAGCGAGAAAGATTACGCCACAAATAAGGGAAATCTTATCAAGTTCAGGAATGCTGTTGTGAATGCCAAACTCGGGCTTTTAAACTTATTGTACGGGCTTAAAAAAGAGGGCAAGAGGATATATGGGATTGGTGCGCCTTCAAGGGCAGGCACTCTGATAAACTATACGGGCATCGATGAAGGGGTTATTGATTATGTTATGGAGGTCAAGGGCTCGAATAAGATCGGAAAATACATGCCCGGAACATTGATTCCCGTTGTTGAGGAATCAAGGCTGTATAAAGACCAGCCGGAATTTGTGATATTATTGTCTTGGCACATTGCAGAAGAGCTGGCGCCTAAAATCAGTAAGAAAGGCTATAAGGGCAAATTCATCGTGCCTTTGCCGGAGCCGCATATTCTGGAGTTATGATTTGCATCATATTGCATAAATTTTTATAGGTATAATAAGTTCTTTTATTTATGGGCATTATAAAAAAAAGATTTGATAGGAATTATTTCGAAAATATCCTTTACAGGGAAATTCCAGGCTCTCAAAGGAACAGGAATCGTTTAAAATTGATAATGGATATTAAGAAAAATGGAAAGTTGCTGGAAATTGGATGCGGCAGCGGAGGATTTCTGGATTTGGCTGCAGAATATTTTGATGTTGATGGAATAGACATTTCAAGATATTCGGTTCATCATCTGAAAAAAAGGCATGGCGGCAAAATTATTTTGGGCAATATCGTTCATACCAAATTAAAAAAAAACTATTATGATGTTATAGTGATATTTAATGTTTTGGAGCACATTAAACGCCCGGAATTGGCAATAAGGAATATTTATAATGGCCTGAAACAAGGAGGTGTATTGGTTGGTTCAGTTCCGAATAATTCCTCTTTGTTTGGCTCGTTTGCTGCATGGTTTATCAACTCGTTCATTGATAAAACACATTGTTCAACATTCCAGCCTAATTACTGGCTTAAGGCATTTAAAAAATATAATTTCAGAAAAATAAATTTCTTTGGAGAAATTATTTTTAGCAGAAACAGGAATAGGTATCTCAAAAGGAAATATTGGAGGCATTTATCATTTAATCTGATGTTTATCTGTAAAAAGTGACTTTTAACCTTAAACATAAAATGAAAATATTTTTAAACATCAAAATTCCACCATTCTTAAGAATGGTGGTTTAGTAAACTAAACCACAAAATTATTTGTGGAATTTTGAGTGTGCTCAAAAACCACCTCTCTGCACGGGATGGCTACAAGGCTTTACCAATCATGCCACCCGTCTATGACGGGTGGTTTTTGACATATGGTGTAATCTCTGATTTTTCATTTAAACGTGGGAATAAGATGGCAAAGAATATCAGAAAAAAATTAATCATTCTTTTATTTATCGTTTTTGTTTTTTTGAGGATATTCTCTGACGACCCGGATATTTATATGAATGGGGATTTTATCAAGTATATTGCCATGGGCAAGCATTTTCCCTATCATACGACTTTCAATAACCAGGTTGAAATCAACCATGGGCCTTTTTTCCCTTACATTATAAATTTATTTACGCATATAGTACAAAAAGATTATATTGCTGCAATATTGATTTCTTTTTTATCAGCTTGTGCTACATTCTTTATTATTTATCATTTCTTTATGATGCTTACAAATAATTTCAATATTTCTTATACCGTCTTGATATTCTATACACTTTCTGATGAATTGATAATCTCCTCTAAAGTGGGCTTAAAGGAATCTTTTGTGGTAATGCTGATGATGTCGGCTTTGTATTATTATGCCAAAGGCGTTAAGTATGGGGAAAAAGGCCCTATTTTTGTATCCTCAATTTTATCCGGATTGGTAGGCATAACAGTAGACCATGTCATCTTCATCATACCCTCATTTATGCTGTCTTACATATTTTTAAACTATAAAAAAATCGATCTGAGGAAATTTTCATTTCCGGGTTTAGGATACGCAATGATTCCTATAATTGCAGTTCTGCTGTCTTATGGCGCCTGGACGGGAGTTAAGGCATATCTTTATTCAACCAACTATTATTATCCTGCAGGTGTTGCAGGCGCCCCGGTTGCTACAAATGGATTTGGTTTAATGGAATTAATTAACCCAAGGGCTTTCAATGAGACTGATCCTATGTTGCCTGCTGGCTTCACTTTCAGGGCAAGGGATTACGCTTTTAACCTAGGCTATATATTTAACGTTCAGCCGTTTAGGATACCCAGAGCGCTTAATCTAAATACTATGAATTACCTGTTAGAGCCGAAACATATTATTTATATGCTTGATTTTTATATTCCTCTGGCGCTTATTGTATTGTATTTCTTATTTAAGGCTGGTTTTGATTTTATTAAGACTAAAAAAATCTATGGTAATATTGATCTCTATGTAGTAGGCTTATTCCTGATATTTGTATCCCCAATAACTCAAAAGGTGAGCTCGCCGAGGTATATCTATATGGCATATATATTCATGTATTATTTTATTGCAAAGGGCTTAGTCAGCTTATTTATGAAATTTAAAGCAAATAAGCTGTATCCAAAAATATTATTTATTGTGGCAATACTTCTATTATTGCTGATTCCAGTATGGTATTTTAATCATAAATATTTCATTTTCTCCTATGACGAGCCTATTTATTATTATGCGCAAAATACTGCAGATTACATCATTCAAAATTTTGATAAGGATGATGTGGTATTTGCGCACGCGGGCATTATTTACCAGTTAATATATTTAACAGATAACCGGTTTGTGGGGATACCGCCCAAGTCTGATAACCTACTGGAGCTTGTAGAGTATTACGGTATTGATTATATAATATTTGACAGATATTACGCTTACGATTATTACCACTATTCTCTGGAAACTGTAGAATTCGTGAAAAATCATCCGGAAAAATTTGAATTTGTTGCCAAGATAGATGAAGAGGGTTACCAGAGATCACCTGAGAACAGCATCAAGCCTGATGAAGTGTATATCTACAAGGTGTTGAAGGGAGGAAAAAACGCAGAAAATGGGGTGATTTAAGTTAAGTTCAGGGCTGTTCTATGCTCACATCCCAAACCTCAGCTTTACCCCTTCGGAGATTATCTTAAGCAGGAACTTGGTTCCATGAACAGGGGCAAAAGACTTCATCCTGCCTCCGAACCTGGCTCGCTCATGGCTTAGTATTTCCCCCACTTTTTCCCTTTCCCTTAAAGCATTGGCAATCAATTCAATTTCAATCTCAAAATCTTTGGAAGAATATTCATAGTTCTTAACTATATTTTTCTTGAAAGCTTTGAAGCCATTTAACGCGTCTGATAATATCATGCCAAAAAACATCCTGAATGCAAAAGTCAATACAACATTTCCGACTAATCTGATCAAGGTATATTCTTCGCTGCCGCCAAAATGCCTGGAGCCAACAACTAGACCATAGCCTTGCTCCAACTTTTTCAGGAAATTAGGGATTTCTTCAGGGCGATGGGAATAATCAGCATCCAGCATGACTATATAATCCCCTTTCGCGTGCTTAAACCCAAGAGCCAGCGCTTTTCCTTTTCCGCCCAGCCCCGGGTTTCTTATGACCCGTGCATTGTTCTTTACTGCAATCTCCCCAGTCCTATCCTTTGATTTGTCATCAATAACTATGACCTCATACTCGTATTTCCCGTCTTTTTTTATAACATTGTTGAGGTCTTTAAGCACCATCCCGATGCTCGCTTCCTCGTCCTTTGCTGGTATAACCACACTCACAAGCTTCTTCATTTTATTATCCGTCTTTTCACAGGGCAAACAGGTTTTCAGCTCCTTCCAATCCCGTGGTAAATAATTCCCATCTGCCTGATTTTCTCCCTGTCCAGGCAGTTTCTTCCGTCAATAACAACTGATATTTTATGCTTTTTTAACTTGTTTAAGTCGATATTCCTGAACTCATTATGGTCTGTTGCCAGAATCAAATACTGGCTTCTTTGCAGGAGCTCATCGAAATCCCTTACATTGCTGCCGTTCTTTACATGTGGGTCGAAAACAAAAACATCGGCGCCTTTCGCTTTCAGGATATTGATAATGTCGAATGAAGGGCTTTCCCTTATGTCATCGACATTGCCCTTATACGCAAGCCCAAGAATACCCACCTTTGCTTTTTCTATCTTTTTGTTTATTTTATTTAGCTCATTTTCAAGCAGTTCAATAGTGTAAGAAGGCATGCTATTGTTTATCTCGCGCGCAAGCAGGAGAAATTTATGGTGGAACCCCAATTGTTTTGCTTTTTCTATCAGGTAATACGGGTCAACGCTTATGCAGTGGCCTCCGACTCCTGCGCCTGGATAATGAGGCATAAATGCAAAAGGCTTTGTTGATGCGCCCCTTATAACCTCCAGAATGTCTATCCCAGCCTTGTCAAAGCTTTTTGCCATCTCATTGACAAAAGCTATATTGACATCCCTGAATGTGTTCTCCATTATTTTTGTCGCTTCCGCGGCTTTTATGCTGCTCAGCATAATCACATCGGCATTTATTATGCTCTTATAGAATTCCGCAGCCTTTATTGCGGCTTCTTTTGTTATGCCCCCGACAACCCTTGGCAGATTTTCAATAACCCATTTCTTGTTTCCTGGATCAATCCTTTCCGGGCAATGGGCGACAAAAACATCATTTTTTTCAGGTTCATGCCCATGTTTTTTCAATACAGGAACAACTACCTCTTCCACAGTTCCCGGATAAATTGTTGATTCAACAATAAAGAGGGCGCCTTTTTTTATGCGGCCTGAAACTATGGATGCAGCCTTTATCAAAGCTGTTAAGTCTGGAGCGTTGTTTTTATCTACAGGCGTTGGCACGCAGATGATTACGACATTGGAATTTGGAATGCACTCATCAGCATTAACTGTCGCGTTTATCTTGTTTTTCAGGTTTTTTAATTTGTTGATTAAGTAGCCATCATCAATAGGGCTTATGCCTTTATTTATCAATTCAATTTTGTTTTTGTCAATATCCAATCCATAAACCTTAAACCCATTTTCAGCGCATAAGCAGGCTAAAGGCAATCCCACATACCCGAGGCCGACTATAGTCACGCTTTTCATATAGACAAAAGACTGGCATTTTATTTATAAATATTTCCAATAACCTTTAAATAAAGTAATAGAATACTCCAGCCTATGAAAGTCTTGATAACAGGCGGCAGCGGGGCCTTGGGCAAATCACTAAAGGCTGTTTTTAAGGGTGCTTCTTGCCCAACGCACAATGAGCTTGACATAACCAATCAAAAATCGGTAAACAATGCCATACTGGACTACAAGCCCGATGTTTTGATACACGCTGCAGCATTGGTCGGCATAAGGGAATGCGAGGAAGACAAAAAAAAGGCATGGCTTGTAAATGTTGAGGGCACTCAAAAAATAGTCAATGCTCTGAAAAAAATAAATAATAATTGCTATCTTGTTTACATGTCCACAGCCTGTGTTTTTGCCGGAGAAAATAAAAAATTCTATACTGAAGATGACCTTCCTGCCCCAAAAAATTATTATTCCCTGACAAAATTATGCGGCGAAATAGTTGTAAGGCAATATGAAAATGCCTGCATTATAAGGACTAACTTTGCCCCAAAAGGGCAGTGGAAATACCCAAAGGCATTTACGGACAGGTTCGGAACTTATTTGTTCGCAGATAATGTGGCAAAAGGAATTCTTGAAGTCTGCCAAAAAAAAAAGAGGGGCATAATCCACATTGTCGGGGATAAAAGAATGAGCATGCATGAGTTGGCATTGCTTTCAGGCTCGAAGAATGTAGGCAATATAACTCTAGATGATTATAATGGGCCGCCTTTGACGGTTGATATGAGCCTTTCAGCAAAAAGATGGAGAAAATATAAGATAGAATGATAAAAAAAATCAATAATTCAAGGAAACTTAACTTGGGATGCGGCAGAGACATTAAAACAGGCTACATTAATATTGACAAGTCTAAAACAGCAGGCGTTGATGTTGCCCATGACTTGGATAAATATCCATGGCCTTTTAAGGACAATTACTTTGATGAAGTCTATGGCAGGGATGTAATTGAGCATGTCAAGGACTTGTTCAGGGCGATGAAGGAAATCCGGAGAATCTCAAAAAATAACGCTGTAGTAAGGCTTATAGTCCCATATTGGCATTCTTCCGGGGCTTTCTACCCAAACCATAATTATTTTTTTAATGTAGACAGCATGAAGTTTTTTACAGAGAAGGGCAGGGCTTATGACAACTATCATGGCTTTAAAGTGGAAAGGATTAGGCTGATTCCGTCAAGAATAGGGTGGCTTATCCCGCCAATACCCCTGCCAAGATTCTTGTTTCCCAATGTTCTGAATCTAAGGCACCTTGTTAGTTACCTTCTGGGGGAAATAATAATAAAGATAGATTTCACTTTAAGAGTTGCTAAGGAATGAACAAACCAAAAGTTTCAATAGTGGTCGTCAATCATAATGGAAAGAATTTACTGGAAGCCTTATTAAAATCCATATCAAAATCAGACTATAAAAATCATGAAATTCTTGTTGTAGACAACAATTCCACCGACGGCAGCCGCGAATTCGTAAAAAAAACC
>JAGVXV010000042.1 GCA_018303625.1 Candidatus Woesearchaeota archaeon
AGATAAGGCTTTAATTTCTTCCACTCATTGCCGAATTCCGCCATCAATGCTGTTACATAAAAGCCTTTTTCATTTTCCTGAATTCTTGCGAGCCTGTCCGCCTCTATCAAAGCGTAAGGATAGCCCAAAAAAACAGGATCCCTGCAGTTGTTCGCCATCAAACCGAAAACTTCCCCCGGATTAAAATCAGCTTCTTTGCAGCATTCAAACCTGAATATGTAATCGGAATTTTCATGGAACTTCACAAAAAAAATATCTGCCTTGTGGTCGTTGCTGCTGACTTCAGCAACAGGATGGTAATACCATTTTCCCTGCTTATTGAAATTCTCAAGAACGGCGACAAAAGAGTTTCCCCTGTCAGTCATCAGGGAAGAAGTTTTGCTTAATGCAGCTATTAAAACGCCTTTTTCCCCTGCTTTTGAGTACAAATTGCCAAGGTACTTGCTTTCATTTGTGAACATGGATTGCAGGCTTCCGTCTAAGATCAAAAGGTCATTTTTTCCCAGGCCGTTAATTATGCCTGCTGCAACGCTCAGCTCCGTAAACCGCCTTGTAATCTCCCCGATTTTAGAGATTTCAGCCCTTTGGCTGCCAGTTTTTATTGTTGAATCAAAGGAATTAAAAATTAAGTCATTTTTATCCGGGACTATAGCATTATTTGAGAAAATTTCAGTTTTATAGGATATCTCATCATCCATATTATCGGCATAGGCCATGGCATAAAATTCCTGCCGCCTCGATTCAATCCTGGCATTGTTCCTGTATACGCAATAATACACCCTTATCAGGCTCAATGACAGGTTCGGGCTGCTTACAATTTCCATATTACCTCCGTCAACAAAGGCCATTTTCCTACCAGAATCATTTTCAGCGAAATGATGGAAGTTATTTTCAGATATCCTGAAAGGCCTGTAAGAAGGATTTGAGAATTTAGGGTAGGAATCGCTATATTGCGCAATATTGCCAGTTATCTTTTCCTTTATTTTTTTTATTATTTCTTTGTCCATTGAGGCAAATTATTTTTCAAAAGATTTTTATTTATTTTTTATTATATTGTTTTTCATTTTATTGCCATTTTAATCATTGAAAAATAATTTTTTATAATTCTTAAACTTATTGAGACTTTTTTATCTGGCTTCAAATGCTGTAAACAGCCTGCCTTGCGTCATTTAAGTATGGCTGCCTTATTATTAAGTTTTTCCTAATCAAAAGCTCCAGCGCGTGCCTTACTGTCCTTTCAGGCAAAAAGGTATTGGTTATTATCTCCTTCTGGGTCATAGAGCCTTCATAAGCGATTGTCTTGCATATTAATTTCGCGCTGGGCGGCAGGTTCTTTATCTTGCCTATATTCATGGCAACAGATCTTTTTTTCAGCCTGCTTTCTATGGTGTATTCTTTTGAAAACTGCACAAAATTCGCGCAATATTTTGACTTTTCTATTGTCAAAGCGTCATGCTTCAGGGGTATTCTGACAGCGCCGTCAATTATGATTACGGGCGAATGCGCCTGCAGGTCTGTTATTCTTATTTTAGTTGCGTCTGATATGATGATCGGCGCGTGCTTTTCAAGCGAGGAGATGGGGGTTATAGAAAATATGCTGGGCTCGTCAAGGATTACCGGGCCGCCGGCAGAGAAGCTGTAGCCTGTGCTGCCAGTCGGGGTTGCCACTACAATGCCGTCAGCCGTGTCTGTCATGAACTTTTCATTATTCAGGTTAAGAGTATATCTTAACAAAGAGGCGCTTTTTGCTGAAAACAGGCCTATATCATTCAAGGCTATGGGCGTTGTTTTGCTGTCAAACTTCGCAACAATCCTCGAGCGCTTGAAAACTGCGTATTTTCCCTTTTCCAAAAGCTCAAGGCAGTATTCAAAGTTCAGGGCATTGCACTGCGCGAGAAAGCTCTGCACAGAGGCAATTCCCAGCATTGGCGTTTCTTTTTCCCCAAGCTCGCGGAAAGCATTCAGGATAAGATTATCGTCGCCAATAGCGATTACTGCATCAGGCTCTGTGCTTTTGATATCGCTTTTTTTTCCCGGCAGATCCAGGCTTACATCAAGGCAAAAGCCAATCCTGGCCCTTTTGAAGAAATTTATCACTTTCTTTGCCAGATCGATTGAATTCTGATCCTGTTTTGACTTCAGAAAATACATAAAAACTGGCAGGCTTGCGCAATTTAAAAGATTTTCGGTTTATAGGCAATTTTTGCCGCTTTTTTATTGCAATAAGCATAAATTGCCGAATTGCATAAGTATTTTAAAAACCGCTTTTTAAAGAAAAAAATGGAGCAAAAAGATGCTACATTGGCTGCAATAGTAAGTGATGATGATTCCACGCATAAAATTAAAAGCATTAAAATCGACATTAACAAGTATATTATAGAGCTGATCAGGATTTCTGAATCTTATAAATTTGAGCTGCAGGTAAAGCCCAAAGCTGAAAAAAATGAAAAAGCAAAAGAAAACGCGCTTTCAACAATAAGTTTGGATGCCGCCGGAGGCATTAATGCAGATATAAACAAGGCAAAAACATGGGCTGATGATGCTGAAGAGGCAAAGCAGTATAAATTCCTTAATTTCCATGAAAATGCGGAAAATGCCGAAGTGTTTTATGAAAATGATGCCAAGCTAAAAAAACATGAGGAGTATAAAATAGAAGCCAAGCTGCAGACTAAAAACACAAGATACCAGGAATTGTGGGAAAAGGAAGGCTTTTACCAGGAAAAAACATACCTTGCAAAGGTCAAAGTCCAGCTATGGCCGAAACATCTGCCTTACGACCATTTGAAGGAAAAAAGGGCATTCTTGTTCTGCTGATGTTGATACCATTAAGATAAGATAGCCGCCTTTTATTAAAGCTGAGGCAAAGTCAAGTCATATTAGGTTTCATTGGTCTTTCGCCAAAAGCATTGCAAGGGGGTGGGGGAACATCTGTAAATAAACCAGCACTTCACTCCTGGGTGGGATACTCACTTGGTTGTGCCATTAGTGGGGAGGCGTTAATGCAACGAAGTTGCATTTTGCTTAGTAAACCTATTCCCCCTTATTTTTATAAAAAATAAAAACAAATAAAAATCAAAATTTATTACCCAAACTTTATATCCTCTTTTTTGAATTCATCCGCAAGCTTCTTGTAGAATGAAGAAACAATCCTTTCTTTCATCAGCACATCCCATATCCAAAACCATACTTCGAGGCTTATTTTGTCCTTGGTTACATCTTTTATCATTACTCTCGGATTTAAATTTTTGATATTCTTTGGGATTGTGAAGAAATTCGCAGGTATTGAAAGAAGCTTTGTGACTTTGCTCAATTTCTTTTCGGGAATGTTAGGCAGTATGCTTGGGCTGTCGGTACAAATCTTTTTTATTATTTCAGCAGCCTTTTCCTTGTCCGAATCCGCGGTTATGCTTATGCTCAATGACACCCTTATGAACTCGCCTTTGCTGTAGTTTATTATCGGCGTTGTGGTAATGAAAGTGAGGTTAGGCACAATTATTATCCTGCCGTCAACAGCCCTCAGGCTTGTTTTCCTAAGCATAACATTCCTGACCTTGCATAAAACGCCATTAAATTCGACAATATCCTCCTCCTTAAACGGCCTTTCCAAAGACAGGACAAAGCCGGCCATGATGTTCTGCAGAAGCGGGACCGCAGGCAAAAGCCAGGCTACGCCCAAAATGCCCAAAGCAGCCAATGACGCCCGAGCATTCCAGTTTATTATTTTCACAAATGCCAGATACAAGCCCAAGGCATAGATGCCGTACATAACAATTTTTGATATTGTTTTGGAAACAGCAGGCTTGACTCTTTCCTTCAGGTATTTCAGGACAAGCAGGCTTAATAAGCTACCAAATATGAAAGTGAATATTATTACAAACAGGAACAGCAAAAAATTCTGGGTTGGGACTCCGCCCGTAAATGTGTCAATTGCCTGCGCCATTTTAAATCCTACCTTGATCTTTAATAAACATTATTTTGGATAAAAGCTTTATCAATAAAAACTTTTAGGCTTAATTTTAGAAAGGGGGCAGGATACTATAATATTAAAAATATAATTAATGCCCACTACCACTCATCTTCTTCTTCGCCGTCATCATCACCCAAACCCAAGTAGCGCATCAGTTTTCACCCCCCGCCATCGGTTTTTTAATCTCCTCACCGCAATACGGGCAAAAGCCATCTTCAGTGCCAAGCTCGTAATCACACATTGCACATCTCAGGATATTTGCCATTGCAGCCACTCAAAGTATTTTGACCCGGATTTTTATGCCCTATGAGGATTTTCCACACCTATTATTATACGCCATTTTCCATGCTATTTTGGCTGGTTTAGGAAGACTCTGATATGCGGCATTGTTATTTAAATTTTTCTAATTTCCAAACATTTTTAAATTTTGCAGGCTTTTACGAAAAAAATCATGTATGAACTGATAATAACCGAAAAGCCGAATGCCGCCAAAAGAATAGCTGAATCTTTGGCTGAGGGAAAGCCGATTAAGGAAAGCATAAACGGGGTTCCTTACTATAAAATAACACGCAATGGGAAAGATATTGTTGTCGGGTGCGCTGTCGGCCATCTATATGGGTTGGCGGAGAAGAACAAGAAAGGATGGACTTTTCCCGTTTTTGAAATAGAGTGGAAGCCTTCTTCTGAAATCAGCAGGAAAAGCGATTTTTCAAAAAAATACCTTAATGCGATAAAAAAACTGTGCAAAGACGCCAATTCCTTTACTGTTGCCACAGATTATGATGTTGAAGGCGAGGTTATTGGCCTGAATATAATAAGGCATGCGTGCAGGCAGAAAGACGCATACAGAATGAAATTCTCCACACTGACAAAGCCGGATTTAATCGAGGCCTATGAAAACAAGATGCAGCACCTGGACTGGGGGCAGGCAAACGCAGGCGAAACAAGGCATTTTCTGGACTATTACAACGGGATTAACTATTCAAGAGCTTTAACATCATCAATCAAAACAGCCGGCAGCTTCAAAATAATGTCAACCGGCAGGGTTCAGGGGCCAGCCTTGAAGATAATTGTGGACAAGGAAAAGGAGATTAAGGCATTCAAGCCGGTGCCATTCTGGCAAATTGAGCTGCAAGGCGCTGTAAATAACGGCAATATAGACGCGTGGCACAAGGAAGACAAGTTCTGGGAAAGGAAAAATGCAGAAGATATTTTCAATAAGGTAAAGGATGAGAAAAAGGCAGTAATCGACAAGGTCGAGAAAAAGGAGTTTAATCAGATGCCTCCAGTGCCTTTTGACTTAACCACATTGCAGATTGAGGCTTACAGGTGCCATAAAGCAAGCCCGAAAGAGACTCTTAGTATAACGCAGGAGCTTTACACATCCGGCCTCATTTCCTATCCGAGAACTTCGTCGCAGCAGCTGCCTGAAAAAATCGGCTTCAAGAAGATTTTATCTGAGCTTTCGCAGCAAAAAGCTTATTCTGAATTGACTAAAAAGCTGCTGGCCAAAAGCCACCTGAAGCCCAATAACGGGGTAAAAACAGACCCTGCGCACCCTGCAATTTTTCCCACAGGGATTATGCCAAAAAACCTGAATAAAAACGAGCAGGAAATTTACGACTTGATTGTAAAAAGGTTCATGGCAACTTTTGCGGAAAATGCCGTGAGAGAAACAGCCATCATGAACATAAGCTGCAAAAACGAGATTTTCATTGCCAAAGGCACGAGGACTGCAATCAAAGGGTGGCATATTTTCTATGAGCCTTATGTCAACCTGGAAGAAGAGGAGCTGCCAAAAGCAAATAAAAATGACGAAGTCAAAATAAAGAGAATTGATCTGCATGAAAAAGAAACACAGCCGCCAAAAAGGTACACTCCGGCATCCATAATCAAGGAACTGGAAAAAAGGGGTTTAGGCACAAAAGCGACAAGAAGCGATATTGTTGATACCTTATTCCAAAGAGGCTATGTCACCGGAAGGGCTATAGAAGCTACAGAGCTTGGCATAAAAACTGTTGAGACGCTGCAAAAATACGCGCCTAAAATAGTTGATGAAGAGCTTACAAGGCATTTTGAGGAGGAGATGGAGGGCATAAGGGAAGAAAAAAGAAAGCCTGCTGAAGTCCTGGACGAAGCAAAAAGCGCAATAACTGATATTATAACTGATTTCAAAAAGCATGAAAAGGAAATTGGCAAAGAGCTTCTGGAGGCAAACATTGAAACAAGGGATGCCTTAACTACTTTGGGCAAATGCCCTGCCTGCAATGAAGGCGATTTGCAGATAAGGAAAGGCAAATTCGGGAGTTTTGCGGCATGCAACAAGTATCCCAAATGCAAAACAACAGTTTCGCTGCCATCAAATGCCCTTATAAAGCCTGCAAACAAAATCTGCGGAACCTGCAATTTCCCTATGGTCTTAGCCATAAAAAAGGGCAAAAGGCCCATGGAGTTCTGCATAAACACAAAATGCAAATCAAAGTATGCCGAAGGCGAAGCCGGAAAACTGGCCAAAGACATTGCACAAGGGGTTGTGGAAAAATCCTGCCCCCAATGCAAAGAAGGCAAGATTGTTTTGAGGAAATCCATTTATGGCAGCTTTCTTGGCTGCAGCAATTATCCAAAATGCAGGTATACTGAGAAACTGGAGAATAAGCAGTAATTTGGCAGACATAATAATATCTTTATTCTAAAATACCTATATAATAATAATTTTAACTTACATGATATATATTATAAATACTTTTTCTGGAATTTTAATGAATAAAATACATTTATTTTAAGTATTATTTCTTAGAAAATAGAAATATTTAAATATTATTACATATATAATAAGTAAAATAACCTAAAAATGAGTAAAAATTATAGTAAAACGACAGAAAGCGGCAATAAAATTAATACTCCTGAAAATATTAAAGAAGACAAATCATTTCAAATTCTAAAATTAGCTCTTGACGAAATAAAGGAAAAATACAAAATTGCGCCTAATGAGATTTTAAGCCTGGTTGAGGAAAAACCGGTTTCAAAGGAGATTTTGCTTCCAATTTCTGTATTTGAAAATGATAAGCTAAGCGCTTTGGAAATTATCTGCAAATACCTGAAGGAAGAGCTGGATGTGGGCTTTAATAAAATTGCCTCATTGCTGAATAGGGATAACCGAACAATATGGGCAACTTACAATAACGCGATAAAAAAGAAAAAAGAAAAATTAATCGTAAAGGAATCAAAATTCTTCATTCCTGTTTCCATTCTTGCTGAAAGAAAATTGAGCGTTCTCGGGGCTATTGTCAGCTATTTGAAGGACAATTTCAATCTGCGCTATAGCGAGATTGCTGCCCTGCTGAACAGGGATGAAAGAAACATGTGGACAGCCTACAACAGGGCAAAGAAAAAATGAACGAGAAGGAAAATATTGAAATTTGGAAGAGAAAGCTGATTGAATTACATGAAAAAATAAGCAGGCTGAATAATGATAAAAATGCCCTGATCAGCATACGCAATGAGGCAGTAAACCAGCAGAATTCCAAATTAAGCTATCTATTGAATGATATAGAATTGGAAGAGGAGATTTCCATTCTGGACGGCTGGACTGAGTTTTATGCCAGCAATATCTCGAAATACGAGTATAAATTAGCGAGCTTAAAGAAGGAAATCTGGCAGCAGGAATTTGAAAAGATAAGGGAAGATGTCAATCTAACTGAATTATTGGAGAAGAAAAAGGAAATCAAGGCCGAAGTTGATGAAAAAGAGAAGTGGATTAAGGAAGAAAAAACAGGGCTCAAAATTGAGGAAAAGGCGGCAATTAAAGTAAAGAAACCGGAAGTAAGGAAAGAAGCCGAAAGGCCTAAAATCAGGGTTGAGGAGCTGTTTAAGAGGCTAGAGGAGAAGCCAATAATCCATGCTGAGGAGGAAAAGGTAAGGGAAGATGTTAAGAAATTATTCGGGGAAAAAGCGACAAAGCAATTTAAGCTTAAAGAAAAAGCAGCAATAATAAAAAAACCCATAAATAATTTATTCAGTAAAACAATAAGATTAAGCGGGAATAAGCCTATAAGGTATGCCCTGCCTATATTGGTGTCTTTGCTTATAATAAGCATTTTGTTTATTTCAAAGCCTGAAATTACCGGCTATGTTACTGTAAGCCGGGAGAAAACTTATGAAGATAATTTGAATCTTGTGGTAAACGAAAGCGGCAATTACACCTGGACTATCGACAAAATCGGGGATATTAAATCAATTAAGGCCACTGGAAGGGTTAAAGGCAACGGGACTGCAAGGGTTTATATAGAGAAAGACGGAGAAAGGTACTTAATATTTGACAATAAAGGGTAAGGCAACGTTAAGATAAGATAAGCGCCAATTGTTTGGCTGAGGCAAAGCGCCTGTAACAAAAATTAAGGGACAATTTTCATTCAATAAAATTATCAATAACTAAGTAAAATAAAAAATTTAAAGAAAACTGACGAAGCTTTTGGCGGCTTATCTTAATGGTGCCAAAGCGTAAAATAATAAATTTTATTAAGTCGTTTCAAAATTATAGGAAATAACCTTAATTTTCGGATGTTTGAAATGAGTGTAAGGTTATTTCCTAATAAGCAAATCACTTGTTTGCTTGGAACAAAGTTCCGATCAAAAAAGACCTTGCTATTGTTTTAGCTGCTGTAATACTGATTACTTTGAGCATTGTTATCCTTAAAAAGCCCTCTATCACAGGCTTTGCCGTTATAAGCAAGGAAACCACCTATACTGATGACTTGAATTTAGTCGTAAATGAAAGCAAAAAAGTTGCATGGAATTTGAATAATCCTGGTGACTTGAAATCAATAAAAGCCACAGGAGCGATAAGCAGGAACGGGACTGCAAAGGTTTACATTGAAAAGGGCGATGAAAAAGTGCTGATATTTGACAGCACAAAGCAGCTGTTTGATGTCAACATCCAGGTGCTGCCCAACTACAAAAAAATATTTCAGGGCGATGAGCTGCTTATACAGATTACGCTGTTTAATTTGAGGGGATTCGGAAGCGCTGATGTCAGTGTAAAGTACTCAATCAAGGATACTGCTGGGAATGCTATAGCTGCTGAGGAAGAAATCATAAATGTTGAGACGCAGGCGAAATTTGTCAGGGGGCTTGTGATACCATCTGACCTGAAGCTGGGAAGCTACGCAGCTTTTGTCGAAGTGAAAACTCCTGACGGGCTAATTGGAACAAGCTCTGATCAGTTTGAAGTTATGGGAAGTTTTGAGAGAGTTTACCCGCCGGAATTAAGGCTCTATATCACAGCCCTTGCCGTCGTATTTGCCTTGTTTGTTGCCTTTACGCTTGGCATCCCGATATTCAGGGAATTAAAAAGGAAAAAAGAGATTGAAGAGCTGAAGAGAAAAACACCTCTGGAAAGGGTTGAGAAGCTGGAAAAAGAGCTGAAGGCTTTGGGGATGGCTCATAAAGCAGGGTTTATTTCAAAAGAATCCTATGAAAAAGAAAAGGAAAGGATTGAAAGAATGCTTGGAGTAGCCAAAAAATAATAGGCTATTTGCAAAAAGTATATAAATAAGTTTTCCAAGTTGATTGATATGGCCCATTTGATTGAATTTGTGCTTGACTGGATAGTGCTGCTTTTATCTCCAACAGTATTTATCATTTTTTTGCTGCATATACACAATTTCGCTTCAGGAGAAGGAAAAAAAATGTTTACACTGTTAACTGTTTTCCTGGGGCTTAATTTTCTGACATTTTTGATTGTAGACGGCTTTGAAATACTGCAATTTTTGACCGTCAAAGGGGAAGGCAGCGAGCTTGAAAAGTCTGTAGAGGCGGCAGCGCACTTATTTCAAGTAATTAGCTTAAGCGTCTTTTTGTATATCGCTATTTTATTCAGGGGCTTTGCAAAAAAGCTTGAGAAAACTAGAGCATAATTTATTTGCCACCATTCAAATGAGCTTCTTTTATTTTTTGGGGAGTGTCCAAAATTTTATCGACTAACTCGTAAGGTATTATTATTCCCGCCCTCGTAAAATGGGAATCGCTCCTGCTTTCTTCTCTATAAGATCAAAATTGTATTGGAATTGCAGATTATGTGCATTATCCAAAAAGTCAAGTTCCTTCAGAGTATTGATGATATTATTATGGTTATAAACATCCGTGTCCCCTCTTTCAATCCTCAGGCATTCGCCTCTTGCTGCCAAAATCTCCAAATGGTGCCAAACAACAGAATGGCTCAAATAAGTGTTTTTTTTGACATTAGATACTGTTATGCCAGTAGGATTAAGCTTAAGAATCTCTTTCAGCAAGTTGGTTATATACTCTCCTTTTTGCTGGGAAGACAGCATATTATACTTCTCTCTCTCCAGCATATTTTCAGGCAGGTTAATTTTTTCCATAAAGCACCTCTATTTGAATGGCTATCATGCAGATTGCCTTAATGGCTGTTTTAATGCAGTCCTTTGATGATGATTATCGCAAATTATAGGAAAAGACATTAATTTTCGTATGATTGCTTAAGATACTTAATATCTTTTCCTAATAAGCAAATGACTTTTGAGCAAATGACTTTTGAGATGCTTTAAACTTACGATTATTAAAGTCATTTGCTATAATGAGCAATATTTTGCCAGTCGAATGATTATCATGATGGTTGTATTGATGATTGTTTGGCTGGCTCTTTAGCTTTCCTAAGAGTTTCAATAAAACTGTCTATTAATTCAACCGGGATTGCTATGCCGCTGCAGACAGTATGGTTTCCTGATCTGTTTTCCGTTTTTTCGTGTATGCAGACAAAATTTCCTTCATTATGCTTTACTCTGCTAATTAAATACTTGGCTTTGCCTTTCTGGAACTCATTCAAATGCTCTTCCCTTCCAGGAGAGTAGTAAACATCCAGATTGCCTCTGGAGATTTTTCTTGCCTGGGCTGTGCAGCTCAGTATCTCAAGATGATGCCATATGGTGGAATAGGTAAGGCCAGTTGCCTCTTTTATCTGGGATATTGTAATACCATCTGAGTTAAGATCCAGAATTTGCTTTAATAAGTTGCTTAAGTATTCCTCTTTCTCCTTCGCTGGCAGTATCTTGAAAGCCTCTTTAGGCAGCATGTCTTTGGGTATGTTAATAGTCATTTTGAACCATTCAATTAATCGTTTGAATGTTTATTTGAATGATTAGTATATAAATTTTTTGATTTTTTAGGGTAAAGCTCTAGTTTGCATTAAAAATCACATTAAAAAATAATTAGGGGGAATAGGTTTATTGTTTCTCTTTACCAATTCGTGATATTCCCCACCCCCTTGCGATTCTGCAAGCTAAAGAGCAGCTCAATGGCTTTGATGCACAATTCTTAACATCTTATTTGAATGGCAGCACTTTTCTTTAAATTTTTATTCTTATTTATTTTCAATAATGAAAATAAGTTTAAGTCTTTAGAAACAAAATGTCCTTGAATTTGCGGAAAAGTTTTCTGAATCCTCTATTTTTGATTTCTTGCAGAAAAAGGTTGATTAAGATTAATAATAGTAATAGATAGTAGAATACGCTAACTATTTAGCAGCCTTATTACTCTTTATTTATTTGAATAATTATTTGAATGTTTATTTGAATGATTAGTATATAAATTTTTTGGTGTTGGGCATGGCTCTTGGCAATTAATTATGTTTTATTGTCAAAAATGAATGTTCCGGATTTTTTTTGAAATAGTTTTGTGTTAAATGATGGCATGGTTTTTAGTTAATGCTGTTTGCCATTTGAATGGCAGAAAGTTATTTTTCCAGACTTATTTTGGCTTGAATTATTTTCAATATGGCAATTATATTTCCTAAAATTTGTTGAAAATACCATGCTCATTTTAGTCTGGCAGCCTAGAGATAGGTTTAAGTGATTTTGTCGCTTTAGGGCTATATATTGCCTTAATTTTGTTAAATAAAATTTTACCCTTTACAAATTCAAAAACGAATGTAAAGGGTAAACTATACATTAAAGTTACTCCAATAAGTACTTATTAACTCTTCAGCAAGATACTCAATTAGATCTTTATAGTACTTAGGCTCTACACTGTTAAGATCTGCCTCATTTCCCAAAGCCAACGTGTCTAAATAAGATGCTCGCTTTGATTTCTTAATAATTAAAGGAGGATAATTTTTCTTCATAAGCATATAGGAAACTATCATTCTTCCAGTCCTCCCATTGCCATCTGAAAACGGATGAATTTTCTCAAATTTCTGATGAAAAATCCCTGCCAGAACTAAAGGATGAAGCCTGTGCTCATGCTCTTTATGCCATTTCAGCAAAATTTCAATATCGGCTTTAATATAAGGAAAGGGTGTTACCTCGAAATTCGATTTAAAAACCCTTATATCATGCTGCCTGTAGCCTTTCCTGTTATCAATATTTTCCATCAGCTTGTCATGAATCCAGGCTATAAAATCATGGCCTATTTCCCTATTTGGGCTTATAATGCCAAAAAACACTTTTTCAGTGTTTTGCAAATCATAAATCTCCCTTAAAGTCCTGTTCTTTGGCGTAAGGTTTTCCCTTAAAAGTTTACTTGCCTCAGCCAAGGTTATTGTATTTCCTTCCAAAGAAGCAGTGTTAAAGGCAAAATCAATCAAAAAATTCTTATAAGCCTCGTCTATTATTTTCTTGTCTTGCCTTAAAAAATGCCCGTTAAAATGAAGCCTTATTGCCTCTATTTCCTCAAGAAAATTTTTATTTAGATAAGGATTGTCCTTTAATTCGAGCTCTCTGGCTTTTTTTAGGTAATATTCCCCCTGGATAAATTTTTTTATGTTCCTGTATGCTTCCCTAATTTCGCTATTGTATGAAGGCAGTTTTTTTAGTTTTTCCTCTAATTCTAAAGCATTATTCCCCAAATAAGCTATGTCTTTGACTATTATTTTGCCTTTTACTCTCCTCGATATTCTTAGATAATAGTACGGTTTTCCATGAATAACCTTTTTGTATATGTAAACCATAAAAATGGGAAAGTAAAGCTTATATTTAAATTTTACCCTTTACAAATAAAAAAACAAATGTAAAGGGTAAATAAATAGAAAGTTTTAAATACTAACCTTAAGGAGTCTGGCTTTAGCTCTGAAGAGGCCATTGAGCTGATAGGAGTTGCGGCTCTAAAAATTAATATTGGCAAACATCAAAATAGATTTTTTGATTTCAAGAATTCAGCTAATTCTTTTGTTGTAAATACCTTGACTAATGTTTGCTTCTTAAGGTGCGGGTCGTTTGACCAGATAGGGCATTTATTTAGTGCAAGAGATAAAGCTAAGTATTCTGTATCATCTGGATCTGAAATCAGGCTATTAGCTTCATTCAAGAATTTTTCATATTCGGGCATTGGAAAAATCCTGATTGCATCCTTTAGTTGGACTAATAGCATCTCCAGTTCAGCTGAAGAAAGCCCAGAAAGAATCTTAATTCTGAACTTGTGCTCCTCAGCTTCATTAAATAAAGCTTCTGGAGAACATAACTCAACAGATTTTGAAAACATTATTTTTTTGGTGACACCTTTGTGGATTTAGACACAATTCTATTAAATTCTTCAAAGCCCTCATGCAGCTTCTCCCGCTTAATTGCATCTTCTCTTGCAACATCGCTCCAATTAATCCACGAGAATTTCTCCATCTTGGCTTTTAAATCATCTGTTATTGTAAACGACACGCTTACCATCTATAATTCACCTCTTTGCTCTTTGAATTTCCTAAAAAATTCTTCGAATTTTTTGGACTCCAAAACTCCCGAAGCTTTGAGGGTTTCAAATTCCTCCAAATACTTAACTTTCTTTTCAAATGCCCTTCTAAATACCTCAGGCCAGTTTATATCCTTACGCTTGTCCAACCTTTCCTTCAATTCTTTTGGCAATGAAATTGTTATTGTCGGCATTTTTAGCACCTCCAGTTTAATAATATTACGTGATTACGTGGAAATATTAGAAAACGTGCAAATATTTAAATCTTTTGGTTTAAATGGCGAGTTCAAAAATTCATGTATGAATAATTCTGATATTTCGCTTGAAAAAATAACGGGCATTGGCGCTTTAGGATTTTTTGCTCTTGATGCTCCTTTTGGTGCAGCACTATTTGAAAAAAATATTGTTTTTAATTAAATGGCAGTTGAAAATAAAAATAATCCTGAAATTGAAAAGAAGCTTTTAGATACTTTAGGGTATCTGAAAGAATCAGGGCTTAGTTCTCAGGAGATTATTGAGCTTGTAAATAAGTCATTAAAGGTTGAGGTTAAGGAAGAGGTTAAAGTCCCTATTTCTGTTTTCAAGAATGAGTATTTAAGCAGCTTGGAGACTATTGTAAAGTATCTGCGCGAAAACCTGCTCCTTTCATTCAGGCAGATTGGCGCTTTAACCAACAGGAATGAGATTGCCTTGGCAGTAACTTACAGAAACGCAAAAAAGAAGTTAGCAGAAAAATTCGTTATTGAGGAGATTTCTCCTTATTATATTCCAGTTACAATCCTGCAGGACAGGAATATTTCCGTCCTTGAGAATGTTGTTTCTTACCTAAAAGACACTTTCGGCCTTTCTTACCATAAAATTGCATTGCTTTTGAATAGAGATGACAGGACCATTTGGACTGTTTACCAAAGGGCAATAAAAAAGAGGAAACATGCAGGATAAGCCAAGATCAATGGGATATGCACTGATTTACCTAATCGCAATAATCTCATTACTTGCAACAATAACATTAATTAATTTAAATAAGGAAAAAGCTACAGGAGCCACAATAACAGGCTTTGCAACAGCAGAAAATGCGAGCAATGAAACAATAAGTGAAAATATTACAACAGTAACCGAAACTACAGCTCAAGAAACAACTGCTAATGAAACAATAATAAACGAAACTGAAAAAGAAAAACCTGCAAAACCAGAACCTAATGTTCCGCCTGTATGGAAATTAGAGGATATCAATGAGTTTGTTGTCGCCGGAGAAACAACTATTGACTTAAACGAATTTTTCTCTGACAAAAATAATGATACAATTGCTTATACCGCTTCGCAACCTGAAAATATTGCCGTTGAAATAACCCTTAATTTAATTACGTTAAAAGCTGACGGGCATAATTTCAATGCTTCAATTGAGCTTACCGCATCTGACGGGGATAAGCAGACTAAGAAAGAAGTTAAATTAATTGTTCCGGAAAGAAAAATAACAATTAGTCTGGAATATGGCTCCGGAGCAAATTATGATGCTGAAAATGACGGGACTGAAAGCATTTCCGGAATTATAGACTTGACTGTTGAAAATACCGGCTTTAATTGGGATGCTAACCAGGAGAATTTATGCACCCGCTGGGAAACTTATTCTGTTGAAAATGCTGAAAGCACTTTTGTATGCTATGGCAGCCAAAAATGCTGCCAGTTTGTTGATCTGCTTGCAACAAGGCCGCAATGGAATGAGCCTTTCTATTCTGCTTACGGAACTTATGGGGCTTCCTTTAACAATGTTGTTTCCGCGCAGGCGCTTTATGTTGATTATGACTTAGCTGCTGCCGAGCCTTTTGCAGAGATTTATTATTCGGATGCGGCGAAATTAAATGCCAATTATTATCTGCAGTACATTGATTTCAAGAATGTCTGCATTGATACATGCCTGCTGGAGAATTTCAACCAAACTTCCTACAATCTAATTTTTGAAATTGACAATGCGGTTTTGGAATTGGATAAATTGATTTATACAATAGCAGAGACAATAAGCGAGGTTTTAGTCAGCCTGGAGATAGGAGATAGCGAAGGCATGGTTTCAGGCGCTTATAATATTTACAAAAACGGGGTTTTGGTTAATGTTACCGGAAATTCCGTCGAGCCTGATTATTATGACATTGAGATTATTCCGGAGCAGAATGTCATTGAAAAATTAATTATCTACAATGCAAACCTGACAGCGCCTTTAACAGGAACAATTGGCATTGACAACGTAAGCAGGGAAATGTCCATAGAGAATGTTGAAATCAAAAAGCAGTATGCAATAGATGCTTCTGCCTTGGACTTTGACAATGCTGTATTGACTGCAACTGCCGAGGGAAATTCATTGTTCAAATGCAAACAGTGGGATTATGATACTGAAGTATGCTTTGGAAGCTGGGAAAAAGTCAAGGATTTGGTTGCAGGAGAGGAATATGAATTAACAATAACCCCTGATGACCCTGGATTTGTCGAGGGCGATTTGAACATAACAATATTGCCTGAAAACATAACCTTGGTGAATATAACAAATATAACCGGATTGGC
>JAGVXV010000003.1 GCA_018303625.1 Candidatus Woesearchaeota archaeon
TTCTCCTGACTAAATTCTTTTTCTCAAAACCAGTAAGAATCTGGCTTACTTTTGCCTTTGAAAGGTCTGTCCTAAAGCGCAATGTTGTCTGGGTTATGCCATCCTGCTCTTTTATTGCATTAATGATCTTTTTTTCATTGTCATCAAGCATTTTCAGCATGAGCTCAAACTTATTAAGCTCAAGCTTGGTGTTTTTTTCCTCTTCCAGCCTTTTCAGGATTGCTTCTTCGCCTTTGTTAAAGAACAATAAATAAAAGCCCAGTGCAAAAATAAAGGAAATAAGGCCAATTGCAATATGGGACATGTTGAGCAAAGAGCCAACTCTCTGGCAGCCTTCCTTGTTTTGGTAGCAGCCCAATTCACTGCCCTGCACATTCAGCCTGCCCATATAGCTGAATAAAATGAAAGCAATGACTACTGCAAATCCAGTTAAAAGAAATCCAAGCTTCTTGTTTTCCATAATCCCCCCTTTTACCGTGAATTATTTACTTTGATATAAAAATATTGTGCTTTTTAAAAGGATACAAAACCCCTGCGGCAACCGGGATGCCAATTATATTGTAAATAAACGCCCAGAACAGGTTTTGCTTTATTTTTTTCAAGGTATAGCGGCTTAAGTCAATAGCTGTGACAACATCCCTTAGGTCATTTTTAATCAAGACTATGTCTCCAGTTTCAATTGCGATGTCAGTCCCGGAGCCTATTGCAATGCCCAAATCTGCCTGGGCCAAAGCAGGCGCGTCATTTATTCCATCGCCTACCATTGCAACCTTTTTCTTTTCTGCCTGCAGTTTTTTGATTTCATTTGCCTTCTCCTGCGGCAGAACTTCTGCCAGAACCCTGTCAATTCCAAGCTGCCTTGCTATTGCATTCGCAGTCCTTTCATTATCGCCGGTTATCATTGCAATTTCCTTGCCCATTTTATGCAATTGCCTTACCGCTTCCTTTGAGTATTCCTTTAAAGTGTCAGCCACTGCAATCATGCCTATAATCTTTTTATTTAAAGCTACAATCATTACTGTTTTTCCCTCTTCCTCCAAAATTCTTATTTTATTTTCTAAATTTTCAATATTAATTTTATTTTTCCCAATTAATTTTCTATTTCCCAATAAAATCTTATTATTTTTATAAAATGCCTCAACGCCTTTTCCTGTTATCGAATTGAATTTTTTTGGCTCGTCAATTTTTATTCTCAGATCTTTTGCCTTGTTCACAATTGCTTCTGCCAGAGGATGCTCCGACCTTTTTTCTGCAATTGCCGCAAATTTCAAGACATCTTTTCCCTTTCCATTTTTAATTGAAATTATGTCAGTAACTTCTGGCTTTCCTTTTGTTAATGTTCCAGTCTTGTCAAAAATAATTGTCTGTATGCTTTTAGCCAGCTGCAGGCTTTCAGCATTCTTGAACAAAATGCCGTTTTTAGCTCCTAAGCCGGTGCCTACCATTATGGCTGTCGGTGTTGCAAGGCCTAATGCGCAGGGGCATGCTATAATCAGAACAGCAATAAACACTGTTAAGGCAAAAACAAAGCCAAAGCCCAGAGAATACCATGCTAAAAATGCAATTACGCCTATAACAGCAACAATCGGCACGAAATAAGCTGAAATCAAATCTGCTAATCTCTGTATGGGAGCCTTGCTTCCCTGGGCTTCCTCAACCATCCTTACAATATGCGCCAGAACAGTATCTTTTCCCACCTTTGTTGCCTTGAACTTGAAGCTTCCAGTTTTATTTATAGTTGCTCCTATAACCTTGTCACCTTTTGCTTTTTCAACAGGGATGCTTTCACCGGTAACCATGCTTTCATCAACAGAGCTGTGGCCGTCAACAATAACTCCGTCAACAGGTATTTTTTCGCCAGGCTTGACAATAATTATGTCATTAACCACGACATCATCAACATTAATTTTTTGCTCCCTGCCGTTTCTTATAACAACAGCGGTTTTTGCCTGCAACCCAAGAAGCTTTCTTATTGCTTCGGATGTTTTTCCTTTTGCAATCGCCTCAAGCAGTTTTCCCAATAAAATGAACATAATAAGCAGGCCTGCAATTTCATAATACAGGTCATGAGCGCCGTAACCCTTCCCAAAAAACCAGATCAGCATCGAAATCACAAGGCTATAGGCATATGCAGCCCCTGTGCCAAGCGCAATTAAAGTATCCATGTTTGCAGTCCTGTTTTTTATCAGGCTCCTGAAGCCCCTCAAGAAGAATTCATATCCTACAACCATTATTGGTGTGGTTAATAAAAATTGTATAATAACGAGATTTTGCCCGATGTATCTAGGAATCTCCAGTCCAATCTGAGGCGCCATTACAAAATAAAGCAGGGGCAATCCCAAAACCAGAGAAATAAAAAATTTCCACTTTAATGCCTTTATTTCCTGCTGCCTGGCTTCCTTTTCCCTGTCAATATCCTCTTTAAATTCTTCAGGCTCGTAGCCTGCGTCAACTATTATTTTTTTTATTTTTTCAATTGAGACTTTTTCAGGATCAAAGTCAATTATCGCCCTTTCAATCGCAAAGCTCACATCAATGTTTTTTATTCCATCCAGTTTTCTCAGGCTGCTTTCAACCACGCCAGCGCAGTGCTGGGATGACATGCCGCGGACGCGCAAAGTAATCATTCCTGTTCTGCCGCCGGTTTTAATGACATTATAGCCGACATCCTCAACTGCCTTTTCCAAATCATTTTCATTCGCTTTTCCGGCATCAAACTCAACAGCGGCTTTTTCAGAGGCAAAGTTTACATTTGCATCTTTTACTCCAGCAATTCTTTTCAGGGATTTTTCAATTGTCATTGCGCAAGAAGCGCAATGCATTCCCTTTATGGGCAAAATTATCTTTTTTGTTTGTCCGTCAGATTCTTTTTTTATTATTAAATTCGCTGGAAAATCCTTTGGATTTTCGGCGTCCCGAAAATCTTCGATTTTCGTGGATTTTATTGATTCGTCTTTTAATGGTTTTTTAGATATTGTTACCTTCCTTTGACTTAAAAACTTATCATAGCAGTTTTTTGAGCAGAAATAGTATTCTTTCCCTTTTCTAACTAGCTTGAACTTTGCCTTTTTTTCATCAACTTCCATTCTGCAGACTGGGTCTCTTGCCATTTATTCTTTGCAATCTCCTGTTTATTGGCTTTTATTGTTTATGCCAAGCAAATTGTGCAGCCAGCACCAGCCGAAAAAGCTCTCGACCAATGCAATCCAGCCAACAACAAAAATCGCCCAGTTTACCCATTCAATGCTGTATTGCAGCTTCCATGGCCCCAGCCACCAAAATGCCAGTGCAAACCTCAAAACCCTGTCCGTTTTGCCCAAATTTTGCTTCATTTTTTCGCCCTCCTGCTTTGCAAAAAACATCAGTCTATCTCAATAGTCCTTAGCCTTATCTGTTACAGATTCCTGCTGCTTTCTTATTTCTTCTTCGCTTTCAGCTCCGTAAGTTACCAGTATTTTGTCCAAATCATTTATGACGTAATCAGCAGGGCTGTATAACTGCTCCCAATTTCCGCCTTGGGGATTGAGGTAAACTTTTAATGTAGCGCTTCCAAGGCTGCAGTATTTGTTTCCAGCGTCAACCTTAATGCATTCATTGTCAATTTCAAAGTTCAAAGTTTTCAAAAAAAATCCTAGTGCAATGCCGGTTGCATGCGTATGCAGGACATCGCCGTCATTGTTCTCTACATGCGTTAAATCATGCTTTACCATGTATTGCGGCCTTGAAAAGTCAAGGGCATTTCCCAAGATATATACTTTGAAGTCAGCATGCTGATGCGCAGAGTTTAAAGGGCCAAACTTTTCTTTTTTCGCGCAGCCTGTTACAACTATAATAAAAATTAATAAAAAATAAAGTGCTATTTTATTTGTTTTTTTCATTTAATTATTGTTTATTTTATGATTTAAAATTTTTTATTGGTGCTTTCTGATTTTTTTAATCTCAGCCAAAAGCTTCGAAGGCATGGGCATGCATGAGCATTTTTTTGCATGCTCAATGTGCCATTTAATCCTTTCCTCTGTTGTTGCATTTTTTGGCATTTTATGGTTTTTATGCCACTCTTTGTTTATTTGCATCTTCTATCTTGCTGTCCATCCGCCATCAACAACTAAGTTGTGGCCTGTTATGAAGCTTGATTCATCCATGGCCAGAAAAACAGCGGCATTCCCTATGTCTTCAGGCTGCCCAAACCTCCCGACAGGCGTATTCTCCATAAGCGATTTATTTGTTTTTTTATCCCCAAGCATGCCTTTTGTCATGTCGGTTACAATAACTCCGGGATTGATTGCATTAACTGTTATGCCGTCTTTTGCATGGTCTAAAGCAGCTTCCCTTGTGAATTCAGTCACGCCTCCCTTAGATGCGCAGTAAGCGCTTATTCCAGGAAAGCCAACCAAACCGGCAATTGAGGATATGTTAATTATCCTTCCCCCGTTTCCCTGCTTTTTCATTTGCTGGACTGCATACTTTGTGCCGAAAAACACGCCTTTGAGGTTGACTGCCATCTGCCTATCCCATTCTTTTTCTGTCAATTGCTCCACAGTGCCAAAAACAAGGATTCCTGCATTATTCGCCATTATGTCCAGCTTTCCGAATTTTTCAACAGCTTTTTTTATTAAATTTTTCATGTCTTTTTCCTTTGAGACATCGGCCTTCACAAATATTGCGTCGCTGCCGAGATTTTTTATTTCCCTGACAACCTCGTCTGCATCTTTGCCATGCACATGCGAATTAACAACAACCTTGCATCCTTCATTCGCAAATGCGATTGCAATGCCTTTTCCAATTCCGCGATTTGAGCCTGTCACAACTGCAACCTTGCCATTCAGCCTTTTCATTTTTTCCACCTCGTTTTCAAGCCCATTCAAATACCCTTTCCTCAATATTGGGAATACCATTTATAATTATTTTGAAATTTTCCGGCAATTTACCGATATTAAATATTAATTCTCCTGAGGTGTGATGGCCGCTTAGTGCCGGCGCTGATGAAGGCTTAATCTGATTTTCATTATACTCCAAAGTTGTTAGCTGCATCAAATCAAACCGGCCAAGGTCTACTGAATGGGTGTTGGCTACAAGATTAACTACAAATTTCCCGTCTTTCATGCCAGCAGGTGTTAATTCAATCAAAACATCATTCATTTGAGTGCTGCCCGTAGCAACAGTGTTTAATTTCTTGTTTTCAATTGCATTTTGGCTGTTTTTCTGCAATTCCGGGCTGGTGCACCCATTAATCATTAAAAATAAAAAAATAACAAGTAGAATAATAATGGCTCTTTTATTTTTCATGCTCGCACCTTTTTTTCTCTATTTTTTCCTTAATAAAAAATGAAATTCCTGCTAATGCCAGAATTCCCCCTATAGTCCAGAAAAAAACTGAAAATTTCTGCAATGGCTGGAAAGGGATTCCTGCTACAAGGAGGCCAGAATTCAATATAATTAAATTCTTAGAAATGCATTTTTTCCTTGTGTAAATTAAAATTGTAACAAAAAGCAAAATGACTGCAATAGTCCACATCGGAACTGCTATCTTTGTAAAAAAGAGCAAAGGCATTCCGACAACTGTTATTCCTATAACTCCAAGCAATGCTATGAGCCCTAAGCAGATATTATGGCAGACCTGCCACGAGCCCAGGATGCTTGCAGCTCCTGATAAGCTCCCTGTTGCCCCTATTATTTTTTCCTTCAGGTTTTTTGCCATGCATTCCAAAATTAATAATTTTTTATTCAATTAAAAAATAAAGTACATAAAAAAATAAAAATTCAGCAGCAGCCTTTTGTTTTTCCTTTTCCCATTTTACCAACCTCCAAATTACTTTATTTCCAGCTTTATAGCATTAGTCAGGCAATAAACCCCAGGGCATCTTTGTCCTGCCAGTTTTTTGATTTCATCCAAGTTCTCCCCCTTTTCTCCTGAGGCTTTTACTTCTAAGATAGCTTTTTCGACAATTGGCTCGTTGCTTAATCCTAAAGCCTTGCTTAAGTTCACCTTGTTTTCAGCGGCAACATTCAACTGCTTAAGCTTAATGCCTTTTTCCGCAGCTATAGAGGCAAATGTCTGCGCATAGCAGGCTGCCAGGCCAAACAGGCAGTACTGCACCGGATCCGGCTTAATTCCAGAGCCTCCCATAAAAACAGGTCCATCTGCTTCAACAACTGTGGAGCCCTGCGCATGCTCTAAGGTCGAAGTAAACTGGACTTTTCCATCTTTTAGGTTCCAAGTTCCTTCGATTCTTTTAATTTTCAGCGCTTTGCTTTTGTCCTTTTTGGCCTCTTCAACAAATGCGGCTGCCCTTCCTAAATCTACATTGTTTATTTTGATTTTTAAACCCCCTTTCCTTTGAATACGCTATATATGAAAATTTGACTAACTCCCCAAGGAGTTGTATGCTCCTCTTCAAAGCTTTTTATATGCTCAAAATCACTGAACAGTTTTTTCATAGAATCTTCAGAGTATTGATTTATATCCAGCCCACTGCATTTTTTTGGCCCATTCTCTGAAAATGTTGAAAGAATTAAGCAACCATTTGGTTTTAAGGATCGCCTTACAACTTCTGCATATTTATTAATGTCCTCTTCTCTTGTTAAGAAATGAAGCACCGCCCTGTCATGCCAGAGGCCATATCTGTCGCTTGTTTCAAATTCCCTTAAATCAGATACCACCCATTTAACAGCGTTTGCTCTATTCCCTAGCCTTTTCTTTGCTTTTTCCAACGCCGCAGATGATACATCTAAAATAGTTATATTTCTAAAACCAATATTAAGAAGATTATCTACAAGATTTGAATCTCCAGCGCCAATGTCAATAATCCTACTATCTTTATCCAAACCGGTTTCAGCTATCAAATTAAGCGACGTTTTGGGTTTTTCCTGATACCAGCTTACTTCATTAGGCTTTTTTGTTTGATAAATGCTTTCCCAGTGTGCTTTTGCATCATACGTCATTTTTTGTTGCCTTCATTTTTCCTGCTTTTTCTTGGGCAAGCTTCTCCATAGCTTTATAATCCACAAGTAGACCAGGATAATGAGCCCAATGACTAAAACCAGGTATAGAAAATTAAAAAATCCCCAGTAGCCGTAGCCTCCCATCATTCCAGAGCCGTAATTTCCCATCATGCCGTATCCCATCATTCCACCTCCATAGTTTTTTCCATAACCCATCATTCCTTGCCCCATCATCATTCCCATCATCCCATACTGCGCCATTCCGCTTATGTCATTGCAATATATTCTTTTTGCCATTGCAATGTGCATTTGTTTCAAGCTTTCAGAGCCCTCGCCGCCCATCATCTCGTCCATAACCTCATGCGCTTCCCCGGGGTGCATCTGCTCCATATAATAATCGCCCATAGCCTCAAGCTGGCTTTCGCTTAATTCTGAGCATGGGGTCTTGGCGTCAATAATCTGCTTTGCCTCTTCAAATTCCTCCATATCGGCAAAAACAATCCCGATACTAAATAAAGCAATCAAAACATACAAAAAATAATTTTTTTTCAAATTAATCACCTCAAGTTAATATGTCCTACTTTGGTGCTTTGTAATACCATCTTATATTTAAACTTTTTGATTTATATCCGATTTGGATATGTCAAAAAAAGAAAGATATTTATATCCAATTGAATTAATTGTAGTTATGCCAAAGGTGAAAGTAAACAATATGGTGAAATTCTGCACCTTGTACCTCCTGGCTTCCGGCCCGAAGCATGGCTACGAATTAATGAAGGAGCTTGAGGACAAATTGGGAAGAAACATAAGCGCGAGCAATGTCTACCCTTTTCTGGATACATTGATAAAAAATAAGCTGATAAAAATTAAAAAAACTGGGAAAAGGGAGAAAAAAACCTATGCTCTGACAAATGAAGGCAGGAAATTTGCAAAAAACATGTTTAACAGGTTTGGAGATTTGATTGACATTGCTATAGAGCCTAGATTAACTGCATGCGCTCACTGCAACTGCAAGGTATTTGAAGGTGGCCACACAGAGAAAGTCAAAGGAAAAGCATTGAAATTCTGCTGCATGCACTGCGCAAGCTCCTATAAAAGGCACCATAATTAAAATGGTAAAAACAATAGAAAAAAACAACAAAAAATATTTTCAGTGCGAAATATGCGGATTTGTGTATAAAACTAAAGAATTAGCGCAGAAATGCGAAGTATGGTGTGAGAAATACAAAAGCTGCAATGTGGAAATTACAAAGTATGCTGTCAGTCTTGAGTAAATTCCTACTCAAACCCGAATCCTTTATTTGCCCAGTCTATTGTGCCGCCAAGATGGTTGTAGACATTCTTGTAGCCGAGCTTTGCAAGGGTTTCAGCAGCAGTTTTGCTCATGCTGCCCGAGCGGCAGTATAATGCTATTTTTGCGTTTTTATCCTTTGGCAACCTGCCAGTGTTCTGCTCTATCTCATTATACGGAATAAACGCATCTGTGCCTTTTATGTGTTTTTGCTCGGGGATATGGACATCAACCAGAAAAATATCTTGTTCATTCATTAAATTGTTGAGTTCCTCGCTTGTAATGTCCTTATAGCCTGTTATTTTTTCGTCAGAAGCGCAGCCATAAACCAATGTAGGCAATAAAATCAAGATTATCAACAAATTTTTCATTTTCTTCCTTTTTAACAATACCCCTGTATCTTTTGTGCGAAGCACATATTTAAAGATTTACTTCCCAAACATAAACAACAAATGATTTAAACTCTTACCATTCCTTGCAGCAATCAATGATTTTTTTCATTAAATCCGACAATTTTGAAAAATATGTTTTCTCCTTGCTGAAATTTTCATCAGCAATTAATTTTTCCGGCTTAATCATCTTGAGGTTTATTGCAAAAAACAATGAATAAAGGTTAAACGCCTGTGTAAAGAATTTGTTTGCTTCCTCTTTATCTCCTTTTGAAAACTCTTTTGTCCCTACTTCAATAAGGCGCATGCTTGCTGCAAGGAGATGCTTGCTTATGCACCATTCCTCGCCTTCAGGGTTTTTTACAATTTTTTTCATCAATTCTTTCCTTGTTTCCCTTACGGAATGAAGCATATTGAGGTATTTCTGGTCTTCTGTCTTTACGGCAGTAAAGAAAAAATGCTCCTCAAGGCTTATAAGGTTCATCAATGCAATGCTTAAATCCTCGTCCCTTGACAGATCAACATTGCCGTTCTTTATTTCCTGGATTTTCTCCATCCATTGCTTTACTTCATTTTCCATTTTAGATTATAACCTCTGCTATCAGGCTTGAAATAATCAATAATAAGAATGTAAGCAAAATTCCCTGGAAAGGAACAAATTTTCCATGCCTTAAGTGCGTTATTTTTTCACTTAGCCATGGAGTTAGTGATGTTATAATACCTCCGAAAATGCTGCCCAGCAAAAACAAATTAATCAAATAAGTTCTATTGAGCAATGTTCCATACTCCCCGAAAAGAAAAATTCCCAAGGGATACTGGCTTTCCACCATTGGCATTAAAGGGATTACTGTTGCAAAAAATGAAAACAGTATTATTGCAGATTTTTGCAACGGAATAAATTTTCTTTTTATCAATTTTGAGGAATACCATCCAATGGAAACTGCAAATGCGCCTATAAAAATCCCAATTATTGCTTTATTTAACCCGAAATATGATGCAGTTCCTGCTGCCGCTGCAGCGCCTATTGTGCATAATGGGCAATGCGCATATGCCGTTTTCAGCAATAAGGGAAACAGAGCAAAAGAAAGCAGTTTTTTCTTTCCCATTTTAATGTACTCCCAGCCCCTATATCCTCATAAATTCAGATGTGGAGCCGTCTTTGTTTATTGCGTAAACAATAAAAGGCCCCTGTTTTGACCCGGGCATTCCCGGGCTTCCTGATGGCATGCCGGGCAATGCAATCCCCTTGATATCGGGCTTTTCAAGCATTAATTTTTCAACAGCCTCAATGGGAACATGGCCTTCTACAAAATAATCCCCAATAACTGTTGTATGGCAGCTTCGCATTGAATACGGAATTCCGTATTTTTCTTTTACTGATTCCATATTTGTGGTTTTTGTATCAGCATTAAACCCTTTTTTCACCATATAGCTTACATAAACATCGCAGCATCCGCATGAGGAATCTTTGAGTATCGTGACAGAATCTGCTGCAACAGAGTTTCCCGTTATTGCATTTGAATTTCCTTTTGAGCAGCCTGCTGTTATCAAGGCTAAACTTAGGATTAAAATTATAAAAAAGTATAATCTTTTACCCGCCATATCAGCATCCCCCAACCATCTGAGGAACATTTGCGGCAGGCTGGTTGTAGGTATTTATGGCACTGGGGTTAGATTGCGCGACAACAGCGCTGCTATCCCCACTAAAGCTTTTCTTTATATTGTTAATCTGGGCGCTTTGCACAAAGCTGATTATCACCAGAATTGCCAATAAAAAAACTATCAAAATTTTCATGTTCATTTTAACAGCCTCCAACCATAGATGCGCTGGCTGAACCGCCTTTACCAAACCTTGCTGGGATTATGCCATGCATATCATAGTTCATTATTTCATTCTCGGTCCAACCCGCGGTATCAATCTGGTCTGTTCCTGTAGCGGCTACTGCGCCAGTCGTTGACAGCCTATTTTTTAGCCCATTCAATTGGAAAGCCTGCACAACAGACACTATAAGCACAGCACCAAGAAAGATCACTATAACCCTGTTTTTTATGTTCATTTTAACAGCCTCCCACCATTCCTCCTGCAGATAGACCCTGCTCAATTCCCCTGTATTTGTTTGATGCTAAATTAATATAATTTAACTCAACTCCCTGCTGGCTTAGAATCTGGGCTTTTGCCTGTATCTGCCCGGGAAAAAACAAGGTTTTCCATTTTCCAAGCTCCTCTAAAATTTCATCATCGCTAAACTCATTCGGATGGTTTCTTATAATGTATTTTGCAACGCCCCTCATTGCATAGCTATGGGCGCAACCGCATGCCGCCTGTCCATTCGAAAAAATTATTGACTCTGCGCCGCAGCAGTACTCGCAGCTTATTTTTGACGCTATGCCAATATACCTCTTCATCTGATCTTCGTTTAATTGTGTTGCATCATCAAGATAGCCAAGCCTTCTTATTGTTGTGTCAGCTTTTTGCTGGTCAATCGGGCTTATGTCATCGTAGCTTACTTTTAATTCCTGGCCGTAAATTTTCGGAATTCCAGTTGGAACTACACTTGCTCCGAGTGTTTGTACATTATTGGTTGCTGCCCCGTTATTAGTAGCAACTGCAAAGCCAGTTGGGCTTATTTTTAATACAGCATTTATTTGCATCTGGTTGTAAGCTAAAATAACCGTCAATACAGCCATAAGCAAAATGATTGCCCTGTCAAGATTTTTTTCCTTCATCTTCATTTTTTATTTTTATAATTCAGTTGGGATATATAATTAACTTCTAAAACTATTAATAAAATAAGAGTTTTGGTATTTAATCAAGCCTTTTTATTGTTTACAATTGTTCAGAATTCAAAAATAAGCATTTATAGTGCTTTTTTCATGAAAATATTGTTTATTTTCCCTTTTTTAACTTTTGCGATAAGCCCTTTTTTCTCAAGCTGCGATAACACTATTGATAATTTGGTTTTGGACAAATCAACCCTGTACATCAATGTTGACTGTGAAATGCCGTCCTGCTCCTTAACTGCCTGTATGACTTTCTTTTCATCTTCGTCCAGCCCTGTTAATAGAATTTTGAACCTTTCTTCTTTTGATTCCTCTGTTTTTGCAGCCTTAATGTTTTTGAGGATATTTTCTTGAACGTTTTCAAAAGACTTGGCTGTTCTGGAAAATAATACCAAATAAGCCCCAAGGCTTAATGTAAGCGCTATTGCCGCAATACCAATGCCGAAAGGCAGAAAGCTCCTCTCATGGATGCATTTTCCGCTCTCCAGCACGCAATTGCCGCTGCCCAGATTCATCAACTGGTCGTTCATCTGGTTAAGCTGGATTTTCAGAATAGATAAGATCACAATAAATATTATGCCTATAAAAACAACTAGATAGCCAATTTTTTTATTGTCCATAGTTTTAAGGTAATTCAATCCTTTATAAAAATCTTATTGATTTCATTTATTTTTTGATTTATTATCTAAACTTAAAATGCCTGCCCCCGAAAATACCACTGAAAGGGCCATTAAGCTTAATCCAAAGTCTCTTATTGCAATGTCGTTGTAGCCAAGCGAAAATGCAATTGAAAGCAAATGCAAAGCCGCAATAAAGGCAGTTAATCTTGTATAAAACCCCATCAGCAATAACAATCCAAGAAGAGTATCAGCAATCCCGTTAAATGTTAAAACCACGTGCACTGAAGGCTTTGGAATGTTATGCATAAGCTGCAATGGATGCTCGTGCATCATTTGCTGCGGATGCTCATACATCCATTGCGGAATGTACCCTAAAAAAGATTCCGGGTTAATGAGCTGGCTGATTCCAAACCACAATAAGACCAAAGCAAGGCTCATCCTTACTATAAATATTGAATAATCCTTGTTTTTGATAAAAAAATCCTTTATTTTTTCCATGGGCTAAAATCAATTTTAATGTTGTTTATACTTATATGCTTTTGAGGTTATTTTACTGTTAAATCCCCTTTCATGGAGCTGTGGCCTTCCCCGCAGTAAACAGTGCATAAAAACGGGAAAGTTCCCTGCTTGCTTGCGGTAAACTCTATTGTTACCTGCTTTCCTGCCGGCACCTGCTCGTTGATGTTGAAATCCGGCAGTGCAAAGCCATGAGCAACATCCTGGCTTTTTATTATCAACCTTACCACTTCACCTTTGTTTACGATTATGGTATTTGGCTCGAAATTGAATCTGGATGCTTTGATATTAATAACTCTTACATTATCATCAAATTTTCCAGAGCCGTCTAATATTTCCGGGCTTTTTGTGCAGCCAAAAATAAATATAATAGCTGCTAAAAATGTCGCTAAAATTATCTTTCTCATAATGAATTTAATCATTTTATTTTTATTTTATTTTTTTGAAATTTTCCTTTGATATAAAAGAGCAGGCTCAAAACAAACAAGGTTCCTCCAATTATCCAAAATATTGCCAAATAGCTTTGCAATGCTTTGAAAGGAACACCTGCTATTATGATTCCGGAATTCAGCATTAATAAATTTTTTGAAATGCACTTCTTTTTAAAATAAAAAATTAATGTAATTGCAAATAGCAAAACAGCAGCTGTCCAGAATGGGATTGCAACTTTCTGCAAAAAAAGCAAAGGCATTCCAACTATTGTAATGCCTATAAATGAAAGCAATGCAATTATGCCTAGGCAGACATTATGGCATACCTGATAGCCTCCCAGGAAGCTTAATGCCCCTGACAGGGAGCTTGAGAAAGATGTTGCCTTCTCTACTATAAACTTTTTTGCCTTATCCATTCTAATGATTTTTTGAAAAATCAGTTATTGAGCTAATTTGCTGCTTTATTTCTTTCTCGCCCTCATCCCCATAACTTACCAAAATCTTGTCATTATCATTAAATACATATTCTTCATATTCAGGATTTTCAATTCCGTTAACAAAAAATTTCAAATTATTATTCCTGTCATTGCAATAACTTTCTTTATTATCTAAAACAAAACATTCTTTGTTAAATTTTATTCCAATGCTCTTGAAGAATACCCATAATGGGACTCCTGTTGCATGCATATGGATGACATCGCCTTCTTTTTCCGGGAATGAGGCTCCTTTATCAAAGTGAATAAAGCTGCTGGTTATCCGGCTGTCCATTTTTGACATATCCATAGCCAGCGGCCCTAACACATTTTCATCCAATACATTCCCCAATATATATATTTTCAAGTCGGCATGAAGGTGCTGCGAGCCTAAAATGCCAATAGTTGACTTTGAATCCATGTTGCATTGAAGCTGCCCAGAACTAATGCACATATCTACTGGCATTCCGCAGCTGTCGCATTGCCCGTCATTATTTTTGTCCATAAACTCCTTTGCTAATTGGGTGTCAAATGGCGTGAGCGACATTGCACTCATTCTCGATCCCATGCCCGATATTGTATTTGAATTTGGATTAATTTGCGATGGAAAAAACAATGATTTTGAAACATAAAATAGTGAAAAAAGAGCTACAATAATAGTTAATACTATAAAACCTGTTAATATTTTCTCTGCATTAGCCATTTTTCAAGTTGTATCAATATTCTCTCCGTATGGATGTATCAATTTCCATCCTGGAATTACATCCCCTTGCCTGTATTTTAATGTGAATGTTCCGTCAAATTTGCTTTTTGCCCCGTTTGCAAAGGAAAACTCTACGCTATAATCAACCGCCGCTGTATTGCCATCATTTGAACTTTCTTTTATTGACAATATTCTTGCATTATCAATGCCCTGCGATTCTGCATATTCTTTGAATGCCCCCAAATCCTTTGCTGTAGGCTCTATTTTCTTAAAGCCGTCTGAAATTGCAGCGTACATATCCGGATAATTCTTATTGCTCCATGCAGTAAAATACTGCTCAACTACCTTTTCAGGCGATGGTGTTTCATATTCTGGGATATTGTTTTTTTTAGTAAGCGTTATGTAAGCAATGCCTGCAATCAAAAACGCAATAAAAACCAAGATTGTTGCCAGATTTTTCCCCTTCATCCCAACCATTTTAATGATATAAGTTTATTGCACTTGTACAATTTCCCCTGATGCCAAGTCTTTGTAAGTTCCCAAACTTTCAGGCTTTCTCATGACATACCAGCCATCACCCTCAATAGTGCCAACGCTTTGCCATACCTGGACAAAAGCAGGATACTCCGAAACCTCTGGCGACAATAGAAGCGCAGGAACTTTTTCTATATTGTACTTCGCAATTAATTCCCTGACCTCATTTGAAGAAACATCATAAGCCTCTTCTTCATTTACAAAAACCCCGAACCTTGGAAGTATCTGCTTGTTTATACTGACATCATAGCATTCCCCGCATGAGCTGTCATCAAGCAGGATTATTTTTACCAAGCCAATAACTTTTCCCTGTTTTAAATCCCTATAAGGCGCTGATGTGGCATGCAACGCATAAAAGCCATTTTTCTCTTCAGCAAGCTGCTGAATTTGCTCTTTAACATCATAATAATTAACTTCGTTTGATATTAATATTGCTGGAATTCTGCTGATGTCAAACCTGTTAATAAGCCCTATGCCTTCACTGGAAAAATACTCATAGGTCTTTTCTTCTGTTATTGCAACACCTGACTGTTTCAAGGCATCTGCAACCTGGCTTAACGGTATGCATTCCTCACACAAAGAATCCACAACATTTATTACCGAGACTTTTCCTACAACTCTAGACAAAGTAACATCATAGTATGGGGGCTTTAGGCTCGTAAAAACCACATTTTTTTCATCTGGAAAATCTCCGATATTGCCAAAAAAAGACTTTAGCTGCTCTGTCTTGTTTGTTTCCCCTGAAATTATTAATGTCGGAATTTTTTCAATATTATACTTATCTATAATTTCTTTTGCATAATTCTCATTTAAGTAAATAGTTCTTTCTTCAGTCACATTGACATTCTGCTTTTTTATGCTTTCCAATGCAGTTTCTATGTCAAAGCATTCTTCGCAGTCAGAAAGCAATATTTTTGTCACTTCTAATTTGGCGGGCCTTAGAAACTCTTTAGCTATTTCTTTTGCCTCATTAACCTTTTCTGCCCTGCCTTGAATAATGTAAATATTCATTAAGGATATTGCTCCTATTAAGGCAAGCATCACATATAGCAATACCTCTACTCTGTTTTTTTTCAATCCAACCACTCCCTAATTCATTAACAGCCGCCAACCATTGAAGGCAGATTTTCCAAACTGGCGGGAGTTGAAACTCCAGAACTTACACCAGTCGCGCTTGGAGCTGCGCTGCCTCCAGATGTTACAACAACCGGATTGTTGCTTAAAGACACCAACTGCACTGCCTGAACAACTGTTGTCAGGACTAAAACAGTTATCAGCACAATCAGCAAAATTTCTTTTCTTTCCATTTTTTCACCTCAAAAATTTTAAACTTGAGCCTCTAATAGGATTCTTTTGACAGTAGGACCTGGATACCACAAGGCATACCATCTTGCCATCTCCCCATAAATTTCCTCATCAGAGTAGCTGCTGCCGTAATTTTTAATGAACCACTTTGCCATGCCTTGTGCTGCCAGTGAATGCGCGCAGCCGCATCTTGTTATTATTGTCGGGTTTTGCGGGCTTCCGCAGCAGTAATCGCATGTAAATGAATTCACAATTCTGCCCCATCTCTGCTCTTCCTGCGGGCTTAATTGTATTGCTCTGCCTTTTGCCCATAGGTTTTGCGCTGTTATAGGATCGTCAAAGCTTACTCCTGCTTGCTGCCCATACCAAGGAGTTCCGCTTGGCACAACATTATTCACTAAATCCTGGGCAGCATTCCCTGTCAAGGGCTTCATTTGAAGCTCGCTTATGGTTGGAATGGGCTTTACCTTTGATCTGTAGCCTTGTATTGCAGGCTGCTCGCCCTGAGCCAAAGGCATTGGCTTCAAGGTTATTTTCGGGCCATATTCAAAACTTCCCAAATTGGCTGTGCCTCCAGATACTGAAGATAAAGCAGTTGTCGCAAATGCCTTGGGTATCATTAAATTGTTAAAAACAAGCAAAAGTGTCAGAACAACAAGGCTGCCAAAAGCTATATTGTTTTTGTATAAGAACATTTCCTTATTTTTATCATGCCTCTCAACCTTTACCTCGCAGCTTTTGCATTTTTTGCTGTGAATACTATCGGCTTTGAAATAAACAGCCATTCCAAGCAATCCAATAGAAGCAACTTTTAAAAAGCCAAGATACGGCGTTAAAAAGGCAGTAGGAATGTTAAGCAGTGTGCTTCCAAAAGCAACTATTCCTATGCTTTGGCATACTGGGCATATTGCCCCTACAATTCCTGCAAATCCACCGCCAACCCCGCCTATTGAAGATGCTGAAGCAAGCTTACTCCTTCTCTCATACAAGAACAACGATAAAAAAATGGATGTAAGGGCAGAAACAGCAATGACAAACAGGTAATCAAAAAATCCAATGCCGGATAGCCTGTTAATTCCAAAGTCTATAATAGGTATTTTCCAGAATCCATACAGGAAACTGTAAACTATCAAAAAAGCAGTTATAGATATCAGTAGAATTTTCTTGCTTTCTTCCCTTTTTAGAATTTCAATACTGGTTGAGAGAATATTTTCCTTTTTCTCTTCTTTCATGGCTTTGTGTTTTCCTTCTGATTCCATTTTGCTGTAATTATCAATACTTATTAATATTTTATTCCTTAAAACTGAATTTTAATAATTAAACTTTTATAATGTATTTGATATATAAACCTTATCTTAAAAACAAAGAAAAGTATAAGGCTTTGTTTTGCCTGAAAAGGCTTATTTGGGTTTATTATCGTTCATAAGGGATTATTTTTGCTTTTTTATTAATTAAAGTACCTTATATCTCTTATGCAAAAAATAAAACCCAATTCCAAACATAATAATGCTTAAAATCTGCCCCATTGAAAGCCAGCCAAAAAAGAAGCCAAGCTGCTCATCAGGCTGCCTGAAAAACTCGACAACGAACCTCAAAAATGAATACATTGTGACGAAAAGCCAGAAAAGAAAGCCTTTTGGCAGCTTCTTGTCCTTAACATTCCATAAAACGGCAAAAATAAAAAGATTTTTCAGGGACTCGTAAATCTGGCTCGGATGGCGAAATCCTTCCGCATCCTGGAACTGGACAGCCCATGGCACATTTGTTATGCGGCCGTAAAGCTCGCCATTTATAAAATTCCCAAGCCTGCCCAAAGCCAAGCCCAAGGCCAGCGGGATGACAAAAATATCTGCCAATTCATAAAAATCAATTTTTCTTTTTTTTGCAAAAATTATGCCTGCAGCTACCGCTCCCAACAAGCCGCCGTGAAAGCTCAAGCCGCCGTGCCATACGGCAAAAATTTCCAATGGGTTTGCAAGGTAGGATTTCAGATTGTAAATGAAAACATAAAAAATCCTGGCGCCCAATATCACCCCGATTATTTCATAAAGCAGAAAGTCTGAAATGTCGTCTTTTGTAAGGCTAAGGCGCCTTTTATTTGCAAGGTATGCAAGCATGAAATATGCAATAATAAACCCCAAAACAAAGAAAAGCCCGTAATAGCGTATTTCAAAAGGACCCAGCCTCAGAAGAACCGGATTAATATTGTGGTAAAACATAATGCCTTTTTGCAGTTATTTTTTTAAAAATTTTTCCTTTACAATTAAATAAAAATACGCCCTGTTGAAGAATATTATCAGGTAAATGACAATGCCTGTCAGTATTGTAAATACCTTTAGGTAAATATTAAAGTACATTGCATAAGACTGGATTTTGCTCAATGCAGAGCCTACCAAGTAATATACGGCAAAATAAATGCTGAAAATAATAATGCCGCTTAAATAAATTCCTCCATAGGATTTTATGTTTGTGAAAGCTATTTTTATTGTTTTTTCCAAAATTTCCCTTATTTTTGTTAAATTAACGAACAAGGAATGCGCAATGTTTATTATTGCATAGGAAAAGAATGCAAATGGCACTAAAATCAATAAAAAAACATACGGGGCTATCTGGCTTTTGACATTAAGCAGAAGTATGCCGTTCAGCGCAATAAATATGCCAAATAAGGACAGCATTATAATAAAATTCAATAAAAGAAAGCTTCCAAACCTTTTGAAATTTATTTTTTCACTGCCAAACATTTTTTTCAGGTAATGCAGGACAATAAACTTAAAGAAAGAATAAATAACAATCAAAATCAGATAATAAGCCAGGATAAAAGCCATCAAAGGCGCTGTTGAATATGACTGCAACGGCTGCCTGAATAAGCTTATGCCTAAAGATTCCGCAAGGTTCGTAAACAGCAATAAGGCTGCAAAAAACCATACGTCAAAGATAAAAATCAGGAATGCATTGTCTTTATTGTTTTTTAACAAGTAAAAGGTCTGCCTGAAATAGCTGGTTTTTAGTTTTTTTATTGCCATTTAAAATAATAATTTCCTCTTTTGTTTTTAAATTTATTGAATTTTTAGGATAAGATGTTAAAATACTTTGTTTCTACTTTTTACTGTTTACTTGCTCTCCAAAGCAGCTACTCTTGCTTTTAATTCCTCTATCTGCTTTTGCTGTTCCTGCATTGCCTTTACTAAAATAGGTGTTAAGCCACCATAACCAATGCTCATATTCCCTTCCTCTCCATAAACAATCTCAGGAACAACATTTTTTAATTCTTGTGCTATAAACCCAAAGCTATGGTTTCCTGTTTCCTTATAATCGTATTCTCTTGGCTTAATTTGCATAACTTCATTGAGTCCATATTTTGTCATATCGATTATGTTTTCTTTTAAAGATAAATCACTTTCAACAGTCCAGCATCCTGCTCCATCGCATTCTGCCTGTCCTTCAACATCTAATTCTATTCCAGAAGTAGGAGAAGTTGTGCCGATGCCGATATCACCAGTGCTGTCAATGGTCATCCTTGTAGAGCCGTCTGCTGTTCTAAAGTAAATGTTAGGGTTAATATGCCCCAAATAAACATCATCAGCACTTAGCCCAACCATAAATATATCAGCAGTATTAGCGGCATTTCTCGCATAAATATATCCTTCTGCGGGCAATCTTAAACTGCCTGTTGTTGCGGCATTTGCCCCTATTGATACTGCGCTCCTGACATCAAGCGCTGCTGTTGGGCTGCTTGTCCCAATCCCTACGTTGCCTGTGGGAAACACCACTCGGTTATTAGCGCCCCCATCAGCATAAACGCCAAGATATTCTGCCAGGACGCCACCGTTTGCAACTGACAAATTAAATGGATGGTTAGAGTTATATGGTGAGTGCAATGTTGCATAGTAATTAGCTGCATCAGAGCTTGTTTCTATCCTCAGCTGCCCTGAATCGGATTTAAGCGTTAACAGCTTGCTTGGGCTCGTTGTTCCTATGCCTACCCTGTTGTTAGCTGAATCGGCATATAATGTGTTTGTGTTGACTAATAAATTGTTTGAGACATTTAAGGCGCCATTCTCTACAATTACATTACCTGCATTGATAAACAAAGCTGCCATTAAGAATAGAGCTAACGCTAAGGTTAGCTTTAATATCGAGGTGAAAGAAAAGAATTTTGATGTTTTATTTATTGTATACTTTTGTTTTTTGTTATTTTCCATATATGCTCTATTTTCTTTTTTCATTTGTTTTCACCTCAAATAAAATTTAATTTTATGGGTTTCCATTTTCCGTCAAAGTTCCTTTTAGGAAAACATAACCCGTTTCATTAACATTTATCATTAGAGTTCCATTATTTTTAATCCTAAAATCATTTCTGTTAATGTCAGAATTTATTGTTGCTTGATTTTCCTGCAAAGTTCCATCAATATACATGCTGCCATTATTTTCAATTATTAAAACATCATTTGCATTGTTTCTTATTACAAAGGCAAAATTAGAAGTTCTTTGGAAGTTTGAGGATTGTTCTAGGGGACCTTTAAGAACTATATTTCCTGCATCTCCGAACCATGCTATGTTGTTGCCTGTATTGTCTTTGATGAAGAATTTGTTTTGGTCGAGAAGTGTAGTTATATTAACAGTAACAGTAAAATTACTATTGCCCCAATCGCTTTGAGAAACATTATCGTAAGCTAAACAGTTCCAGATATAATTTCCATTAGGAATATTATTTATTGCGAAGGTTTCATAATCTACTGTTCCTGTTAATGTTTTTGTTTCATTTGATGACCAAATTCCAGAAATATTATGGTATAAGGTTATATTAGCTAAATTATTGTCATCAGTTGCCGAGCAATTGAAGAGTATGTTTCCTGTTGTGCTTACATTGTTATTTTGTGGATTTACTAGGGTTACATTTGGAGGATCGTTCACTGGATTCACAGTCATCCTAAAGGTATCTGTATCAGTCAATGAACCAGTATCTGTAACTTTAACGGTAACATCAGAATAGCCGTACTGATTTTGGGCTGGTGTACCACAATCCACATACCTGTCTGAAACCACAGTACAACTAATCAACGAAGAGTTTGATTGAGAGTCTATAGAGAAAGTTAGCTGTGCGTCCGTATCCTCTATATCGCTGGCATTGGTGTACAAATCTATAAAGTTATCAGGTGGGGTCACATCCTCGTCTGTCGACTTGTCTGGTATTCCAGTCAAGACTGGAGCATCATTCACAGAATTTACGGTTACCCTAAATGTATCGGTATTAGAACCCCCATCACTATCATCAACCTGAACCGTAATATCTGAATAGCCATATTGATCTTGTGCTGGAGTTCCGCAATCAACGTACCTGTTTGAATCTATGGAACAGTCTATCAACGACGAATTAGTTTCAGAAATTATTGCATATGTCATAAAAGAATCCCCATCCTCTGTATCACTAGCATAACTATACAAATCTATCCAGTTATCTGGAGGAGTTGTATCCTCATCTGTATTTTTGTCAGGTACCCCAGATAGTGAAGGCTGGTTATTTGAAACTATTATAACATCGTTTTGTGTAGTCCAGGCAGATGTTCCTCCATCAGTATCTGTAAACATGCCACTTATATCCCAAGTTCCCAACTGAGAGTCAGCTGTTGTAGTTGTGACCGTACAATACCATCTGTGGTTACCAGAATCCCAATACTCAGTGCAATCATTCCATCCAGGATTTCCAGGTAATTGGTACTGGATGGTTGATGTTAGCTCAGATTCTGCATCTTCGGTATCAGAACCATGCAAATAGATTGTGAAACTTTGGGTTCTATATAGAGATGTTGTTGATTTATCTAAGCTAACAACTGCTGGATTGTTATTTGAAACTGTTACAGTATTGTAATTATAAGTCCATCCAGACTCTTCTATACTATCGTTAACTTTCGTCCTAGAATCCCAAGTTCCCAATTGGTTATCGTTGATAGTTGTCGTAATATCACAATACCATCTGTGGTTTCCTGAATCCCAGTACTCTGTACAACTATTCCACCCATCATTTGCAGGTCTTTGATATTCTATTGTAGATGTCAGACTGCTTTCAGAAGTTTCAGTGTCACTGTAGTGGGCATAGATCTTGAAGGTCTGAGTCCTGTAAAGGCTTGTTGGGGTTTGGTCCAAGCTTGTGACTGTTGGAGCATTGTTCATGTCAACACCACGATCCCAGAAAATTGGATTCATTTTTTGGAGCTCATTATAGTTGAAAGCTGGATCAAACCATCCATCCCAAAACTGAGTTATATTCCACGGATGGTTATTAGGAGCAGGATCGGGAGGATTATAGGTAGTAGAAACAGCCCATATTTCATTAAAATCTTCCCATAGAGTATCAGTGCCAGCTATATTAACAAAGTTATCTTGGTTATTATCATAAATATCCCAAAGAATAGATGCAACTGCACCTTCAACATCATCTCCCCTAGGATTTCCCTCAAGTCCAGGAAGCTCAAGAGTCACATTCCATATTGTTTCAACATACCTATCAGAATCTGAATAATTAAAATGATCTCTAACTGCAGATTGGAAAAAATCTGGCCAACCTTCAATCCAAGCAGTTTCAGGATCTTCATGGGATGTCCACGAATGTGAGCAGGGAGGTTCCCAAGGATCATGACAATAATCCACATTCGGAGGATTTAAGTCTGCATAGTTATCCGTAATGAAATGACCATATTCATGCAGTATTACAGACTCATCCCATTCGTCAGGGTCGCTTGAACTAGGGCCTTCTATATAGACCACGTTGTTACTATATCCTGAAAAATTATCAGAATCTGTATCAGGCCATTCTGCTCTTACTTGAGATGGAGCAGTATCAAAAATGTCCGCATACTGATATCCTTGAGTTATTGTATTGAGAATGTTATAAGCACCATCATGTGCATCTGGGACAGCCTTATTTTCCATATTATAAGACCCATCAGGCACATCATCAACAGGTGGATCTGTTTTAGCAACATATAGATTATTATTGCTGTCTGTGACATTAACAGCAGAAGCCTCAGCTTTAACCTTTACATAAATATCTTGCCTCCCAAATAGAAAACCTTCCCAATTACTAACCGGACCGAGAGAATAGTATCCTGCCGAATTTGTCGAACCTGTTTTGAGTAGATCATCATCCAACGGAAACAGGTCATCGTCCCACAATTCCACCGCGGCGTATTTTACTGGTTGATAAGATGCACTATCATCATCCCAATAATAGAAGTAACCATAAACAGTTATCTCTCCTGCTAAAACACCTTCTACTTCTATATCATCAATATACCACCCTTCATTCCTTACAGAAGAATCGGTGTGGAAATTCCATTCTATTGTGGCAGTGCTTCCAACATAACTGCTTAGATCTATTGTTTCTTTTGTCCAGGAAGTGACTGTAGTGTCATACCTTTCTACTTCAGCTCCATTCACTTTGAATTGTCCATAATCATATGGGCTTCCTTCTATTGTGGGCATGAGATGCCAGAACTCGACGGAGGCATTAATATAATCAGTTAAATCTATTGTTTGCTTCATATAGGCATCCATATTATCATCATATCTATGTAATTGTGAGTTAGCGGTAGTTTTAGTAGCTGTAAGTGTTACGTCATCAACATATGCCCCTTCATAAGTATTACTATAGTCTGAATAGAAGTAGAATCCTATGCTGAATTGAGAGGTTAAATACTGAGATGGAATGCTCACGCTGTGATATCCCCATCCACTGCTGCCATCTAATTTATCTCCAATCAAATACCAATTAGTCCCACCATTTCCAGTAACTCGTACTTGGAGATAATCATAATTACTTTCAGTTTCGTACCAAGCATAATATGTTAAAGTAGCTGAATCCCAATCGCTTGCATCTGTTAGATACTTCCTCACCATATAAGCTTGCATGTCATTATCATAGCTTACACAGTCAGTTTGATCTCCAATATCAGCAGACCATGCACTCCAACTTCCCCAATGTGATTTACAGGATAAATCATCCCAATAGTCTTCGCCACTATTTGCGTTGGAATCTCCAACTAACCAATTGTCACCAGGAAAAGCACCCTCAACATCTTCTGTGAAAACCGTAATTGTTTCAGTTTGATATCCAATATCAGCAGACCATGCACTCCAACTTCCCAAATGAGCATTATAGGATGTATCATCCCAATAATCAGATCCATCATTGCTATTGCTATCACCAACGGTCCAACTACCTGGAAATGCCCCTTCGAAATTTTCAGATAGTATCGTAGCACTTTGAACAGGGGACACAATCAATAAACTTATAAGAAGCATGTAAACGAGCAAGGAGTATCTTTTTAGATTTATCATTCTTTTTGTCCCTCTTTTATAATCTTGAGGTGCTTATTTTCCTCAGACGGTTTCCAGCGGATCATTAAGGTACATCACAGATTACTTCCCCTGATTTAGGGGTAGATCGATTGTCGTTGCAATTGGTATCTCATAGTTTTTTTGTTGCTGTTGTTGTGGAGTAAGACTACTGACGGTGATTTCACTACCTGATGCATTTATATACAAATAATTAGCCTGTTCGTAAGACTGCTTCCCAACACCTACCTTTATTTCCCAATACCCTTCTTTGACTACTTTAATAGTGGTGTCGAACTGTACCTTTTCTCCTTTAGCCACGGGACCTTCTATTTTTTTTATTAGATCTACCTCATCAACAATACCTTCAGGTAGCACTTTCCCTCCAGGTAGAACTATACCCTCAGGCAGCAACATCCCTATTACAAAGTCAGGACTATCTGAAGTGGGTGTTACAGTAACTCTAAGATTAACTGGATTGTTCAAATAAGGAGTTTCAGTGAGTTCAAGTTTAATGTCATAATCAAAGATTCTTTCTTTTCGTTTAGTAGGATCTGGGTAATCAAAAGGAAGTTGCCTTACTTCCCCTGAATTTTCAGATACATTAATGTATAGAGAATCCCGATTTGTAAAATCCCCCCCCAGAGGATAGTAATTTATCACCTTCGCTTGAATTACCCCCATACCAGTTTCAGTTGCTTTTACCAAAGATTTGATTTGAACTTTCTCACCTGCAGATACCTCTCCATTAAAGGTTAAATTTCCGTTGACTAGAACAAACCCTTCAGGTAAAAATATATTCATTGTTACATTTTTAGCATTGAAATCAAATTTAGAACTGAAAGTAAGCTCCACCACTTGACCCAATGATGGCACCCCGGACATAGACAAATCTGCCGTAATGGGGGGTGATTGTTCACCTGATTGTGGTATCTTTTCTTTTGGTAGTGTGGTTATACTTTTTTTTGAGATTGGTGTTTGTGTTTCTTTTGCTACACATCCCACTCCAAAAATAACAACCAACAATAAACCAAATACTAAAAACCTGCATTCCCATTTTTTTAATTCATTTTTTTTCATTTTTATCAACCTCATTTATTTGTATCTATGTGTTGAGTGGGTGATGGAGTGGAAATATTTTCGTCTGATGTTTCATTTACTGATGGTGTAATAAGATTAGGAGGTAGTTGTGCGGTCATTGTCTTATTGGAGCGAGAATAAATTTGTAGTGGGGATTCACTGACACTTGCTGTTGTTTCAGATATATTGGTGAATAGTTTATCTGTTTTTCCAAAGCCAAATTTCATACTTCTTGCAGACGCTTCAATAGTCCAATACCCCGTTTCAACTGATTTTACAGTTGCGTTTAATTGAAAAACCTCGTTTTTGGAAATATTACCTTTCCAAGACAAGTCTCCACTTACTAAGGAAAAGCCTGTAGGCAACTGAATGTCAACGACAGTATCGGGAGCATCAACAAGCGGCATTACAGTAAAAATTAAATCAACAGGCTGATTTAGTAAAGGTGTTCCAATCATAGACAAATTTACAATCATTGGAGCAGAGGGTTTGTCGCCTAATGGTACTGGTGTCTCTTCTTGTTCTGGTAACGTCTTTTCAGGGACTTCTTTGGATGATACCTTCTCCACACACCCAAATTCAGAAATAACAACTAACAACAAACCAAATATCAAAATTACACTTTTCCAGTTTTTCAATTTAAGGTTATTCATTTCCGTAGGCAAGGATACTCGCAGACTTTAGTCTGCAGATGAATTGCCTTGCTACCTCCATAAACTTTTTCTACCATTTTTATCATAAAGCAGGTGCGCAACGCACTCGGCGCACGCACCCACAAAACCCATTTAGCGTGAGCTGTAAAAAATTCGTTGCGCGGAGGCAACGAAAATGGAATATGTAAACATTGAATTGGAGCATTACAACCATAAGGTTGGCATAAACTTCTGGCATCTGACTTGGCAAACCAAGTACCGCTACAAGATGTTTGCCAAGTTTGAATATAAAAATCTTTGCGAAGCTTCAATTCGCAAAGCAGCTTCAAGGCATAACATCAAAATCCATATCCTTAATGTTCTACCAGACCATTTACACACACTTGTTACATTGCCAAAAGGCATGGCTGATGAAAAAGCCATGCAGCTTTTGAAAGGCTGTTCTGCATACAGCTTCTTCAAAAACCACCCTAAAGCCCGTCTTAGATATCCGCAAGGACATCTTTGGAGCAGAGGCGGTTCTGCCGTGACAGTTGGCTATAACCAACTGAGCGATACCATTTTGTACATCTTAAACCAAGCTAAGCATCATGGTTTAGCTTGAAATTCCCGACGCGGGATACTGCGGACTTTAGTCCGTCAGAGGAGGTCATTTTTTCTCTATGCAAGCTTATTCGGACAATAACTTTATTCAGTACTATTTTTTTCAAGAGCACTTATAATTGCTTCTTTTATTTGCTCTTTTAATTCTTCACTTTGATTTACAGACGTTTGATTCATCACTATATTTTGATTTCCTTGAACACTTCTTACTGTAACCTCTTTTTCAATTCTCTGTCCGACACACCCACTTATGAGTAAAATAACCATTAATATTATTACAGTTTTTATCAACATTTTAATTTACTATTCCGATTTATTGGAAGGAGGATGCATTACCTGTAAGGATTCGCCTGTGGGAGGTGTAACCACTATAGGTGTAACATATTCAGATTTATCACTTGTCTGGGTTTCTTTAGATTCCTCATCCTGAAAGGTGACATTTGAAAATGATGATACGTTTAGCTGTGATTTTTGAGATCCATCTCCTTCTTTGACCTTTGGGATAGGAAGTGATAGAGTTGCTTCGCTTTTTATTAAACCTAGCATGTAAGCATCGGGAAGACCAACTGATCTGGAGATGTTCTGTATTTTATAAACTGGGCATAACCCAGTAGATTTACTATAGGTTAAATTACCTAGATTTTTCTTTAGGTAATAGATGTTCCTGCCAATGATTTCCTCATAGCACACATCAAGCACATACACGCTTATCTCTTCTATGATAGGTTCCCCTGCTTTGTCTTGATTTATCACTTTATCTTCATTGTCCCTTATGGGAACGAATAGTTCTGTTTTGTTCCCTTTTTTGTAGTATTCTCCTGTCCAAGTTAATTGGGTTATATTTCTTCCAGTTTTATATTGAACTGGCACGATACTCATACTAGACTTTGGGATATCTATCTCTCCAGATTTTGTGAACACTAAATCCAACTCAAAGCTGCCAGAACGACTCCAAAGCTCTCTTAATATAGGTAAATGTTCCAAGGTTCCATTGCTTCTTTCTTCTAAGAAATAATGGTATCTTGCGGTGCCTGCAAGAATTGCCTCGTCACCAAATTCAAAGTAAAATATTGGATCAGTCCATTCCGTTTCCGGAGCACCCAGCTTGTGAAGCCTTACTGCTCCAAATATGAAATATTCTGGATATCCACTGGGACCAATCATATAACCATCTATTACATAGACTACATCTATATTATTGAATTCAATTCCACTCATTTTCTCCGTAGAAAGGTCTTGACTAGAAACTAAACTAATAAACATAAATAATATTATAGTACACAAAAATATTATTTTTTTACACACATTAACCAACCCCCCTTTATGCTATTCAGATATGAACTCCTATTTAAACATTCTGCGTTAAAGTTCCTTTCAAAAATAAATAACCAGTTTCATTTACATTAATAACCAAATTTCCATTATTTTTAATTCTAAAATCATTTCTGTTTATATCAGAAGTTATTGTTGCTTGGTTTTCTGCTAAAGTTCCGTCAATATACATGCTGCCATTGTTTTCTATAATTAGAACATCTTTTTGATTGTTTCTTATCACAAAGGCAAAAGTAGATGTTCTTTGGAAGTTTGAGTTTTGCTCTAGAATTCCTTTTAGGACTAATTTTCCGGTAGTACTGAACCTAGCTATATTGTTTCCTGAACTATCTTTAATATAAAATGGCTTGCAGGAAGTATCAGAACTACAATCACTATCATCACAATCTAAATTACCATCATTATCATTGTCTATACTATCGGCACATGTATTTTGACAGACAGAATAGCTATCTACACATATAGATGTACCCTCGCCACCTTCTGCTTTATCACAAGTAGGACTAGAACTTCCATAATCACAACCACCAGTGCCATCACAAAATCCCTGACTTGGAATTTTGTAATCTAAATTATTGTATGCATTATTTCCCCCAGATGAACCAGAGCATGCATAATTAGAATTGCATAATGAAGATGTACCATAGAAACTGCAGCTTCCTAAGGCAGTTCCAGTGCAGCTAGAAGAATCAATAAAGGTACATGTACTACAAGAATATTGCGGCTGATCATTTGATTGAGTGCTGCAATCAACTGTGTTGGCATCTTTACAATTTCCAAAACCTTCACATCTATTTGAAGTTATATCTTGCTTATTGTAACAAGTCTCTGTTGCAGTGGGGCTTTCTGTGCCTGATTGAGCATAGTATCCTCCACACTCTATTACTCCGCAAGCAGTATCATCTAATGGAGTTCCTGAGCAGGTTCCCCCAGAACAGGTCATGCAAGTTCCACAGCTTTGGCCATTACAAACAGAATCAGCACAATCTGTTTGGCTATTGCAATTGTTGTCTTTACTATCACCGCAAATCTCAGGCCTTCCAGGATATATGTTAGGATCATTATCATCACAATCGGTTCCTAACGAACAATCTTGTCCGTAACCGTCTCCATCATTGTCTGTGCAAGGCTTACAATACAATATCTCTACTGTTGCATCTCCAGCATTCTGCATGTACCATTCATCTTGAGCTGGTTCAGGCCACCAGGAATAAGCCATTAACCAATCTTTTTGTCTCCATAACTCATCCTTATACTGTTCAGTTACATCTAAATTATTAAATCCAATCTTACAATTTCCTGCTCCTTCGTCAACTTTTTCATAATTGGATTTATCTGTAAGTTTCTCCTCATAATTTTCTGCGTCATCAAGGTTCTCCTCATTTTTTATATAAAAATAAAGATCTGTATTCTTGCAACTACTTGCTCCAAAATTATTATACCATTCTAAATCTACATCTACAATATCATTTTCCTTTGTTTCGTCTAGGTAATTATCGCAATCATTTATATCAAAACTTGCTGCATAACCAAAATCCTCATCACAGTCGTCTCTGCCGCATACCAATACGGGAGCTGAACTGCCTATATTATGTGCTTGTTTGGCAGTTATCTCTAACTCAACCATTGATGTTGGATCATGTTCACACTGCTCTAATGTCTCATCATCCCTACATTCCCATGGATTCCCACATGAAGTATCAAATACACATCTTGATTCTGTGTTGCAACTAGAAGGGTTGCAGCTTCTAGTTTGCAACATTTGGTTTGAGTCACAGCTGCCAGCACCACAACCAGCATCAACATAACTGCCGCATAAACATACACTTCCTCCACAATCTGAATCACTTCCATCCGTCAATAAATCACAATCATTGTCTTTTCCATCGCTGCATAACGTTTCAGCAGAGTTTGGATGTATTGTTGAATCAGCATCATTGCAATCACTAGCACTGCAAAAGCCGTCATTGTCTGCATCTGTCGTACTTATCTCTACCCAGACAGGATTTGTGTAAATTCGGTACTCATTATTGCTTCCACCAATGCATTCTGCTCGGTAATACGAATTTTGAGTGACAGAAGGATCCTCTCCGACAACTGTTGGAGGCTCTGGACCAGTGCCAGATTTAGAGCCAAAATTAAAACCAGTTGGATCTTCACTTCCTTGATCTATTCTCCCTTTAAATACAACTAGATTACATGTATCTTGTACATTACTATAATGAGGCCGAATGGTAACTTTATCACCTGAACAAACAGTAGCTGTCCCTCCTTGCATTGTATAGCCGGCTTGGTTTTGTCCTTTAGCTTCAATCCAGACAAGGCCGTTGTTGGAGACTGTTACTTTGCCAGAGACTGTTACTTTGCCATTACTAAGAGCAGATTTTAGATTCGCCTGAGTCAAACTTCCATCTAGGTAAACACTATTATACACATATAATGGTATGACCTCATCATGAGAATCTGAACCACTATAAGCATAGACTTTTACATTGTTTTGTAAAAGATTAATCCAAGCGTTTAGAGAATCCTGATTATCTTCGCTCCAAACACCATTCCACACTTCAATACCTGTTTCGCCAGCAATTTCAAACATAGACTCAAAATCTATAAATCTTCCTTCTGGTTGAGGATGATTAATAATTGAAATTCCATTTTCATTAGTGATGTTGTTAATACCTCCTTGATTTGTTGGGTTTGTGGGGCAGTGGCGATTTCTCGGAGTCTGCTCTATAAAATTATCAATGCCATAAGCACCAATATGTGCCTCTCCTAGAGTACCTTCACAAGTATTAGAAAGTTCTAGGATTATTTCATTATCATTTAATCTATCTGAAACACTCAACTCTTCACCTACTAAGCAAGTAAAATCGGGATCATTATCTGCAGCACTGCAGTTTTGATTTACTATTTGAAATTCTGTTTCATTGATACAATATGAATGATCTGAAAATCCCAAAAAATCTAAATTAGCCTGTTCTGCTTCAACTGCTAGGTCCAAAACAGTTCTTCCGTTGTCATGCCCCTCCAAAATTCTTGGCAAGCAATCATCTTCAGGAGTATCAGAATTTCCGTCATATCCATGGTCTGTACTAAATCCAGTATGTTGATGAAGGCTGCCATAATACCATCCTGCGGCCAAAGCTTTTGTGGAGATTAAAATAATTAAAATAATCAAAAATATTACAAATAAATGATTGTTTAGTTTCATGTAGTTTTTATCTTCATTTTTTCTTCGATTAAATATGCAATAACTGCCCCAATTATGACCCATAAAATTATATTTGATAAAATTGAAGTGATTAGAATAATATTTGTCATAGTTGATGACAACCCAGACTCTGCTAATCCCAAAAGTGGGGATATCAGTAAAGACATAGTGAACATAGACATTTTAAAGGGGATTAACCATATTTGGTTGATATAAGCTTTAAGAAAAATTTGAACTATAGTGGGTATTAAAGCGTATATCCCTCCGATAATCCCTCCGATAAAAATATCTTTATGTTTTATTTTCATGTTCGTATTCCCCCACTCAGTAAAATATTGAGTTTGTACCACCTACACCACAGTACAATTAGAAGTATTATACTAATAAAAGGTAGTACAGTTAATAACGAGACGTTTTTTGTCATTTTAGTTGATTAAATCCAAATTCCTGAACGTATTGTTATAGTAATATTATCCGTCGTTTCATACTCTTTTCCTTGATGATAATATTTAATTGAAAAATTCAATCCAGCCGTATTGTTAACAGTAAAATTATTGTCAAATATTTCATTAGGTGTTATATTGATTAATTGCGGATGAATTATAAGGTAGTTACTATTAAAATTTGAACCGCTGGACATATTTTTCGAATAATAAAGATCTCCATCAGCCTCATAAATGTTAAGAAGGCCTAAGGTCAAGGAATTATTTAGGTATTCGCTGTAACTCAACACAACATATTTGGATGTATTAATATTGTTCACTATCCAACTACCAATATGGTGAAGTAAGTTTACCTCAATACTAACATTAACATCAAAAACATCACTCCATTGCTCCTGGGAAGAATTATCTTTTGCAACACATTCCCACTGGTAATTTCCATTTGACAAATTAGTTACATTAAACATAACACCATTTGTTAATCCAGATAATGGTTTAGTTTCACGCAAAGTTAAATTTCCAGTCAAATTAAAATACAAAGACATATTTGTTAAAGCATAGTCATCAGTAGCATTGCATGAAAAGAAAATATAGCCGTCAGTATCAACTGTATTATTTGCAGGAGAAGTTAAAATGAATCTGGGCTTGGTATCACTGCCTTCATAAACAGTAAAAGTGGCATTATTGCTGCTTATATTCATCCCATGTTTATCAAATGTGGTAAAAACAACAGTAACATTTCCAAACCAGTTTTTAGCCGATTCCAAAACAGCAATATTACTTTCATTATTAAGCATAATAGTAACATTTCCAGTATGTTTTTCAATATAAGTTAAATCGTCTCCTTTAGGATCTGAAAAATAGTTGCTCAAATTCAAAGTTAAAATTCCATCTTCTGTCCAGAATAAGTTGGGAATGGTGGAAACTGTAGGAGGATACTTATCAACTACAAGCATAAAATTGGAAAACCCTCCCCAATCAGAGTTTGGAACCCGTGCATCATCATAGCAAATAACGTTCCAGTCAAATTCCCCACTCGGAACATTATTTATAGTAAAATACAAAGAAACGTTTGTCTGCACAAAAGTGTTTGATTGGTTTGGTAAAAAAGAGCCGCTAATGTTATGGTACAAAGTGCAATTCCTAAGCAAGCCATCATCTTGAACTGTATAGTTAAATGTAATATCTCCATCATTGTCATCAGAGCCATAAATAGGTGTGTTTAGAGTTACAACAGGCTCTTTATTTACTATTAACTCCCATGAATTTGAAGAGCCGACATTAGCATTTGGAGACGTATCTGTGCAGTTTATTCTCCACTCATAGCTGCCATAATTAAGATTTTTAATAGTAAAATTTTGCCTTTCTAGTTCAGTTATAGTGGTATTGGTTTGGTTTGTTATGTCATCAATAATCAGCCTACAGCTAGAAACATCATAGCTAAAATCGCTAACCATGTACTCAAATGTTACATTTCCTAAAATATCTATTTCACCATTTTCTGGCTCTATAAGAGATATAACTGGGGAAGAATTATCCCTAACTTCAAAACTTCTTTGTACAGAGCTGCCAACATTTGCGTCTGTTGACAAATCAGTGCAATTAACAGACCAAGTGTAGTTGTTATCTTTTAAACCTATTAAACCAAAAAACTGTGTTTTAGATTCCAAAACTAATGAATCAGTCATATTTATTTTACCATTAATAATTAAGGAACATCTATCAATGGCAGAAGTTACATCTGATACATTATAGCTAAATATTATTGCTCCATCAGAATCTGTTACTGAATCTGCTGGTTCCACTAAATTTACTGTTGGAGTTTCTAAATCATCGCCAATCTTAAAGCTATTATTTATTCCAAATGCAGAAAATGACTCATTATCATAAGCCAAGCAGCTCCATAGATAATCTCCATTTGGAATATTGTTTAATGTCAAGGTTGTAGTATTAACAGTTCCTGATACCAATGTTGTTTGGTTTAATCGCCATGCTCCACTTACATTATTATATAAGGAAATATTAACAAGTTTGTTGTAAGTTCTAGAAGTGCAATTAAAAATCAAGCTACCATCCTTATCAGTTGTTTGATTCAAAGGTTTATTTAGAAAAACTTCGACAGGATTTACAGGCTCTGCAATGAAAATGTAATCAGTCACATTTAATAGATCATAACCAGATTTAGAACCGTTGCAAAGCACGTTCCAGCTATTATTTCCGCTTGCATTAATTTGTCTTTCAAACCTGTATAATTTTCTAAAAGAATTGTAGCTCATGTTTTCTAAAGCAGTCCAGCTTCCGCCGATATTAAATCTTATTTGGCAAAAAGATGCTGCATCTGAAATCGGTTCTCCAGTTGAATTATCCGTAAAATTAGCGGAAAATGTAACAAATTCTTGAATTAGTATTGTCCTATTGCCTCCTTCCACATCTACTTCATCCCAAATAACCAATTTGGAATTATTTCCTTGAGTTTCAGAAATAGCATACACTAATAAGATAGAAACAGCTAATAACACAACTATAGAAAATATAACTAACTGGCTCCTCTTTTCACCAACCGTCAAAACCACCCCTAATTCTCATTCCCGCGGTAAACTTATATTTATAATTTTCTCTTATTCTAAATTATAAAGAAATCTGGCGCATGAAGAATTTATTACTAAAAATTTTATCTTTTCATTTAATTGAGCATCCTGTCAGTTCAGAAAGCCTGTCAAATGACTGGACTCTTTCAACTAATCTTCCATTAATTTCCCATGTCGGGGTTATCCTTACATCAGGATTTTCGCTGAAGTCTTTGTAGTTTATGAATTTAAAAGATTTGCCGAACATGCCTTTCTGCGCACTGGAGTACTGGCAGAAAGAAGCGCCATACATTACAGCACCCTTTTCAGTCAGGCATTTCGCGAAATTATCATAGCTTCCAGGTTTTTTTGCATTAATGAATGCATAAGCCCCTATAAAAACAATAAGAATAGAAAAAACAATTGCTATTATTATATAAACCCTCGTTTTTTTGCTTTTTGCAGCCTGCTGTTCTTGAGTTTCTTTGTGCTTTTTCTGCTCAAACTCAAGCCTTGACTGCTCGCTTTGCTGCCTTAGCTTCTCCAGCCTTAGCTTTTTTCTTTCTTCCCTGCTAAGCATTTTACAGGTTTGTTGCTGCCGGACTTACAACTGGAGTTCCTGTATTTTCAGCAGGCGCAACTCCGCAGCCTCCGCCATAGTACTGGTTGGGGTTTTGCTGCTGCTGCGGATATGCCGCATAGCCTGTTGGCGCGTTGCTTCTGGCGCATCCTACAACCAATAATGCCAGCACTAAAATCAAAACTAAAATAGCGCTTTTCTTCATTTTAACCTCCTAGCTTGACAATTCAGTATCTATTATCTGCTTGAAGCTCTCGTAAGGATGAGCTCCGACAAGCTTTATGCCATTAATAAAAAAGGTTGGGGTTCCTGAAACACCGACCTGAGACCCATAGTTGAAGTCGTCCAGTATTTCCTGCTTATATTTGCTGCTGTCCAGGCATTCATTAAATTTCTTTGTGTCCAGGCCAATTTTTTGCGCAAATTGCTTGTATGCAGCATTGCCCATGCTATCCTGATTTTGGAATATTGAGTCGTGCATTTCCCAATACTTGCCCTGCTCGCCTGCGCAATTTGCAGCTTCGGCTGCCGGCTCGGCTTCAGGATGGAAGCTTAATGGGAAATCGCGGTAAATATACTTTACTTTTCCGGTGTCTATATAATCTTTCTTTATCAGCGGGAAAGTCTGCTGGAATGCCCTTCCGCAGAACGGGCATTGGTAGTCTTCAAACGATACTATTGTGACAGGGGCATTTTTATCGCCCAAAGTAGGATCATCATCTTCATCAATTGTAAGCCTTAATTGCTCGCCCGAATCCTGCGGCTGTTGCTGAGTCGGCACTTGAGCCTGGGCAGGAGCTGCTTGGTTGCTGCCGCCAAACTTTCCAAAAAACATAACTATAATCACAATACCTAATACCGCGGCTATGCCTTGCCATACCCTCTCTTTTTTAATCACATAAACTTTATCGTTTTTAGCTGCATGATGCGCATGCTCATTGTCTTCCATTTTAACACCCCATTTTTGTTGTTGAAACTTTTGTTTTTATATAAATTTTTCTTATTTTTGGTATTTTAACAGAATAACTATATATAGCTAACTTTGGAAACCATGCTTGAAAAAACGCCTGTTTTCCGCTGAAAAGGCTTATTTAAGTTTATTACCGTTCATAAGGGCTTAAACAGGCTTTTTTATCATTCCAAAAATATCAAAGCAACCATTACCAAAATTCCTAAAATCAACGCAATAAGCTGCATAAATGAAATTATCGGCTTTGTCTCTTTATGGAGTTCTGGAATCAAGTCAGAGCCTGCAATGTAAATAAAGCCTCCTGCTGTAAATGGCACAAGGAAAATGGAAAATTTTTCTACAGAATTGCCTATAATTAATACTAAAACAGCACCTATTAAAGCCAAAATTGCGGACAAGAAGTTAAATGCCAGGGCTTTTTTCTTTGTAAAGCCGCCATGCAGCAAAATCCCAAAATCGCCAATCTCCTGGGGAATCTCGTGCAAAATAACAGCTATGGTTGTTGCAATGCCTAATGGGATTGAGGCAATATAGCTGCCTGCAATTATCATGCCATCAAAGAAATTGTGCAGGCCGTCTCCGATTAAATTCATGAAAGCCAATGGGTGGGGATGCTCATTTGTTGTCGGCAGGTGGCAGTGCCTCCAGTGAATGAACTTTTCCAATATAAAAAAAATTAAAATTCCCAATAATAAGTAAATTGATAATTCTAATGTGAATCCAGATTCCTCAACAGCTTCAGGAAGCAAGTGTATGAAAGAGTCCCCAAGCAATGCGCCTGCTGCAAAGCTGACTAAAAACAATAAAATATTTTTTAAATTGATTTTCTTGAATAATAGCGTTAATGCGCCTATCAGTGAAATAAAGCTGACTAGCAAAACGCTTATTATTGAGTAAGCCCAGATGCTTGGCATAACCATAGATAAACAAGCCAGTTTTAAAAGCTTTTTATTTTTTTGCTATAGCCCAAAAATGGTTAAAGTAAGATCTAAAGGAATCAGATACTTTCTTGCTTGTAATAAGAATGTTAAACATTGGCTTTTCCCAGATTGTAACTTGAATTTTACTATTGTAGATTAAAACTGTTACAGGGCTTATTAATTCTTTTGGAAGATATTTAAAAAAAGAGTTTTTGGATTTTTCTATTTTTCCCCTTAAATCTTCCCTTACCAGAACATTTTCTTTTTTTCTTTCTCTTTCAAGCCTTTTTAGGTATTGTTTGTATATTATCGGATAATTTTTTTGTGCCTGCCCCTGCTCTCCAAATACGAGAAAAATTCTTTCTTTGCTTTTGAATATGTCATTCAAAACTGCCTTCATCCCTTCTACTCCTTTATAAATATCAACTTTAACTTCCTCTTCATAGGGCTGTTTCATTAAGGTTTGTAACGCAGGCAAAATTCCTTTCAACTTAAGTTCTTTTTCTTTCAATTCTTCTAAAATCTTTTCAGGATTGGCAGCAGAATAGTATTTCACATTATTTTTTAATTTAAAGCTAACTAGACCTTTATTAATGAGTTTTTCAATGATATAATACACCAATGTTCTTTCTATATTGGTTTCTTTTGATATTTTTGTAGCTGTTGTTTCTCCTATTTTTGCCAATGCTAAATATACTTGTGTTTCTTTTTCATCAAATCCAATTTCTTCCAGTGTTTTCTTTATAGTTTCTATTTCCATATCAGCAATGAATAATTAAATAGTATTTAAATATTGTGGAAAAAATTTTACAACATAAATTATTAAAGTCTGAGAGTTATCTAAATCAAGTAATAAAAATGTCAATCGAACCGTTTTCAGTTGAAAAAATATGGGTGCCCACGGATTTTACTGAGTTTGGAAAGCCAAAAGAAAATTTAGTGAATGTTGCAGGATGTGAAAACAGCCATACATCGGGAATTGTAATGAAAGTGCTTCAAGAATCTTTAGGCAGTAATCCTGCATTGCTAATAGACCATTGGCAATCTCAAGACACAACTTTAAGGAAGAAATTGGCGGAATTGCACGATGTTGCGCTAGAACAAGTTTATCTGACTGCTGGAGCTCTTGCTGGAATTCAATATTCTTTTGGAATTTTTGTTAATGAAAATACAAATGTTGGCTTATTAAAGCCAGATTTTCCAGGCTTTGTTTATTTTTCTAAATGGAAGAAGGCTAATACACATTGGCTAAAAAATACAGAATTTCCATTTTATATTGGAAATAGGGATATTGCTGATTTTGTAAGAAAAAATATCGTAGATTTTTTAATATTATCAAACCCAAGCGCTGTAATGGGCACTCAAAAAGAAACAAAAGAAATTGAGGATTTAGTTAAAGCTTCTCCCAATACGATTTTTATTGTTGATGAAGCAGACTCAATCCATCCTGATTCTTCCAGTGCGCACTTATCCAAATCTTATAATAATGCAATATTCTTGGGAAGCTTCTCTAAATTCTATGGCTTGTCTGGATTAAGGGTGGGTTATTTAATCACTCCAAAAAAATTTTCTGAGCATTTTGACAGAACAATAAGTCCAGCAGAATTAACAAGCCTTGCGATATTAGCTGCAACTCACGTTCTTGATGATAAGCAATATCAGCGGGAAACTCAGGAAAAGGTTAGAAAAAACTTATCCTCTTTGGAAAGTGCTTGTGAAGGTATTCCTTATAGGGTTGTTCCCGGAAGCAGATGCTTTGCATCTTACTTATGGGCAGATGGAGGAGTTGAGGATCCGTATCAAACACTTCAAGGATACGGAATTAAAATTTTAAAGGGCTCAAATTTTGGAATAGAAAGAGGAGGAAGAGTAAACTTAAGCAGTACTGAAAATATTGGTAAATTAACCGGTGCAGTTAAACAAATCTTTCCCACCAGATAGGATTACTACTTTTTCAAATTCCTGTCCAAAAATGCAACTGTTTTTTTCCATGCATCCTCTGTCTTTTCGGGATCATGCCCGGGGTTTGAGGGGTTTGCAAAGGCATGGCCTACACCCTCATAAATGTAAATCTCATTTTCAACACCAAGGTCATCAAGTGCAGCATCAAATTCATTCACCGAGGAGACAGGAATTCCAGTATCCTCTTCTCCAAACACGCCCAAAACAGGCCAATTTATATTTGACAATTTGCTTTCATTGGTTTCAAGGTTTCCGTAATAAATCACTGTCGCAGCCAAATCCTCGTTTAAAGAGAGCTGCAATGACATCCCGCCGCCAAAGCACCATCCCATCGAAGCAATATTGTCTTTTGAAACAAAGTCGCTTTCCCTTAAAAATGAGACTGCGCTTTTCAAATGCCATAGGGTCCTGTCCATATTGTTTCTTGCCTTGCTTGAATATCCCCTTGCCTCTTCCGGAGTTTCAGCAACTTTTCCATCAAACAAATCAACTGCCAAGACAACATAGCCCTGCCCTGCAAGCTCATGCGCCATGTTCTTTATATTCTGGTTTAAGCCCCACCATTCATGTATCATAATGACTGCCGGAAATCTGCCTTCTCCAAGCGGCTTTACAAGATAATCTTTGAAATTATCGCCGTAAGTGACCCATTCTGCGTTCATGGCTTCTTCAGGCTCGACAACAAGGACTTCGGTGCCGTGCTCATCGCCCTGCAAATCAGGAGGGACCTCAGGCTCAATCTGAGTGCATGCGGCAATAAGAAACAAAACGGATAAAATTATAAAACTATATTTCATCAACATCAGCCCCCTTTTATTTGTTTTTAATAATTATTTTAACAAATTTTTATAATGTTTTTAAAATTTTTGGTTTAATCTCCGATGTACTTTGAAACCAGCGATTTTGCCCTTTCAGGGCTTTTTTCCTTTATTAAAACCCTGCCATCATTAAAAATTGCCATATCCTCAAAAAACAAGCAAAAATCTGTTTCCTTTACCTTTCCGATTTTTTTTAATTTATTTTTAATTTCATTGAAATTTTTGTTTTTCAAATAAAACTGGTAATTATTGTTTCCACAGTATATTACTATACCTTTTTCTTTTTTCCCCTGCAAATACTCGTAAATTCCATTGCACACAGGGCATTTTTCATTTTTACTTACTTTTATTTTTGTAATGTCATTATCCCAAATGTCAAATCTTATTAATTCCTGCTCAATTTTTTCATTTAAAATCAGCTTTAATGCCTGCGTGACAGCTATGCTTGCAATTGCAGTTGATACAGTATTTATAATCCCTGCTGTGTCGCATGTTTCATCGCTTTCTGCCTCATTGAAAACGCACCTGAAGCAGGCTTTTTCCGGCAAAACTGCCATAACATTCCCATAACCCTTTACTGCAGCAGAATAAACCCATTTAATTCTGCTTTTTTTGCAGTAATCGTTGATTAAATATCTCGTATAAAAGTTGTCGGTGCAGTCCAGGATAATGTCTGCAAAAAGCAGTTTGCTTATATTTTTGTGGTTTAAGTCAGAGACAAAAAAATCTATTTTAACATCGGAGTTTATTTTTTCCAGCTTCTTTGCAGCTGTTTCAGCCTTGAATTTTCCAATATCCTCTTCATTGTAAAGAGCCTGCCTCTGCAAATTGCTTTCTTCAATGAAGTCCCTGTCTATCAAAATCAGCTTTCCAATGCCTGCCCTTGTTAATTGCTCGGCAGCAACAGTGCCTAAAGCCCCTAAGCCGACTATTGCAATTGAAGCCTTTCTTATTTTTTCCTGGCCTTTCCTGCCTATCTTATTGAATATTATTTGTCTTGAGTATTTGTTGTCCATATAACTCCATCCCCTTTGGGTATAATCCAGGCTTATTTAAATGTTTTTTGTGAGGGAAAGGAAATCACAAAATTTATATAACTTATTCATAAAATTTGATTATGGAAGAACAGACTACATTGAAACTGATGCTGGCATTTACCATTGGTTACCTGTCTGTATTTACAGTTTTGGCGCTTTTGAACAAAAATTACGAATTTTTATATTACACGATTGTTATGTCTATAGCGCTTTTTGTTATAATATTATACCACAAAAAAGTGCATTTGTCATCCCATGTCATGGCAGGCTTAACCATTGTCGGGGCTATGCACATCTTTGGAGGGAATATTTACCTGAATGAGACAAGGTTGTACGACTTGTGGCTTGTTCCTAACTTGTTTAAATATGACAACTTTGTGCATTTCATAGGGACATTCACTGCGACATTTATTGTGTATAGCTTGCTATACCCCCATTTAGACAAAAAATTAGAGCATAATAAAATATTATTGTCCATCCTACTGATTATGATTGCTTCAGGCTTTGGGGCATTCAATGAAGTCCTAGAGCTGGGCGCTGTTGCCTATTTGAATGCAGCCAAGCAGGTTGGCGATTATTTCAACAATGCATTTGACCTTCTGTTTAACATGCTTGGCTCGATAATTGCGTGCTTTTTTCTAATGCGCTACCATAAATATAAAAAATCTTATTCTGCCATTAAGCGGCAGGCATAATCCATTAAATCCAGAACTCTTTTTTATAAGCAAAATCCCTTTTTTATATAATTCCTGACAGATTTTTATATAATTTATAAAAGATAGATTTAAATATAAGCTCTTCTTTTACTGAGTTTAATGATACAACACTATATGGCTAGGCAAGTGGAACCTACTTTTACATTTACACTTAGCCATATTATTATGTGTTGAGTCATCCTGAGCTTCTAACGATTTTTGACTCAATACATAACTAAAATCTATAATATGCTCGAGGTGAAAAAACATGAAAAAGCAAAAACTATATGCGAAAGATGAAGATTACATAGAGAAGCTGCTGGACTCGGAAGCCAACAGAAATGTAGTTGAAGATTTGAGCCTGAAGTAAAATGCCCATCTTCAAGGCCCAAATCCGGTTTATTGTAACTGATTCACATAGCTATAATAGGCAAAAATATTTATATTGTTGCTAGTTCTGGTAGTTTTACTTATGCGAGGGTGCCCAAGTGGCTAAGGGGCGCGGCTGCAATTTATTGCTGAGCCCGCGTATTCATGGGTTCGAATGTTCCAAGATTGGATCCGAATGTCCCATCCCTCGCTTTTAATATCAAGTTCCATTGACAGCAGAAATGGCTTAAAACACAAAAAGGTGTATTAATTTAGTGATTTACAAAGTTATTTTTTCATTTTTTAAAAATTTTAATAAAAAAATAATAAAAAATTAAAACACAATCAAAAGCGCAATTATTTGTTAATGTATTTGTGAGCCTAATGTTAAAAATTAATCAATGCTAATAAAAAATGGCCCTAAAAGTCTATAATACCCTGACAAGGAAAAAAGAAATATTTAAACCACGTAAAGATAAAAATGTCAACTTTTTTTGTTGTGGAATTACACCATACGATTTTGCGCATATAGGGCATGCAAAAACCTATGTGCAGTTCGATGTTATTGTTAAGTATCTGAGATACAGCGGCTATGATGTTTTCTACCTGCAGAATGTTACTGATATAGATGACAAGATAATACAAAGGGCAAAAGAGAAAAATCAAAAACCAATGGAACTGGTAAGAAATTATGAAAAAGAATATCTTAAGGATATGGAAGCGTTGAGCATTAATTCTGTAAACAAGTTTGCAAGGGCAACAGAGCATATAAAGGAAATAATAAAGCAGGTCAAAACATTAATGGATAGGGGCTTTGCATACATCATAGAAAATGACGGGATTTATTTCGACTTAAGCAAATTCCCTGAGTATGGGAAGCTCTCAGGAAGAAAGACAGAAGAGGCTGAAGATGCTGTAACAAGGATTGATGAAAGCGTGAATAAAAGGAATAAAGGAGACTTTTGCCTTTGGAAAAAATCAAAAAAAGACGAGCCAAGCTGGAAAGACCCTTGGTTTAATAATGGCAGGCCCGGATGGCATATTGAGGATACTGCAATAAGCGAAAAATATTTCGGAAAGCAGTATGATGTGCATGGCGGCGCTCGCGACTTAATTTTCCCCCACCATGAGGCGGAGATTGCGCAGATGGAGGCAGCATCGGGAAAAAAGCCGTTTGTAAAGTACTGGCTGCATACAGGCTTCCTAAATGTAAAAGGCCAGAAGATGGCAAAGTCTTTGGGCAACTTTATCACAATAAGGGATGCCCTGAAAAAATACGATGCAAAAGCGCTGAGGCTTTTTTACATTTCAGCGCATTACAGAAGCCCGATTGATTTTTCCGAGGAATTATTGGAGCAGGCAAAAAACAGCCTGCAAAGGCTCAATGATTTTATTTTAAAATCAAAAAATAGCGAAGAAAAGGATGACTTAAAACTGATTGAAAAGGCAAAAAAAGAATTCATAAAATGCATGGATGACGATTTTGACACTGTAAAGGCATTGGCTGTTATTTTTGATTTTATAAGGGAGGCAAACAAAAAAGGGGCTGGCAAGAAGAGCTATGAATTAATGCTGGAATTTGATAAACTCTTCAATGTTTTAACCTTGGAAGAGACTGAATTAAGCCCAGAAATAAAAAAGCTGATTGATGAAAGGGAAAAGGCAAGAAAAGAAAAGGATTTTGGCAAAGCCGATAAAATAAGGCAGGAGTTAAGGAAAAAAGGCATTGTTCTTGAGGACACTAAGGAAGGAGTTAGGTGGAAAAAAGCGTAAGTTTTATAAAAGCATTAACTATCCTATTTCCTAAAATTTATATAAATTATATAAAAATAAGGTTTGAGAGAATGTTTCATTTAAGCGGTTATTTAGGGCTTACAGGAGGGAGTGTTGAATTAATTCAAGCTAGATTGAAGCAGGCTCAAGAAAATCCTTTAGAAAGCAGAGTATTACAAGAGGCCATGAACGGTTCTGCAAGGCATTATGTTGGCAGAGGTCAGGAAACAATAAATCGGCAAGTAGCAAGTGTAGAGACCGAAGGCATTCACGCAACTATAGTCCCATTCGATTCAGATGATATTGTCTACATGAACCAATTTTTATGCGGAAGGAATGGCTGGAAAAGAGAGACAGTCCTAGAGGACGGTGCTGATCACAGAGGCTTATTAGTGTTTAAATACGACCCTTCTCAAGTTAAATTGACTTTGGGCCAGGAAGTAATTAAGTGGGCGAGACATCACCATAGATATTGGGATGAAAAAGGAAGAGAGCCTCCTACATTCACGCCTTCATTATTTTCTGAGAAATAATTACTTATTTTTTTAATTAATTTTATACAACATTATACCAAATTCTTTAAAATAAGAATCTAAATCTCAATAACCGTCTCATAATCCATCTTGGACTCTTTCAGCAGCTTTTCAAAAACAATTTCCTCTGCATTTGTTACTGCAGCCAAATCATCTTTTATCTGCAGGAATTCCTCCTTGGCTATTTTGCCCTTTGCTATAATTTTTCTGACGGGCTTTTTCATTGATAAATTTTTCTCTGCTTTTGCCTTCCTTACATCCTGCAAGATTGAAATGAAAAAATCGCCGATTTTTTCCGCATCTTCGTCAATCATGCTGAAAGAGGGCCATTTTGAGATATGGACGCTTTTGCTTTTCTCAGATTTCCTGAAATATAACTGGTACAATTCTTCTGTTATGTGCGGCATTATAGGCGCCATGAGATTTATTATTGTTAATAGGGTATGGTATAACCCATATTGCGCGGACAATCTTGCTTCTTTTCCCCTTTTGTCGGCATTGTAAAGCCTGTCCTTGGCTATCTCAAGATAGTTGTCGCAAAAGATGTGCCAGAAGAATGTTTCTGTCTCAAGTTTTGTGTGGGAATATTCATAGTTCAGGATATTCTCTGTGGCAGTCTTCACAACTTTGCTGAGCTTTGACAAAATCCACCTGTCCATCGGCTCCAGTTTTGCAGGCTTTTGCCCTTTGTAATCGTCAAGGTGCATGAATGCAAATTTTGAGGCATTCCATATCTTTGTTGCGAACTTCTGCCCCGTAACCAAGTCTTTTTCCTGGAACGGCAAATCATCTCCAAGCCTTGAGCCTGCTGCCCAAAACCTTAATGAGTCAGCAGAGTACCTTGCAATCATCTCCCTTGGGTCAATCACATTTCCCTTGCTCTTGCTCATCTTTTTGCCGTGTGGGTCTAAAGCCCATCCTGAAATCATTGCATTGCGCCATGGAATTTCTTTGTGATGAAAATAGCTTTTCACAACTGTGTTAAACAGCCAGAATGTTATGATGTCATGCGCCTGAGGCCTTAGGCTCATTGGAAGCAGTCTTTTGTATATTTTTTTATCTTCAAACAATTCAACTGCAATGTCCGGAGTCAAAGAAGAGGTTGCCCATGTGTCAAGAACATCTTTTTCCCCAACAAATTCATTCGAGCCGCATTTGCATTTTTTTAACGGCTTGTCAACCAATGGATCAATTGGCAGCTGCTTTTCATCCGCAACAACAACTTCATTGCATTTTTTGCAGTACCATACGGGAATCGGGATTCCAAAATGCCTCTGCCTTGAGATGTTCCAGTCCCATTTCAAACCCTTGATCCAGTTTTCATACCTTGCGCGCATATGCTCAGGATACCATTTTATTTTTCTCCCGTATTCTATGAACTCATCTTTCAGGTCAAGGTACTTTATGAACCACTGGTCTGTTGTCAGGATTTCAATATCTGTTTCGCACCTTTCATGGACATTGACAACGTGCTTTATCGGCTCGATTTTTGCAATTCTGTTTTCCTCTTCCAGCGCCTTTATTACAGCGTCCCTTGCCTTCTTCACGTGCAGCCCCTTGAATTGCCCTGCCTTTTCATTCAAAGTGCCGTCTTTGTTCATGATTTCAATCGGCTCTATCCTGAATTCCTCCATCCACTTGACATCATCCATGTCGCCGAAGGTGCAGTGGTAAACAATGCCTGAGCCGAATTCCATGTCAACATCCTTGTTTGCTGTGATTGTAACTTCCCTGCTTGAAAAAGGTATTTTTGCCTTTGCGCCAATGAGATGATTGTGCTTTTTGTCATCAGGATGAATATGAATTGCAACACAGGCTGGCAATAATTCCGGGCGAGTCGTTGCGATTGTTATTTGCTCCTTTAAGCTTGTGTCAAACTTCATGTAAACAAGTTTGCTTTCCCTTTCGCTGTCTTTCATCTCCACCTGCGCAATTGCAGTCTGGCATTCAGGGCACCACACAAAAGGGGCTCTTTTTTTGTAAATCCTTTTCATTTTGTATAATTCAATAAAAGAGCGCTGGGAAATTTTTTGGGAATGCTTGTTGATTGTTGAATAGAAAATATCAAAGTCTGCGCTTACTCCAATTCCCTTCCAATCCTGAACGAAGTCGTGCCTTATTTCTTCCACAGTCTGATAACATAGCTTTACAAACTCCTGTCTGAGCATAAATTGCCCTTTAACATTCTTCATTTTTTCAATCATTCTTTCAGTGGCTAACCCGTTATCATCCACTCCAAACGGATAAAACACATTTTTTCCAAGCATCCTATGAAACCTTGCAATGAAGTCCTGCTGTGAATAGGAAAAAGAATGCCCGAGGTGCATCTTGCCGGAAACAGTAGGCGGCGGAGTGTCTATAGAATAAATTTCAGCCTTGCTTTCAGGGTCAAACTTATAGATTCCCTGCTCTTCCCAGAACTTCTGCCATTTCTGCTCAGATTCCTTTGCATCATAATGCTTTGGCAATTCCATAGCCTTTTGTTTTTCTCAGCTATTTATAAATTTTAAGGAAAATTTAATAAAATCACTGATAATCCCCGGTTTATGCACCCTTACACCAAGAAGTATATTCCTGAAAAAAGCTCTGATATAATAGGCCAGGACGCAGCCCTGAAGGAGTTGAAGGATTTTGTAATTAACTTTAAGAGGAAAAAAAACAAGGCAGCCTTGCTCTACGGCCCTTCCGGAACAGGAAAAACGGGCAGCGTTTATGCAATAGCGAATGAGCTGGGCCTGGAAATACTGGAGGTTAACGCTTCTGATTTCAGGAATGCTGAGCAGATAGATTCTAGGGCAGGAATGGCTGCAGGGCAGCAAAGCCTGTTCTTTAAAAGCAAGATAATCCTCGTTGATGAAGTAGATGGCTTGTCAGGAACGCAGGACAGGGGAGGCATACAGGCAATAATAAAGCTGGTTGAAAAAAGTGCTTTTCCTATAATCCTGACTGCAATGAACCCCTGGGACCATAAATTCGCAGCATTGAGAAGAAAATCAAATATGGTCGAATTCCAGCCTCTTGATGCAAACTCAATTTTTAGAATCCTTAAAAAGATATGTGATGAGGAGAAAATAAAGCACGAAGAGGAAGTTCTAAAAGGGCTGGCAAGAAGAAGCGCCGGGGATGCAAGGGCTGCAATAAACGATCTTCAAACATTAACTATTGAAAAAAACGAGCTGACAAAAGAAAGCCTTGAGGAGCTGCACGAGAGAAACAAGGTTGACAGCATCATCAATGCATTAATAAAAATCTTCAGGACAACCGACCCTAAAATTGCTTTAAGCGCATTTGAAAATGTCGAGGAAAATCTCGATGAGCAGCTGTTGTGGATAGACGAGAATCTGCCAAGGGAATACACCAAAGCAGAGGACCTTGCAAATGCCTATGACAAGCTGAGCAAGGCGGATGTTTTCAGCAGGCGCATAAGGAGGTGGCAGCATTACCGCTTTTTGGTTTATATAAATGAGCTGATAACGGCAGGAATTGCCCTGTCAAAGGAAAAGAAATACGAGCATCATGTCCAGTACAAGCCGACCGGCAAATTATTGAAGCTGTGGTGGGCAAAGCAGAAGTCAATGAAGAAAATGGCAATAGCGGAAAAAATAGCTGAAAAGACGCATACTTCAAAAAAAAAGGCTCTGCAAAATACCCTGCCCTACATGCAGGTTGCATTTAAAAAGAATAAGGAGTTCAGGGAAAATTTCATCCGGGAGATGGACTTGGGCGAAGAGGAGATTGAGTGGCTCAAAAAATAGCTTTTTGGTGGTTTTTAAATTACATTAAAACAAACAACAAAATTTATATAACCATAAAAAACTTTTTCTCATTATGGCACTCTCGATAGAAGAAATGGCAGTTTTCTGTAAAAAGAAAGGCTTTGTTTACCCCAGCAGCGAAATCTACGGCGGATTTTCTGGCTTTTTTGATTACGGGCACCTGGGAGTCGAGTTGAAAAACAATATCAAAGCCCGGTGGTGGAAAGCCTTTGTGCAGCAGAGGGAGGATATTGTCGGCATTGACGGGAGCATTATAACCCACCCAAGCGTATGGAAAGCATCAGGACATCTTGATGGCTTTGCTGATGTCATGGTTGAATGCAGGAAATGCGGCTCGAGATTCAGGGCAGACCAGCTTATAGAAGACAAGCTCAGGATTCCCACAGCAGGCATGACAATAGGGGGAATGCATGCTGAAATAAAAGAAAATAAAATAAAATGCCAGAAATGCGGCTCTGATTTAGGAGAGCCAAAAAAATTCAATTTGATGTTTGCGACAAATGTGGGGCCTGTGCAGACAAGCAGCTCTGCCGCTTATTTAAGGCCTGAGACAGCCCAGGTAATATTTGCGAATTTTAAGTTAGTGCAAGAAAATGCAAGGCTCAAGCTGCCTTTTGGAATTGCGCAGATTGGAAAGGCGTTCAGGAATGAAATATCCCCAAGGGATTTCCTTTTCAGGATGAGGGAATTTGAGCAGATGGAGATTGAGTATTTTGTGCACCCTGAAAAGCAGGATGAATGCATATTCATTAATGAAGTTTTGGATTATGAATTAAATGTCTTATCTGCTGATATGCAAAAAAACAGCAAAAAAATGCAGAAGATGAAAATAAAAGAATGCCTAAATAAAAAGATAATAAAAACAAAATGGCATGCTTACTGGCTTGCTATGGCGCACAAGTGGTTTGTTGAGCTAGGCGCCAATGCAGAAAATTTCAGGATAAGGCAGCATGTCAAGGATGAGCTTTCGCATTACGCTTTGGACACTTGGGATTTGGAATATGAGTTCCCATTTGGATGGAAGGAGCTGCAAGGGCTTTCCAACAGGACTGATTTTGACTTAAAGCAGCATATGCAGCATTCAAAAACAGACTTAAGCATTTTTGATGAGGAAAGCAAGAAGAAGATTCTGCCGCATGTCATCTGCGAGCCTTCGCAGGGAGTTGACAGGGCTTTCTTAGTCTTTATGTTTGATGCCTATAGCTATGATAAGGAAAGGGGAAATGTTGTTTTGAGATTGCATCCTAAACTGGCTCCGGTTAAAGTTGGGATTTTTTCATTGGTTAATAAGTTAGATGAAGAAGCCAGGAAAGTTTATGATTCACTGAAAAAGGAATTTGCCTGCACTTTTGACAGGAGCGGAAGCATTGGAAGAAGGTATGCAAGGGCGGATGAAATTGGAATTCCTTACTGTGTTACAATTGACTTTGACACTTTGAAGAATAAGGATGTCACTATAAGGGACAGGGATACAACAGAGCAGATAAGGGTTAAGATTGACGATTTAAAGAAAACAATGAGCAAATTAACCAATTCTGAAATTGAATTCGGAAAAGCAGGCAAATCGATTAAATAAACCGTTTTTCAGCATAATCTTTATAAACCTAATTAGAAAACTATACCCTATGGCAATCAAGGACTTGAAAATAAGGCAGGGCAATGTCGATGTTACGGTTGACATTGTTGACGTTGGTGATACAAGGGAATTTGAAAAATTCGGAAAGCGTGGAAGGGTTGCGACAGCTGTAGCCAAGGACGATACAGGGGATATAAAGCTTACTTTGTGGAACGAGGACATTGACAGGATAAAGCCGGGAGATAAGGTGCACATAACCAACGGCTATGTTTCCGAATGGCAGGGCGAGCCTCAATTGACAACAGGGAAGTTTGGAAAGATAGAAGTAATGGGAGAAAGCAAAATAGCAAAAGAGGAAATGACAATGCCCCCAGATGAGGAGGAGGACAAAAGGCTTTACAGGGAAGCGGAGAAAAAGACAAAAAAGGCTGAAAAGGAGGCGTACCACGAGGAAGAGGGAGAATTAAGCGAGGAGCCTGTTTTTGATGAGGAGCAGATTGAAGATTAATTCTTAAAAACATAACATATTTAAACCAAAAATAAATTCATTTTCTTTATTGGGACCGTAGCTCAGTCTGGGAGAGCACTACGCTGAAGAACTGCTTTTGAAACGTAGGTGTCGTGGATTCAAATTCCACCGGTCCCATTTGCCTTTAAACTTCTTGCAGCAGCCTAAAACGCATTTGGCCCTTCTTTTAACGATTCCGGATCAGGTATTATCCTGTCTATCATCTCAATGACAAAATATCCCAGAGGGAAGAACAGCACAACAGAAAAGACGAATTGCCATGTTAATTCAACCACATTGTAAAATATAGGAGTGAACACAATAACAATATAAGTGACAATGCGGATCCTGCCAATATACTTTGTCAGCGCTTTCCCTTTCGCGCCTTTGTAAATTATGAAGATTCCATACAGCAGCACAAAGACGGCCACCAAAAACTTCCCCGCGATTTGCTTCCATGTCATTTTTGTTCCTTCAATGAGGGCGTTAGTTGTCGTTCTGGTCCAGTCAATGCCCACCCACAGTGCAATTACGCCGTTGGAAATCGCATTCCCTATCGATGTGCCTTTTTTCTCCTGAAAAACTTCTGTAAAAAGCCAGCCGAGGTAGATTGGCACCAAAACCCACAGCATGTTTAGATTTTCAAAAGGGGCAACAAAAATGGCATGGAGCCAAAGCTTCAGCAAAGCCCACAGGTACAGACCTATAGAACTCAGTATTGATAAAAAGCTCATGCGGCAGATGTTGAGGAAGTACTATAAATAATTTGTTGTAAATTCCAAAGGCTGGCTCTTTGATTTTCTTTGGGAGGGTTTGATATTCCTAAAAGAATAATTTTAACATAAAAATATTTATATAGGAATAATCCTATATAGCAGGAGAGGTGGTGAAATTCGAGATTATAAGTGAGATTTTAAGGAGCAAAGGGCTGGTTATAGGGCCTATTTAGGCATTCAGCGTGGTAGTCAGGATTGTAGAGGCAAGTACATTGAATAGTATCATTACAATCAGCGATATAATGCAGTAAAGAATCGTGCTTTTTGTCAGATTCTGGCCTAATTGGTATTTTTCCATCAGCGTGTCAGAGCCGTTTTCAATGCCGTTTGCCAAAACTGTCAGTATATACGTAATCTGGACAACATAGATGCCGACAATTATCTGGAAATGATATGTGGGGATGCCTTCTCCGAAAAGCCCGACTAAGCCTATATTCGCCCCTTCGGTGCCTTCTGATGTAAGCTGCCCGAGCTGCTGCCCAAGCTTTCCCAGAATTGTCCCGACCATAGATGTTATGCCTATCACGATTCCTGCTATTGCAGGCGTCAAAAACTTGATTTGAGAAACCATGGAAGAGATTATATCAGCCATCAGGTCTTTGAGGCGCTCATTAACCTTATGTATCTCTTTGATGTACCTTGAAACATTTGTCAGCGCCTGGGCTGCTATCAAGGGACCTTTTTTCAATGACTGCGTTAAGACCTTCATTGAGCTTTCAATCAGGTTGGATGGGAACTTTACCAAAGCGCCATGCAGCGGGTCAAAAATAGCGGTTTGCACGGACATGCCAAGCTTTCTTATGTTTGTGCTTACAAGCTCGAAAAAGCTTCCTGAGACAGTCCCTTCCATGACTGAAGCGACTTTGCCGAATGCAATTTCAGCCGGAAGCCCGTCGCCAAGCCTGTTGCCCAGCTGGAACATGGCATTTGCAAATTCAAGCTCAAGCTGCTTTGACCTTTCCCTTATCTTGATTATATTCTTTGACCTCAGCTTGTAAAATATGCCTATTGAGAGGCCTAATGCCAAAGTAACAGATAAGCTCAGTAGCGCAGCCCCCAATCCATAAGGCCCTGTTTCCTGCCCGGTAGTTTCATTTTCCCTGTAGCTTAGCAGGCAAAACTTTTTTCCGCAGCTGCTGGTTAAGTCCTCCTCGCCAAATCCGATATCGGGGGAGTTTACTGCATGCAATATCAATGGGCTTAAGCCTAAAATCAGCAGAAAAATGCCCAGCAGCACGCTTACTACGAGGGGGCTGAGGCTTAATTCAGCATTTCCTACCTTTATTATTATATTCTTGTACCTTTTTAATTCAGGATTTTCCTCTGAAATGTCATTTTCCCCGTAACCAGTAGGCCTTCTGCTGAGTATGTTTTTGCCCAGGAAATAAACTGCAATCGGCAATGTTACATTGTAGATTGTTGCGATATGGTACCATTTCGCATTTTCCATAAATGCCACGACCAACGGCAGAATGACCAAGCCCAGAATAGGCAGGATTATCCCAAGCATGTGCAGCATTGTTATCGGGCTTTGCAGATTATGGGCGTAGTGCAGCATTTTTTCATAAGTTTCGTCCAGAATAACATCAAGGGCCTTGTCAAGGGAGTTAAGCCTGCGGCTTTCAGAAGTCTCGTACAATGATGCCTCAACCAAATGGAAAGACTCTATAAACTCCAGATTCCATTTTTTCCATGTTTCAAGGTACATGTCCATGCTTTCCTTTATTGATGCATACTTCTCAGACTCAACATCCCATAAGACTTTTTTAAGGTCGAGGCTTAAGGGGGGCGCCAGGTGCTCTGACGCGAATTCTATTGCATTCTCAAGATTAGAGGTGTGCCTCATGTAAGTCACGACATAGAAAGTGCACAAAACCATCTGGTTTGAGGCTTTCAGGCGCCAGCTGTTGGCGGCATATTCAGGAAATTTTGCCAGCGGCCTCATCAAAGACAGGCCGACAATGAAGAAAAACATTATGAAAAATGTCGACTGCAGCAGGGCAAATGAGAGCAATGAGCCGAAAAGTATTATGAATATCGGCGCAAAGTAGGAAAAGGAGAGCACTCCTGCGGGCGTTGCATTTAAGTGCGCAATGCTGATATTTTCCTGCATTGATTGCGCATTTTTTTCATTTGGCTTTACCTTTATGAATTTCTCGCTTAGGCTGCATAATTTTTCGTACAGGCTCAAATGCCGGGGCATGTATTGCTTCTTGAATTCCTGGTACTCTGTTGAAGAAATCTGCTTGGGCTGCTGCAGCTTTGCGCCTAGCTCGCGCTCTATGTTCCTCTTGTAAACCTCAACAAGATTCCTTAATCTCTCCCTGTCTATCTCGGATGGCATTTTAATTCAGAATTGAAGAAATTCCAATGTTTTTATCACCTCTTTTCAAAAATTTTTATTAGCAATCCTTAAATATTCATTTTCTTGGCTGTCCTTTGCAGCCACTGGTTCCATTCCGCAAGTATCCTTTTTGAGTCCAGAGCGCCAACTTCTTCCTTGATTTTATCAGCAATTTTGTGGTACTGGTCGTTTGAGTTTATTACAAAATCGGCTTCGAGCAAATTCGGCATTTTCGCCTTATCGGAAAATTGCACAAGCGTTTCCTTGATTTTTGTCCTTAGCAGGATATTATCCCAGACAGCATCCCAGTTGCCTGCCCATTCCTTTACATTTCCCGCAACACCTTTTAGGATTTCGCTCTCGCCATTAATCAGGTCATCGCTGGGCTCTAACTGGTCTGTTCTTGAGTCGTATTTCATCAGGTCGGAAAAGCCGTTTTCAAGCAATGGATCCTGCTCCCAGTGCTTCCTTACTTCAGTTAATTGAGTGACTCTGCGCCAGCGATGCAGCCCGTCTGCGCTTCTTATAGGATTTGCAACAACAATAATGTCTGTTGCCTTGAAGCTTGTCCTTGGAACCTGCAAATCATTGACAACCCTGTCAAAAACGCCATATGGGGAATCTCCATGAATTGTTCCTGCCACGACATTAGCCAAAGCTCCTATCCTCATTGCCTCATATAGGGCAAGAGCTTCTTTGCTTCTTATTTCACCGACAATTAAAGCAGAGTCTCCCATTCTTAGTGTAGTCCTTATGCCCTCATCAGCGGGAACTTCAGAGCCACCTTTAGACAAAGCAGCTGCAACTTTCATCGCCTGTATATTATAGCCTAATTTTCTTAATGATGATGTTGGCAGTTCTAGTGTATCCTCAATCGTTATAACGCGGTATTTTCTCATTAATTCAACAAGCAATGCCCCAAGCAAAGAGGTTTTTCCTGCTGACCTTGTTCCAGCGACAAGTATTGTTCTCGCGCCGTCTATCAAAAAGCTCAGGATTCCTGCCGACAGCGGGTTTATCATCCTGTTTTTTATAAACAGAGGAAGTGTCCACGGCTTATCGCGGTGCCTTCTGAATGCATAAGCCAGCCCAAAAGGGTTTAATGGCGGAGCAACAACAGCAACTCTTGCCCTCGCTTCCGGAATTTCCAGCTCTGTGTCCAAAATCGGGTTGGCTTCGTCCAGAGGCCTGCCGGAAATCAATCTTAATTTTGAAGCCCAGCTTTCCGCCTCTGGTATTGTCGGCACGATATTTGTCCTGCAGTCAGCATAATCCTGGTGCACAATAAACATAGGAACCTCGCCCATAGGCGAGTTTATTGTTATATCCTGCACTTTTTCATCCTTAAGCAAAAGCTCTATAAGCCCGAAACCGACTGTGTATCTCACCAGAATTTCGGTCAGCTGCTCGATTTCCTCTGCCTTGAGCTTTAAATTCCTGTAGCTGCTTAGCTCTTCAATCAAGTCTTGGCCTACATTGGAGAAAACCTGCCTCATCCTTTCAGGATTCACAAATTCGTCTTTCGATGGCTTGTGCTCTGCCATTATCTTTCTTGCAGTGTCCAGAATTTCATATTTTTCCTCTGAAAGCTTGAATTCAGGAGGCACCATGTGATAAAGGTAATGCACGCTGTCCGGCAGCTCAAAAATAGTCACTTCCGTGTCGCCTACAGTGTATGTATCAATCTCTTCTGCATCGTGCGGAAAAGTTGCCATCAGCCTTGTAAACATAAAGTCAGGCCTTATCGTAGCTGCGAAGATTTTACTGTAAACTGACCTGTCACCTATTTTATAGCCGGCAATGTATGGCTTTGCAATCGCTATAAGCCTTGTTTTTTCCAGCAGGCCTATCAGGTAGTCAATCAGCGCCGTATATTTCTGGGTGCATTTTATATACTGCTGGTCAGGGGATTTTTCCGAGCTTATCCTTTCTTCCCTGCTCAGCCTTACCAATTCAACATAAGCCCCTATCGGATCAGCCCTTAGCAAATTTGAGATGGTGTTTTGTATCGAGGCATACCATGTATTGGCCCATTTCCCGCAGGTTATATCTGAAAGAAGCGCAGTATAGCTGAAAAAATCCTTTCTTTTTGTCAGCTGCTTGTATAAATTCGCGATTTCCTGTATAAGAAGAGTTTGGCCGTAGTCATACTCATAGTTCCTTTTCTGCAGGAAAACGATCTTTGTTATTTTTCCCGACTCTATTATCAGGTCGCATGTTTTTGCCATCACAACAGGGTCATCTTCCAGAGAAGGGACTTTTTGGTATTCTTCCAAGTCTATCATCAATATCGTCTCTTCGCCTTCCCTTACTATGTCATAGCTGAAGGGCTTCTTGCTCTCTCCAAACAAAGCCATTATTTATCAACCTCTTTTTTCAGATTATCCAGTGCAATTTCAATCAAATGGGACTTGTTCCTGTAGCTTTTTTTGCCTTTAATCTCCTTTTCAATCCATTTAATGAGCTCTTCGTCAATTGTGGCGCTTATTGGCTTTTTCATTATATTATGATATATATTTTATATTTTTTACAATATTTTTTATTATTTTATATACTTTATAATATATCAGTATTTAAAGGTTTTGGTCACAAAATATTAAAAGCCGAATTAAAAACCAGCTATAGCAAATGACTTTAATAATCGTAAGTTTAAAGATTCTCAAAAGTCATTTGCTTATTAGGAAAAGATATTAAGTATCTTAAGCAATCATACGAAAATTAATGTCTTTTCCTATATGTTGATGACAAAATGGAATATAACACTCTAGTTGAGAAAATTGAAGGCATTCTTAATAGCTACGTTCGTAATTCCCAACGTATTGTAAATGAATTTAGAAGGGAATCTTCTATACCCGGAATATGGAGAGCTATGTACCCTAATGTTTACATAGCAAAAGGCATAAGGGAGGCTGTAATGTTTGCGGTAAATCCTTCTGGCAGAATTGAAAAATGGGCAAAATATTATAAAAATACCGGTAAAAAATGAAAACAAAAAAGCACTAACCATTTTTTATAAATTATATAAAAAAATTAAAATCCGCAAGGTTTATATATAACCTTTTCCAGAGAATATTGTTAAGCATTTTACTATGGCAGAGCAACCGCTTAATGAAACATTTTTTGTTTTTGTCAGACAAAGAGGACCAGCTATAGATTCTCGGTATGCTGTACTGTCTGTATCCACTAATCCAGATCAACTTCTGCCTTCTTATGATGGGCATGAAGGATAGGCAGATGTGAAAGGAGGCATTACATTTCACTTTCGCCAATTCTTTGCACCTGATAATTATTTGGCAGCTATTGGACTGGATTATTTTAAAAAGGGCTTAACGACTATTTATGCTAAGAATAAGGGCAGTGGAGAATTTGATTCTGTATTATTTAGAGGGGCTGATGAGTACATCAATACCATTATTGGTGGTTTAAAAGAGAAAGTGTCAGAACCTCTTCCGGAAGATCCTTCTTTAGAGCCTATTGTTCAGGGAGAATTTGAAAATAGGTAACTAACTATCTTAATACCTTTTCAACCACCAATCCATAAACAGCCGCATGAATATTGTAATTTTTGTATTCTTCGGAAAAAGCCAATAAGATGCTTTCTGCCATTTTCTTGAATTCATCGTTGTTTTTGATTTTTGACAATCTATCTCAATAAATTCTCTGCTGCTATGGAATTCTCAATAATAGGCTTGTCCCTGAATTTCAAAAAGCCGATGTCATCTTTTGCCTCAATCTTGTCAAAAAATGCACCGTCCTTCTCATCAAAAAAGTTTTTTATTGCAAAATCATTCAGCTTTTCAGCAAATTCAAGGTAGTAATTGTCTTTTGCGGCTTCAAAAGCGTCCAGCAGGGCTTTGATAAAATAAACATTATCTGCTAAAATCCCCGGCAAGAACTTGTTTTTTCCGTCAAAGTAATGGAACATTCCAAAATTCTCATCATATGAGTTTTTTATGAGAAATTTTATTGTCTTTAATGCAAATTCCTTGTAAAAATTGTCCTTTAAAACATTATAGGCTTCAAAAAACGTGCCCAGCATCATTGAATTAAAGTCCGTGTAAATATTCCTGTCAATAAAGGGCTTTTTTAATTTTTTTCTTTCAGTTAAATTTAGTTTATAATACTCTTCGTCAGCATTCTGGCTGCCATAAAAGCCACCCTCAATGTTAATTAAATTATTTTTTAAATAATTAAAACACTTTGATGCTATTTCTTTGTAATTTTTGTTTTTTGTTAT
>JAGVXV010000004.1 GCA_018303625.1 Candidatus Woesearchaeota archaeon
CCCAAACAGAAACCTTTTTAAATAAGCTGCTTCAAAATCAGCCTCGAGGGAAAATGGCAGAGGACGAAGAGGAAAAAGAAGGGGAAGTTTACAACGAAGAAGGCAGGGAAGAGCTTGTCGAGGGCGGCGAAATAAGCCCTGAGGAAGCCGGATTTATGAAGGGCTACGACGAAGCTGAAGGAGAGGACGAAGAAAAAGAAAAAGAAAAGGAAGAGGAGTAAAGCAGATAATTTTAGTTTAATCTTATTCTGTCTGCTGTTTTCATAAAGCTTTAAATAATAAATCTGATTCCGTTTTTCTATGAAAATAATAAAGCAGAGGGAAAGCGCAAGGCTCCCAACCAAATACGGCAATTTTAAAGCGTATGTTTACGAATGCGACAGGGGCCTGCACCATCTGGCTTTGGTGAAAGGCAGCGTTAAAAACAAAAAAAATGTTTTGGTAAGGGTACATTCTGAATGCCTGACAGGTGATGTTTTTCACTCCCTAAGGTGCGACTGCGGGCAGCAAATTGACAAGGCGCTGCAGCTTATAGGGAAAGAAGGCGGCGTTTTACTGTATTTAAGGCAGGAAGGCAGGGGCATAGGATTATTAAATAAAATCAAGGCTTATGCATTGCAGGACAAGGGCATGGACACTGTAGAGGCAAATGAAAAGCTTGGCTTCAAGGCGGATATGAGGGATTATACCCTTGGAGTGCGGATTTTAGTGGATTTAGGCATTACCTCAATGAAATTGCTTACCAACAACCCAAGAAAGATTGAGGGGCTGGAGAAATACGGCTTAAAAATTGCTGAAAGAATACCATTGACTGTAAGCTCAACAAAAGAAAGCAAAAACTACCTTAAGACAAAAAAGGAAAAATTAGGGCATTACATTGAGGATGAGGGCTTTGTCAAATAATCAGAACCTCAGCAGCTCCATAACCCTGCTTAAGTCTTTTTCTTCTATTAAGAATAAGGTGTCTGTCCAGCAGGACATTGTCTCGTAGATGTTGATGTTATTTTCCCCAAATAAAGAGTAAAGGTAGGAAATAACTCCGGCTGTTGTCTCAATTTCCTTTGGGCTTTTTAATGTTATCTCAACCAAATCCTGGCTTTTTTTCATTATTTTATTCCTGAAAACTTTATTTATTTCCGGCAAAAATTCTTCAGAGGTTATGACTGTTATTGCAGTTGCGCCTTCAATGATGTGGAAAATTTCATTCTGCTTCTTCACTTTATTCTCTATATTAAGCAGGTTCGGCATGTGGATGTCCTTTTCCAGGACTATTGCAGCAACCTTGTTTTTTATCTCCACCTTGCTGCTTTTCAGAATGCTGAGTATTTTTTCCTCGTTTGAGGCTTCTTCTTTTACCTTCCTGTAGTATCGCCTGCAGGCGATAAGAATGGCGTCAAAGCTCTTTTTGTCAAGGTTTTTGTCCTTTATTATTTTCCTGGCTAGAGAAGAGTAGTTGATAAGCCCTTTTTTTAATGCGTCTTTCACGCTTGGAAAATTGAGTATATAGCTTTCTGTAAGCTTTGTAATGTTAATTTCAACAACCCCCAACATTAACCTGATGAAAAATGAACTTTAAATGGAAGCCATATTGCTATGGCCCCATTGAATTGCAACTGGAGCGTCTATACCTTGCGCTCTGTGGTACTCTAGACAAAAAGGCACATCGCTCATTTCCCTTTAGGGCATAGCTTATATTTAAATGTTTTGTTTTGGACATTTATGTTTTATATAGGTTTTTTATTGCCAGAAGTGGACTTGTCTAATTTCGGACATTTTTGTTTGATTTGTTTGAAATAAGTCAATAAATATATAAACGACCAATATTCAACATATTTTGGAGTAAATGAAATCGTACAAAAAATCTCCAAAAAGTGAATTTAAGATTTTTATAGGCAGGAGACTTTTGTAAAATTTTTTCTATAGTTTTATTAATTTTGTTGAGGCATTAAAATGACAAATACACTTCAATTAGCATTTCCAACAAATGAGAAAAAATCAAAATTAATTGTGGAATCAGGGCATATTTATACAAATGAGCAGCCTAATTTAGAGCATCAAGTAGGGGCTACTTTGGGAAACATGCTATCGAGATATCTAGCACTCTTTGGTCCTGAAATTGAAAAATGGCTTTTCATTGACAATTATAACCCTAAATTTGAAGAGAAGCCACAGGACCTCGATATCGTAGCCTATATCAGTTTGTTACCTTCATGGGGATTTGCTCCTGATAAAATTGTATATGAAGCAGATCTTGTGAATAATGCTAAAGAAATTGTTGACCACTTGCAAAAACATGGGGATGCAGGTCCACACCATAATGGCAGAATTATCCTCAATAAGGGGAAAATTCTGCTTTACGATCCGGGAAATGGAAAATACATGTGCGCCTTATTAGATGCTTGCCTCTACATGCATAAACTTGAACACGCTGATGGGTGTGTCACTATCCTTGACCAACAATATGCCGCTCAACAGAAAGGAACATTTACCATACTAAAGAAATTGGGGGTTGACACAACAACTATTTTTCCATTCTTCTATACTACTCCTAATTCTCAGCCGCACTCATCCGTTGATTCGTTTAATGTGTTTGCAAATGGAAAGAATAATCTTTCTTTTGTTCAGCCAGCCATTGATTTGCTGCAAATTGTCGCAAAATTATCTGGTTCTGTGTATCTGGGACCATCTCTTAAGGTGGAGGTCAGAAAGTATGGCGTTTAAAAAAATAGGAATTCTGGGAGGAATGGGGCCGGAGGCTTCGGCTAATTTTTATTATAAAATAATAAAATACTGCCAAGAAAAATACAATGCAGTTCAAGATACTGACTACCCTCCGATTGTTATTTATTCATATCCTTTATATGGATTTGATGAATCTGGAATAATTGATTATAATCTAGTCCTAAAACAACTTATTCATGGAGTAAATACCTTGGCAAATGCAAAATGTGATTTTATTGTCATGCCCTGCAATACCATTCACTTTTTTATCGATGAATTAAGTTCCAAATCCCCGATACCTATAATAAGTATCGTAGAAGAAACTATTAAAAAAATAAAAGAAGACAATTTTAATTCTGTCGGTTTACTCGCATCAGAATCAACATTAAAACTTAAACTATACCAGAAAATATTAAACAAAAATAATATTGACTGCTTGCTTCCTGATAATAAGGACTACCCTAAGATTACTAAGCTAATTCTTGAATTAATGGGTGGAAAAGTCAAAGATAATACTAAAAATGATGTTTTATACCTAATTGAGAAGATGCAATCAAAATCCATAAAAGCAATAGTGCTTGGTTGCACAGAACTGCCTTTAGTTATCACTCAAGAAAATGTGAATATAAAAATTTACGACACACTACAAATATTAGCAGAAGCTACAGTTAATTACTCCATTGATGGTGGCCTCTTATTGCACGAAAATGTAAACAATATCCAGCCCTTTAAATAATGTCTAATTTCGGACATTTTTGTTTAATTTGCTTAAAATAGGGCATCAAGTATATAAACCAAAATTCATTCATGAAACATCTTTTGAGGTAATTGGAATGCATAATATTGGAATATTTGGGGATACAGGCATTGTAGGCCAGGAAATTCAAAGGATATTAAGTTGCCATGATAAAGTTAGAATTATTTACAGGAAAAATTCAAAAAGAGAGGAAGGCAGCAAAGACTTTGATCTGGTTTTTCTTGCTACGAAAGATTCCAACTCTATGGCATCTGCTTCAGAAATGATTGATTTGGGAAAAAAAGTTATTGATATGAGTGGCGCTTTTAGGCTGCCGAAAGAGCAATTTGAGCAGTGGTACGGATTGCAGCATAGTGCCCCGGAATTACTGGAAAAAGCAGTCTACGGGCTTCCAGCTTATTTTAAACCCGAAATTGCTGAGGCACAACTAGTTGCCAATCCGGGCTGTTACCCTACAAGCGTTATTTTGGCTTTGAAGCCTTTGGAGGGACTTTTGCAGGGAGAGGCTACTGTAGTATCAACTTCTGGCAATTCTGGATCAGGAAATTCAGTTGAAGACCAGCCAAATGAGGTAACTTATAATTATGGCACAAAACACAAGCATGTTCCGGAAATGGCATTATATTCTGGATTTGATGTAAACTTTACCCCTATCGTTTTACGTTCTGTTTTTAGTGGTATCAATACAAATATGAGGGTAGAATTAGCAGATATCTTAAAAAGCCTGCCTGGAAGGGATGCAGCTGAAAAGTTAAGAAGAACAATTGGTGTAAGCTACGAACCGGAAGACAACGTATCAGTTGTGGAAGATAATTGTAGTAAATTATGGGGTACAAGGGATGTTGTGGGAACCCATAAAGCATTAATAAAAATAGGAGTTGATAAAGGACACGCTTATATCTGTTCTATGATAGACAATCTTGGAAAGGGTGCAGCGAGCCAGGCTGTTGAAAACATGAATATTATGCTTGGCTTACCCAGACTGTACGCCATCGGTAATACCTATGCTGTAAGATAAACCTTAGATTTTTCACTTTTATATTTGTCCGTTATGGGACATTTTTGTCTAATTTGTCTTGAATGGGGCATTAGGCTTTTAAAAAGAAGCATTATCCTTATTTTTATGATAAAACTGGCGAGCCTGGACGAAATTATTAGATACGGAAAATTTGAGGAATTTAAAAGTGTAATAGCCGAGGCATTTGGTGCGCGCGGCTTTGAGCCTGTGGAAGGCCTTTTTGAGAAACTTAAAGCCAGAAATCTGCCAAATTTGATCCTTAGTATGGGTGCTAATGGAGATGGAACGGAGGCAATTAAGGGAACAGTTGTCCGGTCTTTTCAAGAGACTGATGCAAAAATGCATGAAATGGGCTTGGAAGCTCCGTGCTATGTTGTGGTGGATGTGATTGCAGTGCACCCTGCCGAGCAGGACAACGGCGTTATGAAGGCATTGATGATGGTTTTAAGAATGGTCACCTACGAGCCGCCTTTTGAGGTCTTGCCTACAGTATGGCGCACAAGCTCAGAAACGGCAAGCAAAAAATATGAAAAATCCTCGGATTTTGGAAATAGCCCGGCCAAAGTGTATGGCTATGACGTGCATGGCTTTGGATTTTATGATAACGGAAAGCCATTATACCCTGATCCAAGAAAATTGTTTGAGCATATGGCTGGGATAGTCGCAAATAAGGAGAAAAATTTCGTTCCGAAGAAAGCTGCCTGACTTAAACAACCATCAAAACTCTGGAGCTTCCGCAGTAAAAATAAGCCCTTGACTTTTCAAGGTTAAGCAGCCTTTTCATTTTATTTAATTGCTTTTTCGCCTTCAAGACCCTATGCGAGCATTTAACCTCGTACAAATCTATTTTGCTGCCATTTTTAGCTATAAGGTCAATTTCGCCAAGGCTTCTTTTCTTCTTTTTTACCTTGACATGCGTAGAAATAGAATCGTATTTGTGCTCTATCCTTTCTTTCAAATCCAAAACATACCTGTCGTGCTTTATCAGGCTAATTTAAAGTCACCGCTTATCTGGATTATGGTATTTCTTGGATTAGCTTGTATTTAAATTTTTTGATATTTGGGTTTTGTGGTGAATTTAGGATTGTTTTTCAGAAACAATTTTTTGCCAGCTTTTTATTTTTCAATATGCTCTGCAATTCTAGTGCGAGGCATTTTTTGCCTGCCACTAAAAAATGCCTCGCCTATTTATACTGTATAACTTCGAGGCGAAAATTTCTTGGCAGTAAAATTTTTGCCGAGTGTAAATGTGGTGAGCGGAGCGAACATGTTTATCCTGAAACTAACGTTTCATTCTCCAAAACCAAAAATTATTTAAATTCCGCAAATAATTCTTTACTGGTACCTTAGGTTTTCTCTATAGGCTTTTCTTTTCAATTTTTGCAAATTAGATTTTTTACAACAATAAAATTTATATACCATGCTTAGCTACTGCAATTTTTTAATATGCTTTTAAAAAAAAATGTTAAGCTGATTTTAGAGGATGGTTCTGTTTTTTATGGCGTGTCATTTGGCGCTGAAAAAAATGTTTCTGGAGAAGTTGTCTTTAATACAGGGATGGTGGGCTACAATGAAAGCTTAACAGATCCAAGCTACAAAGGCCAGATTTTGTGCTTAACCTATCCTTTAATCGGGAATTACGGCGTTCCTTCATGGGAAAAGGACATCTACGGCATTCCAAGGCATTTTGAAAGCAGCAGGATACAAGTGCAGGCTTTGGTTGTTTCTGATTACTCATTTGATTACAGCCACTGGAATGCGGCAAAAAGCCTGGCGGAATGGCTTAAGGATGAAAACATTCCAGGAATCTATGGAATTGACACAAGGGCTCTGACAAAAAAATTAAGAGAGAAGGGAGCAATGCTGGGAAAGGTTGTTTTTAACGGCGATATTGATTTTTTTGACCCCAATGCAATTGATATTGTAAAGGAAGTAACGATAAAAAAGCCGGTAGTTTATAATTCAGCTGATAAAACAAACAGCAATATTAATAATACAATAATTAAAAATCCATTAAATAATAAAAATATCCAAAATAAAAAAATAATCCTGATTGACTGTGGCGTTAAGAACAATATAATAAGGAGTTTGCTGCAAAGGAATGTTTCTGTTATTCGCGTGCCGTATGACTATGACTTCTTCAAGCTTGATTTTGACGGCATTGTAATAAGCAATGGCCCCGGAAACCCTAAAATGTGCAAAAAAACAATAAAAAATGTAAGGAAGGCAATGCAAAAGGAAATCCCTGTTTTTGGAATCTGCCTTGGAAACCAGATTCTGGCTTTGGCTGCCGGCGGAAATACTTACAAATTAAAGTATGGCCATAGGAGCCAGAACCAGCCATGCTTGTTGAAAGGGACAAAAAGGTGCTTTATAACAGCGCAAAATCATGGGTTTGCTGTTGACACGAAAACCCTGCCAAAAAACTGGCAGCCATTATTTACCAATATAAATGACAACACCAATGAAGGAATAAAGCACAAAACAAAGCCTTTCATGAGTGTCCAGTTTCATCCGGAAGCGGCACCAGGGCCTGTTGACACGGAATTTTTGTTTGATGAGTTTTTGAATCTGAAATGGAACCGATAAACATTGCAATCATTGCTGCTGTATATTTTATAACGGCATTTTACGGCTCTTTGATAGGCGGCGCCTCGCTGCTCACAATACCTGCTTTGATATTCACCGGCTTAAGCCCTCATGCTGCAATAGGCACAAACAAGATAGGCACATTCGGGCTTTCAGCAGGAGCATCATTGGGGTATGGAATTGAAAACAAGATAGACTACAAATTCGGCGCCATTTTCATGGCTTTCCTTGTTATAGGATCAGTAATAGGCTCGTACACGGTTTTGAACCTCCCTGAGCAGGTAATCAAGAAAGTAATAGGCGTTATAATGATTGTTATTGCAGCCTTCTTATTTTTTAATAAGGATGTTGGGACAAAGCCGGTAAAAAAAACAAAAAAAAATATCCTGCTTTTTATCGCATTTTCGCTTGCAAGCGGCTTTTACAGCGGCTTTTACGGGGCAGGCGCGGGAACAATCAACAGGTTTATGCTCACTGCTTTTTTCGCGTACACAATGATTAACAGCGCCGCAATATCAACATTCGCAAACATGGCTTCGCATATATTTGCCCTTGGTATTTTCACTTATTACGGCGTAGTGCAGTATTCACTTTTTATCCCGATGATTTTAGCTTCATTTACGGGGGGGTTTTTAGGAGCCAAATACGGCGTCAAGCTTGGCAATGTAAACATAAAGAGGCTGCTGCTTATGGTATCAGTTATAATGGCGGTAAAGTTATTGTTTTTTTGAGTTAAAAGGCTAAAAATGGAAGAGGAAATATTAGATGTTGTGGATGAAAAGGACCAATTTGTAAGAAAAGCAACAAGAAAAGAAGTTAGGGAGAAGGTGTTGCTTCATAGGGTTGCGCGGGTTATAATAATTGGCAAAAACAGCGAATTATTAATCCAAAAAAGGTCAATTATGAAAGATATGTTCCCGGGATACTATGATATTGGCTTAGCAGAAACCGTGAAGAGCGGCGAAGGCTATGAGTCAGCAGCAATGCGCGGCTTAATGGAGGAATTCGGTATTTATGGCGCTTCAAACATAAGACTAACTCTCTCTTTTCTTTTTAGGATAAAGTACGAATCTTCCCAGACAAGGGAAATATGTAAAGTGTACGAGCTTTTTTACGATGGAAAAATAACTGCGCAAAAGGAAGAAATTGATGATTTTAAATTTCTGGGAATTCAAGACATTAGGAAATTAGCTAAAGACAAGCCTTTCCATCCAGCAGGATTAATAGCTTTTAATAAATACTTGGAATTAAAATGAAAAAATTTAATTTAAAAATGTTTAGAAAATAATAAAAAAGAAGAAAAAATGAACAAACTAACCACTGGACACTGGACATCTGCGGACGTGAGATTTATAAATGAGAACTCTTTAGTCTCAAATACATTTAAACCTCATTTTTATTTTGAGTTTAACGAGTTTATTATTCCAAAAAATAATTTTATTATGAATAATAAACAAAAATCAAGTAAAAATTGTAGTTATAATATGAGCCAAAGGAGACTAAAGATTAGGACTAAAGAAGAGTTTATTTTAGAACTCAAAAGATTATCCGAAATAGATAAAAAATATTTAAACTATAGTTATGTAAGAAAAATCAAAAGAAGTGATTTACTTTGGGAAGCTGTAAAAAATTTTGGCGGTTGGAGGAAAGCAGTTCAAGCTGCTGGCTTTAGGCCAATTCAGAAAGGATGGACTAAAGAAGAAATTATTAGTGAAATAAAGAAAATTGCTTCTGAAATAGGATATATCCCGCGCAGCAAAGAAATTATAAAATTAGGATATGTTGGATTAAGCACAGCTGCCAGAAGAAGATTTGGAAGTTGGACAAATGCTTTAATTGAAGCTGGATTTAAACCATTTAGAAAAAATTTGACCAAGAAAATAGTAATAAAAGAGATAAAAGAAATTCATAAAGAATTAGGGTATAGTCCAAGCATGAGGGGATTGAAAGAACTCGATAAATATGACTTACTAAATGCTGGATTGAAATTTTTTGGTAAATACAATGATTTCTTACGGGCAGCAAATCTACCAATTGTTTTAGAAATGTATAAATGGCCTAAACAAAAAATATTATCAGAATTAACTAAGATTACTGATGAGCTAGGAAGAACTCCAAGGAGATCAGAATTGGCAACTATGGGAAAATATGATTTAATTAATGCTGCGGAAAGACATTTCCCATCTTGGTCTCAAGCATTATCAGCAGCAAAACTTATTCCAAACCCAGATGTATTGAACAATGATAAAACTTGGAGAGAATGGGAAAATCTAATATTCGATATTCTAAAAATAAATAAAATTCTATTTTTTATTCATAGATACATTAAAAAGACAGGTTACCCTGATATTTACATACCTTCTAAAGATAAAATCATAGAAATTAAATTAAATTGTTCGGATAATTCTGTAAAAAAAGATATCCAAAAATATTTACCTTTTTGTAAGAAATTAGAGATTTGGTATCTTTTTGGAAAGCCATTCGGTATCTTATCAAATAAAGTTTATTTTATTGGACCAAGTAGAATAAGAAATATGATAAAAAATCATAATTCGTTATTAGAAAGATTTGAAAAATTGAAAATGGAGGTAAACAATGTGAATAAAAAACCTAGGAAAGTGCTTGTTTTAGGCAGTGGTGCACATTAGGTTAGGCTCACTAATCTAGGCAAAGTCAAGATCGGAGAGGCGGGCGAGTTCGACTATTCCGGTTCTCAATGCCTCAAAGCGCTGAGGGAAGAAGGGATAAAAACAGTTTTAGTCAATCCGAACATTGCAACTATACAAAGCTCTGAGGGAATGGCAGACAAAATATATTTTTTGCCTGTAACAGCATATTTTGTTGAGCGGATAATAAAAAAAGAAAAGCCCGATGGAATTATGCTCTCTTTTGGAGGGCAGACAGCTTTGAACTGCGGCGTTGAATTGGCAGACAATGGTATTTTTAAAAAATATAAAGTTGAGGTTTTGGGAACTCCGATAGAGGCGATAAAAAACACTGAAGACCGGCAGCTGTTTGTTAAAAAATTAAATGAGATTAGCTTAAAAGTGCCTGAAAGCAAAGCAGTTACAAGCATTGAAGAAGGCTTAAAGGCTGCCAAAAAAATAACCTATCCCGTTATGGCAAGGATTGCTTATGCTCTTGGAGGCCAAGGCTCTGGGATTGCTGAAAATGAAAAGCAATTAAAAGAAATCCTGAAAAGGGCTTTTTCTTATTCAAAGCAAATTCTTGTTGAAAAATACTTGGGCGGCTGGAAGGAAATTGAGTATGAGGTTGTAAGGGATTGCTATGATAACTGCATTACCGTATGCAATATGGAAAATTTTGACCCTATGGGGGTGCATACGGGAGAAAGCATTGTGGTTGCGCCTTCGCAGACATTGACCAATTCAGAATACCATAAGCTGAGGGAAATTTCAATCAGGGTAATAAGGCATCTTGGCATTGTCGGAGAATGCAATATCCAGTTTGCTTTTGACACTAACAGCGAAGACTATAGGATAATTGAGGTAAATGCAAGGCTTTCAAGAAGCTCTGCTTTGGCCTCAAAGGCAACAGGCTATCCATTGGCATTTGTTGCTGCAAAGCTTGCCTTGGGATATAGTTTAGCGGAGCTGGAAAATTCAATAACAAAAGTGACCAAAGCCTGCTTTGAGCCTGCTTTGGACTATATTGTTGTAAAGATTCCGCGCTGGGATATGGAGAAATTCAGGAGAGTCAGCTTTGAAATAGGCAGCGAAATGAAGTCTGTCGGAGAAGTAATGGCAATCGGCAGGAAATTTGAAGAAGCAATACAAAAAGCCCTAAGGATGCTTGGAGTTAATCTGCATGGCCTGGTTTGCAATAAAATCCAGTTTGAGAATATCGACAAAGAGCTGAAAAATCCCACTGACAAGAGAATTCTAGCTGTTGCCGAAGCTATCAGGAAAAATTATCCCATAGACAAAATATACTCATTGACAAAAATAGACAAATGGTTTTTGCACAAGATAAAGAATATTGTTGATATGGAAAAGGAATTAGGCAGATTCAATCTGAAAAGCATTCCAAAAGAATTGCTCAGGGCGGCAAAGCAGCATGGCTTTTCCGATTTCCAAATTTCAAGGCTGCTGATAAAGGAAAAAAGCCCTGATTACGGGAAAAACATGCTGAAAATCAGGGATTTAAGGAAAAAGCATGAAATTGTGCCTTATGTCAAGCAGATTGACACCCTGGCTGCTGAATGGCCCGCAAAAACTAATTATTTGTATTTGACATATAACGCAAGCCGGGATGACATAATTTTTGATGGCAAAAACAACATCATTGTTCTGGGCTCCGGAGCTTACCGCATAGGAAGCTCTGTTGAATTTGACTGGTGCTGCGTCAATGCGGTTTTTACATTAAGGAAACTGGGCTATAAGGCAATAATGCTCAACTACAATCCCGAGACTGTCTCAACAGACTATGATGTCTGCGACAAGCTTTATTTTGATGAAATGAGCCTTGAGCGTGTTTTGGATATCTATGAGAAAGAAAGGCCATTGGGCATTGTAATCTCGATGGGGGGCCAGATTCCAAATAATCTGGCGATGAGGCTTTACAGGCTGAAAGTCAATATTTTAGGGACAAGCGCCTTAAGCATCGATAATGCCGAGGACAGGCATAAATTCTCAAAGCTTTGCGATAACCTGAGAATTGACCAGCCTGGCTGGATTGAAGCAAAAACAATAAAGGAAGCTGAAAGATTTGCCAGAAAAGTCTCTTATCCTGTTTTGATAAGGCCATCTTATGTCCTTTCAGGCGCTGCAATGTCAGTTGCCTTCAACAAAACCGAGTTAAGGAAATATTTAGAGAAAGCAACGCTGGTTTCAAAGGAAAATCCTGTTGTAATAAGCAAGTTCATAACCGATGCAAAGGAAATTGAGATTGACGCAGTTGCTGTTAATGGTGAAATTGTAATTTATGCGATATCAGAGCATGTTGAAAACGCAGGCGTGCATTCAGGGGATGCTACAATGGTTCTGCCCCCCCAATACACTTATCTTGAAACTATCAGGCGCATTAAGGAAATCGCGAAGAAAATTTCAAGGGAGCTGAAAATAACCGGGCCTTTTAACATCCAGTTCATAGCCAAGCAGAATGAAATAAAGGTTATAGAATGCAATTTAAGGGCTTCAAGAAGCTTCCCATTCGTTTCAAAGGTAACCAAGAATAATTTCATTGAGCTGGCGACAAAAGCCATTATGGGCATGGATATTTCAGGGAAATACAATACTGTTGATTTGGACTATGTAGGCGTAAAGGCTCCGCAGTTTTCATTTTCCCGGTTGCGCGGCGCAGACCCGGTTTTAGGTGTTGAAATGGCCTCCACAGGGGAAGTTGCATGCCTGGGCAAGGACATGAATGAGGCTTTTTTGAAGGCTTTTCTTTCTGTCGGCTTTAAGATTCCAAGCAGCAATGTTTTATTGTCAACAGGGCCGATAAAAAGCAAGGCCTACCTGCTTGAAAGCGTCAGGAAACTGGAAAAAATGGGCTTTAACCTGTATGCGACAAAAGGAACTGCGGATTTTTTAAGGGAAAATAATGTTTATGCTAAAGTTTTGCATTGGCCTTCGGAGAAAAAGGAGCCAAATATTTTAACATACCTTGCTGAAAGGAAAATTGACATGGTTATAAACATTCCAAAAAGCTTTGAAGAGGAAGAATTAACAAATGATTACTTAATTAGGCGCAAAGCAGTTGACTTTAATATTCCATTATTGACCAATCCGCAAAACACAAAGGTCTTCATTGACGCAATTTCCAGATTCAAGATTGAGGATTTGGAGATTAAAAGCTGGGATGAGTATAGTTAAAATTAATTCTTAAATGCCCTGGACAAGGTTGCAAGAAAAGCTTTAAAAGCTAGTTAACCCTTCTTCCAGAGATAAACTATAAGCCCAATAATGCCTACTGTAACAAAACTATCCGCAATATTGAAAACTGGCCATATTCTGAAGTCAAGAAAATCAACCACATAGCCCAGTCTGGCTCTGTCAATTAGGTTTCCTAGAGCGCCGCCCAAAATAAAGGCTGCGAGAACCTGCAGTAGGAGTTGATTTTCCTTTATTTTTTTAAAATAATAAAAAATAATGCCAATAACGGCTATTGAAATCATAATAAGCAAAAAGTTAAAGTTTTTTAAAATTCCGAATCCGGCGCCTGTGTTTTTTATAAGTGTAAGATGAAAAACATTGTTTATTATCGGAACAGTTTCATTAATATTAAAATTTTTTAGAATAAGATATTTGGTTAATTGGTCAAGAAAAACTATAAAAAAAGATATTAAGGAAATAATCAGTATCTTTTTGTTTTTTAAAGAAAGATTATTGTCCATAAAAACAAATTTTATTCTGAATATTTAAATATTGTTGCTAAATTAAAAGACTTACCATCTCCTTTTGTATCTTTGGTCTTCCTCGCCCCTTGCTATTGCCTCTAAATTAGCAAGCCTTTGGTTTATGCTTTCCAAAGCTGCCCTTAAGGCATCAAGCTTGCTTGAGATTACCTCAAGGTTTTTGTCTGTTGCATACTCTCTTGGAGATTGCATTGCAGGCTGGCTGTAGCTTGGCGGTGGAAAAGGAGGCTGCATTTGCTGGAAAGAAGGCTGCTGCTGAAATGAAGGAGGCGTAGGATAAGAAGGCTGTTGCAAACCAGGCTGCTGAAGACCCTGGCCAAAGCCCTGGCCGAAATCAGCTCCGGCGCCAAGATCGGGCCCTAAGCCAAAATCCATATTAGGCTTAAATCCCTTTTCCCCTAAGCCGATTCCCTCAAATTCGTCTTTTTTCCTCCAGAACATCAGTTTTCCAAACAAGCCCATCAAAGCACCTCTTTTTGATTTTATCAGAATTACTAATATAAAAAGTTATTGTTTTACCGGCTTATTTCAGTCAACACTTGCTTGTAAGCATCGAGAAACGCTTTAGCGCGTATAAAATCACCATTTGAAATAGGCGCTATTCTCAGCACCATTCTTTCAGAGCTGGAATTAGGGAATCTAGAATACCAAAAATCGAGATTTAAAGGAGGATTTATCTCTGCAATTTCCAGAGCCTGCTTAAAGTCTCTGACTACCAAATCCATATCCACATACTCTTCATGCTCTTGTATTCTTACTCTGAGGCTGCGTCTATAAAATCTAATAGAACCTATTGAGTAACCAACATCCCCTATTTTTCGTGCGATTGGTAAGAAGGCTTTTACGTAATTGAGATAATCTCTCCGACTTTGTTCCAATCCTCTTTTTTCAGGATCTCTAGTCCTGCTTTTACCCTGTTGAGATACATGCCTGTCAACCGATGGGTGTTGCCCATAATAATTTTCTACTATTGTGTCTTGAAAAATTTCTTCGATTAAGTCTCTCCATTTATTATAAGTCTGTATTTTATTATAAAAGCCACGAAGCCTGTCATCGTTTCTGTTTTTTTTATAAGATGGAACAGCGCCAAACGACTTTTGTGAAAGCAAAACAAGATCTTTAAGCTTTTCTTCAACAGGCTTTAAGCTTCCATCATCATTTCTTCCAATCCTTTTTTTTGCTCCAGACACTTTATCTGTGGTAATTGGCACTTCGCCGGTTATGTAAAGGAACAGCAAAACTCTGTCTGCCATCATTTCACGCCATAGAAGTCCTCTTCTCCATCCACTAGGCCCAATCATCAAGTAGGGCTTATCTGGAGGATATTCTTCCAAATGCCTTTCCAAGAACCCTTCAAGTGCTGTCCTGCTCGAGCCTGTAATTTGAAGCTCATGCCTGCTTTCCAGCGCTTTAACAACCTCATCAACGCATGATTCCATAAATAGGGGAAAAGGCAAATTGCTCTTAAATTTTACTATTCCAGAATAATAATTTTACGCATTCGCAGAATAAGCTTCCTCGATTTTGAGGTATATGCCGCCAGTAATCTCTTTTGCCTCAGCAAAGGCTTTCTTTGCAACGGATTTTATCATTCCCAAAGGAAACAGTTTTGCAAATTTGAATAGCGCAGTTTCAGGATAAATTATTATATTCCCTTTCTTGTATTCGCTGAAAAAGTTAATTGCATTTTTTGCGCCAAGCAGCTCATTGTCTACTATTGTTCCAAGCAATGCTGCCTTAAGCTTCAGGTTGTCATTCAGCCTTGCGTCAAATTCAGCGCTTGGAAACCCCTCATCCTCTGTGAGGGCCCTGTTGAACAATTCAAATGGCCTGTCGCTTTTCAGTACGCTTATCATTGTTTCCTTTTTTATGCTTACAGCGCCAATGCTTATCTTTTCAGCCTTTAAGCCAGAGACAAGCTCAATCTTTATTATCATAAGCTTATACCCTTCATTCCGGATTTTATCATACTCTTTATCCTCAAGATAGGCATTATATTCGGCAATTTTGTCTGCTGTCAGGAATTTAGGGCTCGGCTTCATTGTATAGCCTGCCAGAATATTGCCCTTATCCTCCAGCAGAACAACAGTTCCCTGCTCTGTGAAGCTTTTCCTGAAATCAATAATGTCCTTTGCAACAAAAAGCCCGAAAATCAAAAGGAGCAGTAAAGTTATTGAAGCTGCATAAATAACCGCTTTTGCTATTTTTTTTACAACTTTAAAAATTATGAAAATAGCCAGAAGGTAGATTATTATTGTCAGGATAGTCCCTAAAGCCATTTTTAAGTTTTTTATTTAGTTAAGTTATTTTATTATTAATTATTGTTCGTATTCAATGTTTTATAATAATTGCACATATTATTTATCGGGCACTGATTGCACAATGGAACCTTTTTACATACATTTTTTCCCAGCTCAACCAATAAGGCATGGCACTCATTAAATAACTTTGCTTCTTTTTTAAAGCTTTTTTCAAATATTTTTTGCAGCTCTTCATATTTCAATTCCCTTTTTATATTAAAAATTCTTGAATAAACCCTTTTTGTATAGGCATCAATGACAAATATCGGCTTTTCTGCTGCGTATAAAATAATGGAATCTGCTGTTTCAGGACCAATTCCGTTTATTTCCAATAATTCTTTTCTTAATTTTTCAATATTATTTTTAAAAAATAAATTCAGATTTCCATTATAATTTTTTGACAAAAAATAGCAGAAATTCTTTAATTTTATTGCCTTCTGGTTATGGTAGCCGGAGCTTCTTATTACCTCAGCCAGCTTTTTATTATCTATTTTTAATATTTTTTTAATGCTTATTAATTGATGCTTGTTTAGTTGAATTATTGCCTTCTCAACATTCTTCCAGTTCGTGTTTTGGGTTAAAATAGCGCCGAAGCAGATTTCAAGCTTCTGCTTGGGATTTAATTTTATACTTTGGTGGTACTTTGGAACTAACTCTTTCTCTTTTGTTACAGGCCACCAGTGCTGAGAGCCGAAATGAGAATGGAGTTTCGAATAGATTTTAATGAGCATATTAATTGGCACAAATCAATACTATTATAATCTTGTGTTATTGGAATACAATATCTAAAAAGTTATTTGTGCATAACCGCCTAATCTTGCTGCCCCATACTTCATTCCAAGTGCTGCTAGTTGATTAGTTCTTAAAGAGTCTAGTTTTAACGCAATCCTTTCTTGCAAACTTTCTAATCTATTCACCCTTTCTAGTTCCCCAATTCTGCTAAACAAGTCCACACTTAAAGATTTTAATCCATCTTCTTCTTCAAATAAGGCTCCAAATTCATGGTATAATGAGAAATATCTTCTTTCAATCCTTTCTGCTACTTTAGCCTTTGTTAAGAGCCTTTCTCTAATCTTCTTCGAGTGCGGGGGAGTCCATAAATTCCTGTAAACTTCTTTCCTATGACCCCTTCTCACTTTTCTTTTTTGCCCAGTTTCCTCTGCTATTGAATTATGAAGATATCCTATCTGTTCAATGCCTGCCCTTACATATATCGAGGCTATTTCATAGCCATCCATAGCCAATAAATTTGATGGCGCTTCTTCAAGTTTATCCACACCTGCAAAGAAATAAATTTTTTCAAAATCGTCAAGTTGCGATAAAAATTCAGGTGAAATTCCTTTTATCCTCATTCCCCTTTCAACAGCTTTTAAAGGTTCCTTGTTAATAGAACCATTCAGGTAATCCCCAGCAGATAAATAAGAGTCCCCGAAACCTACCGCCTTATCGCGAAAATAATGAACAATTCTATGCACCAAGTCATGCTTAAAGTGAGGGCTTCTTGTTGTTCTTATTTCTCTTTGAGCAAGGCTTTCAGTTAATTTAATTATCGTATCTTCATCTAGAGTTGATAATCTTCCTTCTAAAGGCTCATTTTTTAGTTCTAGCGCCATATAAGCACTCCTTATTCCACACTTTATAAACCTTTCTATTTTTTAACCACTAAATAGTAAAAACATATCATACAACCTTGTTGTATTCTATATAGAAAACAGAATCCGAAGCTTTCATAACACCACTGCCTTTGTAGCCTTCAGGCCTTATTTTGGCAATTTTATGCGCCACTGTCCAATTTACCTGCGCTTTTTTGGAAAAATTCCCACCATTCCTTGAGACACCATCTTCAGCACTTATACAAACCATATAGTAAGATCTTCTTTCAACATCTACATTAACACGCAGGAATTTTGGATTATTCCGAAGCATTGTGTCTACAGTTTTCACCAGTCCGCTTACAGAAGATTCTTTTGGAGACATTTGCCTGTGCTAATTTTCAAAAACAAAATCAAGAAATCAAAACCGCATTGACCATTCCATCCTGCCCAGGCCTTGATGTGATTCTTGCCCTGCCTTTGTCGGTGTCAATGATAGCGCCTTTTGTCATTATGTTTCTCCTTATGAAATGCCTGTTGGCGGGATTTTCCAAAATAGTTTTTATTTTTGCCTGGTAAAATTTTTTGTCTTTCGGGTCAAATAAGTTGGCAGTATCTGTGCTTAGAAGCTTCATTTTAGTTATGCTGCTTCTTGCCCTTATCTTCATGATTCTTTTCTTTGCCAGATGCGTATGGGCAGGCTCCCTTCCAAGCTCGTTCAGCCTTTTCTTCCTATAATCAACATACCTTGCGCCTGTCTGCTTCCTTCTGGGCCTTAACTGTGATTTTGCCATAGAACAAAGGATTTTATTTTGGTTTAAATATGTTTCTATGTTGCGAGCCAATGATTTGCTTGCGAGCCCACGAGCAAGCTCGCGGGCAGGTCGAGCCAAAAATGCGCCGCAGGCATATTTTAAAGTCAATTATAACATGAAAATTAAAAACAATAGACAAATTCAGTAAAAAATAAAATCGAAAAATATGCAATTCTAATCACAACATTTAAATATAGGCAGAGAATTCAAAGCATTATCTTTCGAGGTGGTTTTATGGAAGCATCTAGACCTTTAGACACATTAAACAATGCTCGCGATAAAAGAGTCCTTGTTGAATTGAAGAATAATAAGCAGTACATAGGAAAATTGAAGGCTTTTGACATTCATATCAACATTGTTCTTGCGGATGCAGAGGAAAGGATTGACAGCGAAGTCAAAAGAAAGCTCGGCTCTGTTTTTATCAGAGGGGACACAATAACGGTAATTTCGCCGGAATAGGCTTTTTCTGAAAATGTCAAAAGGAACAGCGTCAATGGGCAAGAAGTCCGGGAAAAAGAATATGATACATTGCAGGCGCTGCGGCAAGAGGACTTATCATATCAGGAAGAAGAAATGCGCAAGCTGCGGATTCGGCAAAAGCGCAAGATTGAGGAAATATAACTGGCAGAAGAAGAAATGAATTCTAGATTAATAATTTTTATTTTATATACCTTCTTCTTAGTGATCTAGAAACTGCTGGCAAGATCTTAAAACCTGCATAGGTCATAAGAGCTGCGTATAATGTTTCATCTGGCCTATTTGCAATATTATCTCCAAATTGACCGATCGCTTTAGCGGAACTTGCAAAAAAAGAATTGACAGTTTGCCTGAAACCTGTATCATACAAATATGCGTGGCCTATATCATATAACATCTTTACAGGGGTTGTCACTCCAGCCGTTATCTTATTTAAGTATCCTGGCCCGCCTGTTGTTGATAGAACAGCAGCAGGTATTGCTAAATCTCTAACTGCATGCTCCGCTATCCAAATTGGGGCATGCCTAAAAGCCGCATTAATCCTACTGGTTAAATTCATTTAAGCTCACCTTAAACCCAGATTATGGAGCTAGTATATAAATCTTCTGTTTTTTATTACTATTTAGTAATTAAATTTTTACTTAACTAAAGCATTAGGATATAACTATAAAAATTAAATAGGATAAAGCATAATCGTTAAATTTTTTATTACCAAAACAAAAACCTTTTTAAACAAAATACAAAACTTATTTCTTTATGCGGAGGTGCCGGAGATTTGCCGAGCTCCTCAGCGAGGCTCGCAACTGGAATGGCCAAACGGGTTAGGCTTAGGCGTGATAGCAATAATTGCTATGAACTATGACACCTAATGGCTTAGTGCCTACGCAGGTTCGAAACATTTCCATCAAAAATTTGCGAAGCAAATTTTTGGGGTTCCAGAAATCATTTAGATTTCTGAGAACTTTTCAAAAGAAATGCCGAAAGTCCTGTCCTCCGCATCATAATTTAAAACATCGGAATTCCACCATCCTTATGGGTGGTGGTTTCGTAAACTCAACCACAAATCTTATCATGGAATTCCGGGTTGATAAAAAACCACGAATCACATCTACTGTAAGCAAACATGCCACCAGTCTTTGACTGGTGGTTTTTGACAATGATAGAAATATACGTTTTCGTAATAATGCTTGTATCAGCCCTGCTGCTTTTATCGAGCTTTTTCAAGGGAGTTTCCCTATTCATAAACCTTGTCCTGATTGCATTAATACTCATATTGCTGTCAACTGACTTGAAGAAAAAGGAGCTGCATAAGTACTATTTAATATCCTTATTTGCAACAGCAATCTTCTTCATATTGAGCAGCACAAAGCCGATTAAGGCATTGCTTGACTTAACTACATACACCTCTTTGTCCCTTTTCACAGTTGCTTTCATCCTTGTTTATGTTCTTGCCCACATCTCGGGCTTGGTTCATATGGGCATTGAAACCTTGGCTGAAAAATACAAAAAATAAGGCATAATTTTGCCCTTAGTTCTTTTATCATAAAAATGCAAAAATCGGCAAAAAACCCCTAAAAACCGCAAGCAATACTTAACAAAAAATATGCTAGTATAGTTAAAGCAATACCGGAAAACGCAAGGTTTTTATAACAGCAAAACAATAAAAAGAGTACGTGGGGGTGGAAAATATTACTGAAGCTCGTTACTTAAAGATAGACATAGTCAAGTATTTTCCCGGTTTCTATACGCACAAGCAGATTGAAAAGAGAGGCGACTTTTTGTTCATCAGGGTTAAGAAGAGGAAGCTGCCTCTTGCAGTGTGAAAAGGCAATGAAATTAAAAATCCTTGCTGTCGCTTTATCCTTAGTATTAATATTGAACTTAATTCTGGCAGGGCTGAAAATAATAAGCCTGCGGTTATTCTGGGCTTTAATAGCTGTTATCGCGCTTATAGCCTATAAAATCATGCCAAAGCTGAGAAAACAATAGGGTGGGGGTTTTTGCTGTTCGGCCCAAAATTGCAGAGCAACCAATTGGCTTTTACAATTTCCTTTTAAGAAACTGTTTTTCCCAGACTGTTAATGAGCTTTGCAGTTTCCACCCCCCAAGCCAGCGGTTATTTCTATATATTTAAATTTAACCTATATAAAAATTAAAGAATTTATAAAAAAGAAAGAAAAATTTAGGCTTTGCCTAAGATCCTGAAAACTTTAGTGCCACAAGCAGGACACTCGCCTTTCATGGCCTTCATCTTGTTCTTCATAACAATTTCCTTGCCGTTCTTGATCTCAACTTCCTTTTTGCATTTCATGCATCTTCCTCTTGCCATATTTTTCACCTCAAAGCTTTAAATTCATAAAAATAAGGGTTTTTGCCCTATTTTATAATGTTTTATCTATCATTATATTTAAATGTTTGGAAAAATTATATATAAACCATCACATTGTGGTTTGTAATTATTCTGGAAAACAGCGATATCATACAGATGGGCTAAACTTCAACTAATTGTTTTTTACCGTTTGTTGCTGCACTGCCGTTTTTTGGCGCATTATCTTTGCCATTTCTTGGCATTTCACTAGGCTTATGAGCAGAGTCTAAGATTTCTGGCGTTCCATTTAATTCAATTCTAGCATCACTGCTGCCATTATCATTAGTACCGATTACTCGGAATCTATACCAATGAACTTCATGATCAAATGGTTGAACTCCTCCAAATCCTGTACTGAACATCATTAATGTTGGATTCACTTGCACTAATCCAAATGGAGGAATATGACTAGCTGCCCAAGAAAATGGCATATAATTTTCATTTCTTAGATAAATTCCATGTAAAGGAACTGTCCCTATTCCAAGGCTTTGAGCTAGATCAACATATATATTGGTTATGCCTTTGCTGTCCCGAGGCAATAATTCAGGAAACTGTTGGAATTGCTGTTGAATTTTCATCATTAATATTTTTGCAAGTTCGCTAGGTTCTTCAATTTCCTTAGGCAAATTAAAATAATTTGCAATTGGGCCTAATTTGACTTCGCCTCTTGCTACTCTGGACCATAATACCAGGTAGCTTTTATTTAATATGGCTGATAAATCATGTCTTTGACTTTCAGGCAGCCTTTCTATAGCATTAGTTACATGTTCTAATGTATGTGGGCTTACTAGACTTCCTCTTATTTTTTCATTAATCCAATTTAGTGTTCCAGCAATTAGATAGTAAGGATTTTCTCTTCTTTCCGGAGACAATTTATCCCTAATTTCAGCAGCAGTTTTTTGAACATTCATAAAATTATAAGGAGCTTTTCCTTTGAAATCATGATACGAAAATAAATATTCCAGACCTTTCCCAGCATATTTTTGAACCAGATTTGGATCTATATCCCCAGTATAAAAAGGTGATTGAATTTTAAGCGGCTCTGCTCCATTGCCCCCATTTCCATCATGACCATTAACTTGCATACCATTGTCTGGAGCAATTAACTTTACCCTGAATTCAAGACCAATCCTAGACTCACTACCTAAAGGGATTGGAACGGGTGTGGGAACATACCCCTTACTGGCAGAAAGAGCTGGATCTAGGAAAGTGTAGGATCTATTATAACATATTGCAATTCTCTTATCTGCAACTGTACTGGTCATTTAAGCTATATTATCCAGAACTAATATATAAAGGTTATGGTTTTTATATATTATTATACATAAATGTATAGGAATATACATTATTGTATATAAAATTGTTTGGTTTTTTGAATAAATTTAGGGTTCGAACTATATCATTATCTATTTTTAAATAGTAATTATTTTAGAAAATTTTATAAAGGCTATATGTGTTCTACAATGATTTTTAACTTTTAGGGGGAGTTTTAAAAATGAAAATGAATATTGGCGGTATAGAAGAAGAGGTTGTTACAAGAAGCGAGTTTCCATTGGAAAGAGCAAGAGCTGTTCTTAAAGATGAAACAATTGCAATAATGGGTTATGGCTCGCAGGGGCCAGGACAATCTCTTAATCTAAAGGATAACGGCTTTAAAGTTGTTGTTGGTCAAAGAGAAGGTACAGCAAGTTATCAAAAAGCGTTAGAGGATGGCTGGGAACCTGGCAGAAATTTATTCCCTATAGAAGAAGCAGCACGAAGGGGAACAATAGTAGCAAATCTACTTTCAGATGCGGGCCAAGCATTAACATGGGAAAGTTTAGAGAAATGCCTCGAATCAGGCAATGCATCTTATTTTTCACATGGATTCCCAATACATTTTTCAGCTTATACTAATATTGTACCTCCTTCTTTTGTTGATGTTGTTATGGTTGCTCCAAAAGGGGCAGGGCCTAGCGTAAGGAGCAATTTTCTTGATGGAAGTGGAATCAATTCAAGTTATGCTGTAGAACGAGACCATACTAAACGAGCATTAGATAGAACTTTAGCCATGGGCATTGGAATTGGCTCTGGATTTTTATTTGGATCAACATTTCGTAACGAGGTAGTTAGCGACCATGTTGGAGAAAGAGCATTTTTACTTGGAGAATTATGGGCAATTGCAGAAGCAGCATATGAAACATTAAGAAATAGGAAACATTATCCAAATGAAGCATTCATTAACTCATCAGAACAGATTACCCAAGTAATCCTCCCATTAATTGGAAAAGGGGGAGTAGCAGAGATATATACAAGAGCACAAGATGCAGGTGAATTAGGCACTGTTTTAATATATCAAGATGCGGTTAGAGAAGCAACCAAACCTATTTTGGAAGAGCTATACAGATCTGTTACTGAAGGAAAAGAAGCCCAAATTGCGCTTGTTTCAAACAGCGATCCGAGATATAGGGAAAATCTTACAGATCAATTAGGCAGGATAGAAGGCTCTGAAATGTGGATGGCTGGAAAGGAAGTAAGAGACAAAGTCCCTGATAGAACTTATGGCTTTAAAATAACAAATTGGGGCTTGGCAGGGGCAATTATCGGAGCTATGGAGGCACAATATCAATTATTCATAGATAAAGGGCATAAACCAAGCGAAGCCTTTAATGAAACAGTGGAAGAAGCAACTCAAAGCTTGAATCCTTTCTATCAACGAAGAGGAATGGCGCATCTCCTGAGTGTTTGCAGCACAACCGCCCAAGTAGGGGCGTTGGAATGGGGTCCAAAATTTAAAAGACTACTTGTTCCAAAATTTAAGGACCTAGATACTAGTTATGGCACAGGTGGCATTCCTTCATTAGACTTTAGTGTAACAAAACCAAGTATGTGGGAAGTGGGAAAAGTTCTTAGAAATTTAAGACCTGAGTACCAGAAAGGTTAATACTTTTTTTAATTGATAACTTAAACTGTTTATTGTACTAAAATTTATTTATCCTACAATCTCCAATAGCTCTTTAATATCATTAATCACGTAATCTGCATTTGCCTTTGCTTTTGGGTTGCCGTATTTTGCAAAGCAGGTTTTCATGCCCAATTTTGCAGCCCCTTTGATGTCCCTTTCAGGCCAGTCCCCTACCATCAAGCATTCACTTGGCTTTACCTTAAGCTGCCTTAAAGCAGCCTCAAAGGGCATTTTTGAGGGCTTTAGCTTCCTTGTGTCATCAAATGTTATGACAACATCAAAGAAATTGCTTAGCTTCATTGAAGCAAGCCTAATCCACGCCTTGAGCTTAGGCGCATCAGTAACAATGCCTAATTTAATGCCTTTGCTTCTGAGCTTTAATAAGACATAATCCACATTGGGATAAGGCTCCAAAAAGCCTGCCCTTACCCTTCTATAAGCCACAATGCCATTTGCCAGTATCCTATAATCCACTTTTCCTGCCAGCTTCATTAGGAATTTCTGGAATATAGTCTTCTCCTCCAAGCCGTACTTGTCATAGAGCTCAAACAGCGCCTTTAACGCCTTGTCGTGCCTTGCGTTCAGTCCTGAGCCTATCATGGCAGTCACAGCTGCTTCGCAGCTCATTTTCTTCATCTTCATGAAGTCTATAAGCGTATTATCCAGGTCAAAAAGCGCTGCCTTTATCATAAAGCAGAGTAAACTCAAACTATATAAATAAGTTGTGGAATGCCAAAGGTTTAGGATAATTCTATGTATTGTCACTACTCATAAAAGATAAAAAATAGAAAGATTTATAAAGTAAAGGATATCAATTATATAAATGGCAAATGATAATAGGGGCATGGCAATACCTTATCTAGAACCCGCGGGGCTGGAAATTGCAACAAAATTTCTAAAGCAGTTTCACCCAGTTTATGGCAATGGGATAGATGGACTTATTGAAAATTTTAGAAAATCTATAGATGGTATTCAGCCTGAAGCCCATTGGTGGGGGGATAAAGAAGATAGGACAGGCAAGAATTTAATAATGTTGATTAGGGGTGAGATTGACGGGAGTTTAGTTTACGTTCAATATTCAAAACCAGGTGCAGAAAACGAAAAAAATCGCATTAAAGTAACTGTTGTGGATAAATCTATAAAACTTGAGCATAATGAGCTGCCTTCAACAGCGCCAAGCTCTAAAAGGCTTGAGGCAATCCTGGAATATGGTGTTCCTCAAGGCTATCGGGAAGAAATTCCTTATGCTAAAATTTCAAATTTCAATAGAAATGGGCTTGAGCATCATAGCAGTTATGATGCTCTTAAAAAAGCCCTCACACATTTCGGTTTTAATTTGCCCAAACTTTCACAGGTTCTCAAATCAAATGGCGCTTCCAAAGCTGACGAAGCAGGGCGTCCGGGCGTTGAATATATTGTAGGAGCACAGCGTTATAGGGATATAACTGCCATTGGAACGGATGCTGGGGGAGAAGTTAAAATTACACCAGGAAGCGGCCCAGATAGGGAAGAGCCTGCTGACAAACATGAAAGAGCGATGGTAGATGTTCCAAAATATGATGGAAGTATCCAAAAAATTGAAGACAGAAGGCTAACTCATAGAATGGAAAGCCCGGCAAATTGGGAGAGATCATTGGAAAGATTAAAACAAGACTGCAATTATTTTGGAAACAAGTTCACTAATCTTTTTGAAGATAAATATTTACCCTATAGGGGAAAAGAAGCCAAACTTATTAAGCAAGGTGATGGTATCAATCTAGTGTTTAATGCTTCAAGTAACTTCAACTTGGGAAATGATGGAACATGGGGATTTAATGTGTCATTACAGCATGATCTCGGTAAAAGGGAATATGAGCCGCTTACACTGAGGATTGAGCCTACTTTTCGTGAAAAGAAAGATGGGAATGAAGAACGTCAGAAGGAAGTATCTCTTGAAACATCTTTGCATCTTGAACCTATAGAGGGACTTGCTGTAAAAAAACCGAAAGCCCGAATTCTTAAAAGCAGATATCAGGATGATAGAATATCCAAACAAATTATATGGGATCCCAAGGTTTATGGAGCTCATGAAAAAGCGACCAGGGAAATTTTGAAGAGAATAGGCATAACTAACGAGGAGGATATTGAATACGTCTGATACTTTAAACGCTAATTTTGTTTAGCTACAATCAATTATCTTTAAACAACAAGGCTCATATTGAAAAAACCTGCGGCGTTATCCACTCTGACTTGCATCTCGGGCACTTGCTTGGCTTCTTTACCTTGCTTCTTTCCTTGAAGACAAATCCGCATTTTTTGCAGAGCGCATGCTTCATTGCCAATTTTCTAGGTTTTATTGAGTATTTTATATGCTCTAAATCCTGAATTATTTCACTTAACTCAATTTGGAAGTAATTTGCAAGCTCCTGAGCAGATTTTTCTTCCTTGCTTAAAATTTCAATTATTTCCTCGCGCCTTGTCATTTTTTAGAATATAGCAAAAGACACAAGTTTTTAGACAATGTATATGTCTTTTGCTTACGTAAAAAACGCTTTGCGTTTTTTTGTACAGGAAATTGCACAGCAATTTCCTTGTATTACGAACGGACAACAATTGTCTAATTATTTTTGTCCGTGAGTATAATAGCTTTTCATAATTAAGATTGTAACTGAAAAAGCAATTGCAAATATATTAGCCACAACCACTGCCAGCGCCTTAATCAGTATCCCGTAAAGCAGCCACATGGAAAATCCCGAGGTAAGAATCAAGTACATGAGAAGTGATACGCCTTCAAGATTTTTGGTCCTATACCCTTTAACTATCTGCGGTATAAAGCTTACAGTTGTAAGTATGCCGGCAGCAATGCCTATAATTTCAAAAAAAATTCTTGTTGGCATTTTTTGTTATTTTATTTAATTATTTTTATTTATTTTTTATTGTTTGTATAAATTTTGTATTATTTTTATTGTTACTTTCCATAACCCAACAAAGCCATTATTTCAAATTACTCTCAAAAAACCCCAAAATTCTCTGTTCATATTTTTCCTTCATTATTGCATGCGTTTCCCCATGGTCTGCATTTCCAACAATCCAAAGCTCTGAGTTTTTTGCGCTTTTATTCAGCAATATTGAGTTTTCAGCCGGAATCTGGGAATCTTTTTCAGCATGAATCAATAAAATTGGAGCGCCAATGTCCTTAATGTCATTTAATGGCGAAACCTTGTTAATGTCAATCCCCAAAAATAAAATCCCATAAATCCTTGTCATGAAAACAAACGGGAATTTTAAAAATGAAAGGAATCTGTATTGCTGATTAACCATCCTGTCAAGGCTTGCATAAGTGCTGTCAGCGACTATTGCCTTAATATCCTTGTTTTTTGCCATGATTGCAGCTGCGCCGCCCAAAGAAAAGCCAAATGCGCCGATGTTTTTAGTTTTTTTATTGTTTTTCAAAAAATTAACTGCTCCATTTAAATCATTGGTTTCCTTGAATCCTGCAGTCGTATAAACGCCTTCACTCTGCCCGAAACTCCTGAAATCAAACAAGAAAACATTATACTTTTTATTTAAAAACAAAGCAACAGGCAGTAAGTCAGCCTTGTTTGCTGGATAGCCGTGCATAACAATTATAACATCCCTGCTTTTATTATGGGCTATAAACCAGCCGCTTAGCTTCAGGCCATCAGAGCTTTTGAAACTAATTTCTTCATAACTTAAGCCAAAATCCCCAGGCTTGGCATCAATCCTTATTTTCGGCGGCTTTATTGAAGTAAAGAAGCCCAGCAATGAAATTATTATGATAATCGCCGCAATAATTATGAGATAAAATATAATTTTTTTGATTATTAGGTTTACCATTAAGGCATTTATAGTAATATATGTATATAAAAATTTCTGAAACTGAAATCAAGCCCAATACACTAAATTAAATATGTGATTTATTAATATATAAAACTCCCCTAAAAATCATCCTTTTGAACACCAAGGAGGAGATTGTGTAGTTTCAGTAGAACCGAGATATTTACTCATATCGGGGAGATCACAGGGCTTTCCCCACTTATAGTAACCACATCTTCTATCTTCAGGAGGCGACCACGGCCATACACACACTCCTGGAGAATAACCAGGTTCGCCACTAGGGGGGCAATTGCTGTAGGCCATTCCCAAGGGGTTAAGTCCTACAGTTACCTCCTTTGCTGGTTGGAGCCCATACTCACAGGGTATCTTTTTGGTCAGCACATGCCTGCATCTCGCTTCTGTTCTTAGCAGCCCTGGCCTTATAGTGTGTTGGCATGTGTCATATGTTTCTGGATCATAATCATCGCATTGATTCTTTCTTGTTGTATTTGTTGTTGTGACAAGCACTTTTTTATCCTTCTCTATGTCAATGCACGCTGTCTTGCTCAAATTAAATTGTTTCTTTGCCGCGCTGAGTATTTTTTCTTTTTCCTCATCAGATTTTGTTGAGATTGAAATGTCCTGAGAGGCAATAAGCTCAAAGTCCTCTTCAGAAATCTCTTCATCAGCCACCATAACGCTAAGACTTAATGGCGCGAGAGAGCATGCCTCTGGAACGTAAATCATGTAGCTTGCACCAACTACATTTTCCTCTATTTCAGCATTGTCGTCAAGCCCTTCATAATCTGAAAACGGCCCTTTAAGGAAGCTGTTCTGCTCCCAAAACCATTTCTGCTCATCCGGATTCCATGCATTAAAGGCTATAAACTTAGAATACCTGCAATGCCCCAAAGCCTCGCCAAAGCTCTTTCCAGCCATATAAGGCTGGAAGGTGAAGAAATTCCAACCCTTGCCCAGCATGAAATTTCCAGGATTGTCGTGCAGCTCAATTGTCATGTCGCAGTCTTCATATGCGTAAACAAAGGCACTGCCATGGTTGCTTAGATGATAGTAAGCAGCCTTGCCAGCCTCATTTTTCATTTTTGCAGCATCTTTTGTGAAATCAAGCTGGTTTCCAGGCATCTGTCCGCCAAAATATTGATTGCTGACAGGGGAAAAGATATAGCCCCCCCATAATTTGTCCTTGCAGCTGCCCAAATCAACCCAGTTTTTTGCCTGTATCATATTCCAGCCTTTCCTCAAGTTGTGGTTTACCCTTATTGCGCCCTTCCTATAGTCAGCGAAATGGGCATCCTTGTTATTTTCTTTTTTACCTGCAGGCAAGGTTTTTCCTGCTGCTGTCCCTCCTGTTCCGGATTCTGCTGGCTTTTCCTTTACTTCAACTGAAGATGACAGTATTTTCTGGTGGCCTGAGGCATTGTAATAAGTATAATGCAATACTATAAGCCCCTGCCTATTTATGAAATCCTTAATCCTTGAGGTTATTGTAAAAATGCCTGAATCAGGCGCTGTTTCAGCCAGTTCATAAACTCCGCCATTTGGGTTGCTGGAGCTTGAAATCCTTAATCCAATGATTTCCTTTGAGTTTGCATCGTTATTGACTGCATCGTCATGAACATTAATTTTTATGGCGTCTGCAAGAGTGTATATTGCCGCATTGAAAGTCATTTCAGGATCAGCAGCCCTTGTTTTCTCAGATGTTTTGCTGGCATCATCCAAGTCCTTGAATGGGTCATAAGTTGTGTTGTCAGTATCCTTGCCCCCCTGCGCGCCAAAAGCGTAAGCGGCAAAAGAAATGTTTGCAAAGCCAAGCAAAAAAAGCATTGCGATTATTATAAGAATTATTTTTTTCATTTTTTAGCCCCCTCCCGGAATCGGCAATGGCGGAAGTGGGGGAATGCAGGAGGATTGGTGTTTTCCGGCACATCATTTCCGCCTATTGGAGGAAACGATGGCTGGCCATATTTGTCCTCAACAGGCATACCATAAACCCTTTCATCCGGAACATATTCAGGATAGGCTTTTTCGCAAACGTTTTCAACGCATTTTGCTTCTGTAACTTCATTATCATCGCAGGCGCCGCATTCAAACTCGCAGGAATCATCAGCATGCAAAGCAATTTGCCCGTTCCAAAACTCTAAATCCTCTTTAGCTATTGCTTCCTTGCAATTGCAGTCGCATTTAAGGGAATTTACAATGATGCAGTCAGAATCTGTCTTGCAGCCCCTGACAGGCTCAACAGAAACAATATCAGCCGACTGCTTGCATCCGGATAAGAACAAAACTAGGTATAGGGCACCTAAAAAAAAGATGGCATGCATTAACCTCATAAACAACCCCCTTCAAATTAATTTTTCTGCTATGTATTTAAATATTTTG
>JAGVXV010000005.1 GCA_018303625.1 Candidatus Woesearchaeota archaeon
GCAGATTTATGAGATTGTGAAGCAGATGAGGAATGAATGTGGGGAAAGGCAGCTAAAGAACAACAGGAGGGCTTTGGCGCAGAACATTGGTGGTGCGGGGGCTACTGCCAGCGTGCATGTTATAGAGAGAGCTTGATGCTTAACTCAAGTTTCTTTACAAATGGGTAAAATAAAATGGTCGGAATAATAAGTTACGGGGCTTATATCCCAAAATACAGGATTAAGTCTGAAGAGATTGCCAGGGTTCACGGCGGGGATGCAAGATTCATAAAAAAGGAACTGCTTATTGAGGAAAAATCAGTGCCTAATTATGATGAAGACAGCCTGACAATGGGAGTTGAAGCCTCGCTAAACGCATTAAAAAAAGTATCAATAGACAAAAAAAGGATTGGCGCTGTTTATTCCGGTTCAGAGAGCAAGGTTTATGCTGTCAAGCCAAATGCCCCAATCATTGGCGAAGCTCTTGATATTGGTGAGAATTATACGTCAGCCGATATAGAGTTTGCGTGCAAAGCTGGAACTGCTGCTTTGCAGATGGTCCTTGGGCTGTGCAAAGCAGGATTTATAGAATATGGAATTGCCATAGGGACTGATACCGCCCAATCTGCTCCAGGGGATATTTTGGAATACAGCGCGTCAGCCGGGGCTGCATCATTCATAGTTGGCAGCAAAAAAGATGAGATAATAGCTGATTTGGAAATGATGCATTCAATATCCTCAGACACGCCTGATTTCTGGAGGAGACACAACCAAAAATACCCGAAGCATGAAGAAAGATTCACAGGCGAGCCTGCCTATTTCAGGCATCTGGTAAAATGCGCAAAGGCCTTGATGGAAAAAGCCAAAATTGGCGTGAAGGATATTGACCATTTTGCTTTTCACACCCCAAATGGAAAATTCCCATTAAAGGCCGGAAAAATGCTTAACATCCCAATAGAAAAGCTGCAGGATAACCTTATTGTGTCAAAGGTAGGAAATACTTACTCGGCAGCCTCGCTGCTGGTGTTTACGAAAATACTTGACAAGGCCAAACCTAATGAGACTATTCTTCTTACTTCATTCGGGAGCGGCGCCGGAAGTGATGCATTCCTGTTCAGGATTACAAATAACATAAAAAAACTAAAAAAAACAAAAACAACAGAGGATTATATCAAAAATAAGGAGTACATAGATTATGCAGAATACTGCAAATCCATAAATGCCATATGAAAATACCGATTATAGCCGCGGAATTGCTGAAATTCGGGGAATTGTGGAATCTCGGTATTAACGACCTTATCAGGGAAATAGGCAGTAAAACCTTAAATGCCGCCGGAATTTCTTCGAAAGAGATAGATGCGCTGTATATTTCAAATGCATTTTCTGCCAAGGCCAATAACAAATCCCTATTGAATTCTATTGCTTTTGAAGAATTGGGAATAAATAACTCTGTTTGCATTTCCTCGGGAGATGCTTCAGGGGCTGTTGCAATAAGGGAGGCTGCGAATTCCATAATGTCGGGAAAAAGCAAGATTGCCATGGTTATCGGCGTTGAAAAGGTAAGTGATGTAAAAAGCAATGACATGGCTCTGCTAAGCTCGGATATGATCGGAAGCAGTGAATATTTCAGCGGAGCTACTGTCCAAAGCCAATTTGCTATCATAACAAGAAAATACTTCAATGATTTCGGCATTGGCGCAAAAAATCTTTTTTTCCTGACTGCTGCAAAACACAGGAATGCGGCAAGCAATGAATTTGCGCAATACAATTTTGAGATTGACGAGGAAAAGATAGGCTCCAGTCAAATAGCTGCGGATCCCATAAGAATGCTTGAGTGCGCTTCATATTGCGATGGCGCTGCTGCTATCGTAATGTGCAATGAAGGCAATGAAAAGAGATTCAAAGGGAAAATTCAAGGGTATTTTTTAGGAGGCTCTGTAGCAAATGACCAATTAGAATTGGCAAAAAGAGGCTCTATAACAACCATGGAAGCTACTGTAAAAGCTGCAAAAGAGGCTTATAAAATCACAAGGTTAAATGCAGGCAATATAGATCTCATGGAGATTTATGATTTTGTCCCTATAGCTGAAGTGATTGCTGTTGAAGATATGGGCTTCGCTAAAAAAGGCCGGGGAATAAAGTTCGTAAAGGAAAATACAAAAAAAATAAATCTCAGCGGCGGCTTGAAGGCCTGCGGCCATGCATTGGGCGCAACAGGAGTAAGGCAGGCTGTTGATGTGATTAAAAACCTGGAGGGTAAAAAAGCAAGATACGGTCTCGCGCAGGCGCTTGCCGGCACAGGCTCTGTGTCTGCAATAAATATCTTCGGCAATAAAAATGCATAGAAAGAGCGGAGCTTTGTACACAAGGAAAAAGAAAGAGAATTATGGGCTAGCTGGAAGTATAAAAAATGTACATGGCATAATAGAGTCGTTTACTGCCGTCTATAATGCCCCATCAGGCTTTGAAAAACATGTTCCTTATATTTTGGCGCTTATTGCGCTGGACAACGGCGAAAAAGTCACAGCTCAGGTTGTTGACTCAAAGAATATTGTGATAGGAATGAAGGTTGAGCCGTGCTTAAGAAAGATGTATGTTGACGGGGATGAAGGCATAATACACTATGGTACAAAATTCAGGCTGGTAAAATGAGGTATGAAGACTTCAAGGTAGGTTACACTGGAAGCTTTACAAAGACAATAACAGAGAAGGCTAACAGGGAATTCGGGGAGCTTGTAGGAGACTTTAATCCTGTTCATTTTGATGAGATAAGAATGAAGAAATCAATTTTCGGAAGAAGGGCAACAAATGGCTTCCTGACTGAAAGCACGATTGGCTGCGCCTTGGTGAAGATGTTTACTTCGGATGAGTCTTTAGTAATCGCTTTAAAGAAGGATATCAAACTCATGGCACCCGTGTTCATCGGTGACACGATAACAGCCACAGTTACAGTTGAAGAGAGGTTTCCTGAAAAGGAGAGATTGCTTTGCAACGCAGTCATAAAAAACCATGACGGTACTGTAGTTGTCGAGGCAAAATTTTTGGTCAAAATACTGCATATATGAGGTGTTGATTATGCTGGAGAAAAATGCATTGAAAAACAAGGTCGCGATTGTAACAGGCGGGGGCACTGGGATTGGGAAAGAGATTGCCATGAAGCTTGCCGGGCTGGGAGCTAAAATAGTGATCGCCGGAAGAAGGGAAGATAAGCTAAAAGATGCTTCTGATGAATTGAAAAAAATATCCAAGGATGTCCTGCACGTCAAGACTGATATAAGGGATGAAAAAGAAGTTGAAAATCTTTTCAGGCAGGCAAAGGAAAGGTTTGGAAGGATAGACATTCTAGTAAATAATGCCGGAGGCCAGTTCATAGCTGGTTTTGAGAAAATCTCAACAAACGGCTTTGATGCCGTCGTTAAGACAAACCTTTATGGAACTTGGTTTTGCTGCAGGGAAGCCGCAAAATACATGAAAAGCAATGGCGGAAAGATCGTGAACATAGTGCATATTTACGCTATAAGGGCCGCACCGGGCTTAGCCCATTCAGGCGCGGCAAGAGCCGGTGTCATTAATCTGACAAAAACTCTCGCATTGGAATTGGCAAAATACAAAATAAACATAAATGCAGTTGCTCCGGGCATTACAGCAACCCAGGGATTCAGGGAAGAAATGATAAATAACAAGAAGGTTATGGAAGAGCTGAGAAAGACCATACCCCTGCACAGGTTCGCGGAGCCTGAGGAAATTGCTGATTTGGTTGCATTTTTAGTTTCCCCTGCCGCTGACTTCATCACAGGGCAGGTTATTGCCATCGACGGCGGCCAGCTCCTCGCTAACTGGCCTGATTTTACAGGATTATGAAAAAAACATATAAATTTATATATAACCTCTGTATCCTAAGAGCCAGATTTTAGGGATACTTAAGAAGTGTTTTCTTAAGTCTTCTCAGAACAAAATACGAGGTATATGACATGGATGATAGGGATTTCAGGCCAAAATTCGCTCCGGTTAAAGTAGGAGACGAGCTGGATGTAAAGATAGAAGCTGTAGGGGAAAAAGGAGACGGCATTGCAAAACAGCAGGGCTTTGTACTGTTTGTCCCAAATACAAAAGAAGGGGACGAAGTAAAGATAAGGGTAACAAGAGTCCTAAGAAAGGTCGGTTTTGCAGAGGTAATAGGCGCCGGCGCCAAAAAGGGAGAAGAAAGTGAAGAAACAAAAGAGTATGAAGAAGAGGAGCCCAAAGAAGAGAGTTCTGATGCAGAAGAAAGCGAGGAAGTAGAGGATAGTGAAGATTTTGGCGAAGAATCTAAAGAAGACAAGGGCTATTAGCTTTTATTTCTTATTTTATTTTTGAGTTAAATTTAAATAGTAGAGTCTTAATTTTGAATTAAAAAAGATGACAATTACGAGCAAAGATTATCTTGAGCTCAGGGAGAGGATTGAGCATAGAGGATTGCTTGATCATACTCCTTTTTATTATTTTACCGTTCTTTTTGCTTATCTGGCTTCTTTTGTCGTATTGTTGCTGCTAATCATATTTTTTAATAGGTGGTATACAACAGCGTTGCTTTCGATTTTCCTGGCAGTTGTTTGCATTCAATTCAGTTTTCTCGGCCATGAGGCAGGACACAGAACAATATCCAGAAACAGGCTTGCCAATGAGATTATAGGGCAAATAAGCTTCTCCATGGTAACAGGAGCCAGCTTCAGCTCATGGAATGAAAGCCACAACAGGCATCATGCAAACCCTAATCATGAAGACCTTGACCCGGACGTGAATGATGGTTCACCATTTTCATTTACCAAAAAAAAAGCACAGCTAAGGACTGGAATTGTTAAGATGATAACAAGAAACCAGGCTTTTCTTCTTGTTCCGGCGCTTTTTATGCTTGTATTTATAAAGAGGTATATTTATGCAAAGCCTGCCTTCCTTAACAGGAATTATTTGGATCTTGCATTTCTGGCAGTGCATTATGCCTTATTTTTCGGAGCAATGACCCATTTTATAGGATTTTGGCAGGCCATTTTGCTTTACTCTATGGTATCAATGCTAATGGGCTTTTTCTTCGGATTTTCATTTCTTCCTAACCATTTGGGGATGCCAATCCTAAAGGATGATACAAATTTTTCCTACTTAGAGAAACAGATTATCACCTCAAGGGATATTCGTGGAAATTTTTTACTGAACTTTATGACAGGCGGCCTGAACTACCAGATAGAACACCACATTTTCCCGTCTATGCCTAGGAGAAATCTGCGCAGGGCCAAGGAGGTTATAAAGGAGTTTTGCCATGAGAAGGGCATACCCTATAAAGATGACAGCTTTTTGACAGCATGGAAAGAAGTTTTTTTATATATAAGCTCCGTAAGCAAACAGGCAGGCTCAGGATTTTTTGTGGTTAGAGCCATCAATGACATGATATGAGATTGTTCATCGCTATTGACTTCAACAATTTGAAGGATTATTTTTCAGAGCTGCAGGAACATTTGCCGAAAAATGCAAAACTAAGCCTGGCAAGGTCTTTTCACCTTACACTGAAATTTTTAGGGAATGTACAACCGGATAATATCAAAAAAACAAAAGATGAACTCAAAAAGATAAAATTTGAGCCTTTTTCTGTTTTTTTGGATGATATCGGCGTTTTTCCGAGTGAAGATTACGTAAGAGTGGTATGGATAAGGTTAAATCCTGAAGATTGTATACTAGAACTGCAAAAGTATATTGACGAAAAACTTCATGGGCTGTTTAAAAAAGAGAATGACTTCAAGCCGCATATAACACTTGCAAGAGCCAAGTTTATTGAGGACAGTAAGTCATTCATTGAAGGGCTAAAAAAAATAAATATTGAAAATAAAAAAATCCGGGTAGATAACTTCAGACTGGTTAGGAGCAACCTCACTCCAGAAGGGCCTGTTTATGATGATTTGGAGGTTTTTTGGCAAGGTTAAATAAGATTCTACAGAAAAAGACTTAAATAAGAAAATTTACAAGGAGTATATGGCATATAAGATAGGCATAGACATAGTTGATGTTGCTGATTTCAAAAGATCCATCAACAGGACGAAATCATTGAAGTATAAGCTCTTTACGTCACATGAAATAGATTATTGCAGAAAGAAGGGGCTGGAGCATCTTGCTTCAAGATTCGCGGCAAAAGAAGCGTTCTTTAAGGCCTGCAATGCAGGGGGTATCTCATGGAAAGATGTGGAAATAAGGAATATAGAATCCGGCAAGCCTGAGATAGTACTTGGCAAAAAGGCAAAAAGCAGATTTAACTTTTCCTTAATTGAAGTTTCCTTGTCCCAAACCGGAAAAAATGCCGTTGCAGTTGTACTGGTGGATTATTCAAAGAAATGAAGTATGTTTTTCCTATAGTACTCTAATGCACTCTTGGAGCTTTTCGGCACATGTATCTCGTCGTCTTTTATGGTTATTATGTTCTTAGACTCCATAAGCCTTAAATGTCTTTCAATATTTTTCAAATCTATATTTTTTACATCTCTTCCAGATTTTCTTAGGAGATAGTAATTATTCCTTATATTCATTCTAAGCTTGTCTAAAGGCAATATTTCCTTTCCAATTTTTATTATAGTGTAAGAAATAAGGGAGGTATTTGTCACGACGATGTGCTCTTTTATCTCATTCATTACTTTGTTTGCAAGGTTTTGTATCATGCCACTATCGCCTTTGGATTTTGAGAAGAAATCTGATAATTTTATTGGGTCTCCGAAATGGAGATAACAATTCCCAAACTTTTCCCCAAAGGATAAGTATTTAATAAGGCTTTTCAGTATGTGTTTTCTCTTTTGGGACATGTGCTCTGAAACTACAATCTTATGCTCGGGGATAAATTCATAGCTGATGCTTACAGGAACAAATAGTATATCCTCCCTTATATGGCTACGCTCTTTCCCGTAGATGATATATTTAAGAACGCCTAACTTTGGCTCAGAGTACCCTCCATCTTTGTTTCTGCCACCTTCAATAAAGAATAGGTTGGCAATATGGTGTTTTAGGAGCAAGGCTATGTAATGCTTGAACACTATAAAGTACAAAGGATCTTTTTCCTCCCTCCTCACAAAGTACGAGCCGGTTTTCCTGAATATGCACCCTATGGGGAATATATCAAAGACTTCGGCTGCAAGTATAGCCGGGAACAGCGACAATTCTGTGGCAAGGATGTAAGGCAGTATCATAAAATCAAAGACGCTTTTGTGGTTTGGGAGTATGACGAGCAGGTTGTCTTTGGCAAGGTCAGCCAGCTTCATGAGATTTTTTTTGCCGTATTTCAGGTTGTTCCTGTCCCCTATGATTCTTGTCCTTACAAAATACTCCATGGCAGACCAAAAAGCCTTATTGTAGGTGTATCTGCCGGATATGCTGCTGAAATAGCCGCGGCATTTAGCCCCTGCATCTTCGGCAGAAATGCCGTTAGAAGAGCAAAATTTTTTTAATTCACTGATAAAACCGCTGTCAGAGAACAATTCATTTTTAGCAATTTTATAATCAAATTTCCCATTGCTTGACCATACCTTTTCGAGATACATTTTACCTGACTTTTACTGTTGCTATTGGAGGCACTCTTAAAAAGGTTATGCTAGGATTTTCTTTTTTTAGGAATGCTTTTGCCTTCTCGATCGCCTCGCTGATGTTTTTTGCATGATCAAAATTAAGTATCTTCAGGGCTCTTTTGCTCTTTGCCCCGACAATTATAGTCTTGCCTATATAAGAGAGGCAATAACACGACCAGTACCACATATAGAACGGGTGCACTCCATGGTAGGCATGCGAATTTCTGTATAGTTTTATATATTCCGGGTTCAGTGCAAAATCGCGCTCGTATTTTTTCTCTATCTCCTTTGCGTCGAGTGTTTTTGTAAGGATATTCTCATAAAAATCTATGTATGAGGGATGGTGTATTTTATGAAAGTCCTCATACAAAGGGTGCACTGCTATCATGACTCCATTCTTTTTTACAATTGGCTTGTTCCTGTACAGGTTAAAAAAATACCCGTGAAAAAGGCAAACGAATAATATTGGGTTTAAGATAGAGTTTACGCTATAAGGGGACATATCCGGGACATTCCCTATCAGGATATCGGACTGGCCATTTACATTCACCTCATATTGCCTGAAATTTTTTTCCACAATCTTTTTATGCACTTTTTCCACATCTCCTGCAAACGCCCCTATTAGCTCGTAATTGCCCCTAAGGCCAGAGGCTATTCTTCTTTGCAGGAATTTAGGGATTTTTGGCATGACTGAAGCAAGCAGTTTGGACTTTATCTTATCGGAATTTGTTAATTCATAATGCCTTTTTGACAGGAATCCGAGCGGTTTTGGGAATAAATCATTATTCAAAGCCATCTCCAACCTAAAAGTTTTAACATGCCTTTCGATAAGTTTGCCCTGCCTATCCAGAATATGGTGCAGCATTGATTTTTCAGGGTCAAAATAAGACCGGGATTTCATCAGCGTATCCACATTGTGCGTATGCCTTACAGTAGCGTAATTTGCAAGCCCTGTTGCAAATGATTTATGGCCGCCATCCATAGAAACAAAATTTATGTTTATATATACGACAAGGTCTGATTCTGCAACCCTGCGGTTTGTTTCGACTATTGCATGCTGCTCAGTTTCCCCAATCCTTACCATATTCTCTTTATCTTCTGCATCAAGGTTGTAAAGCCTTTCTGGATAAAAACTTTTTACGATCCTCCTTCCAAGAACCATTTCAAATTCTTTTTTTGTCATCTTCCTGTGCAGGCAGATTGCGCTAATCAGGCGTATATCCTCAATTCCTTTGTCTTTGAGTTTCTTCAATATCAATTCTATTGCGACCTGCCTCAAGTCCGGTTTTTTCATGGGAGGCAGTGGAACGCTTATATCATCGAATGCTATTGTAACCTTCATGCCGCGCTTTAGAAGTTTGGAGAAAGGCTTTGTTCCGTAAGGATGCTCGATTGCATGTTCGATCGCTTCTCCTGCATCTGCTACGCCTTTAATCGGTTTTGGTGGATAGATTACTCTGGTGCCTTTCGGCATTTTATCTATAATGAAACTGTTTCCATAGAAAAGTATAAAATCTGTATCCTCTTTGGTATAAGAAACGTTGCCTATTCCCATCACACCCGCAAAAGAATTTTTCTATTTAAACCTTATTATTTTCCATCTTTTTTCCTTAGCATATTTCTCGAGTTTTTTGTCCGGATTCACTGCCACAGGATTCCCAACAGTCTGAAGCATAAATATATCTGAATTATGGTCTGAATATGCAAATGATCTTTCCAGCCCTATCCCATTAGATTTGCAGTATCTGCTGATTATTTCGGCCCGGTTTTTTCCTATAGGCAGAATCCTAATCCTATCTGAAAATTTGCCGTTTTCTAATTCTACTTCTGTCCCTATAATATATTCTAGCTTCAGGCCTTTCCTTAATGGAGTTACGATATTTTTCAATCCGGATGTAACAGCTACCACAACGTGCCCTTTTCTCAGGTGACTGTTTAAAAGCCTGATGCCTCCAGAATAAAATTTTTTCCTGGCTATTTTATTGTAAAACTCCTGTGCAAATCCATTTATAGCGCTTGCGTCCCATCCAGCTATATTCCGGTATATCCTTAGATTCACTTCTGTCCTATTTATTATTCCAAATTTGTCTATTATAAAATAATAAAGAAATTTTGTGATTTTCACTATATCGCTGATCTTTAATTTGCTGTTTTTCACCATATATCTCAGGAAATCCGCTGAGATGACTCCATTATAGAGTGTCCCATCAACGTCAAAGAAAGCTGCTGTTTTTGGCATTTTATTTAGGCCTGTTCCTGCCAAACTTGTTGTGTATGAATGCAAAGTCCCCTGCAGCCTGGCTGCCTGCCAAGGATATTTCCCCCGCTAGGACGCATGAGGCTATTATTTCCGCAAACTTCCTTGATTTTCCGGTGCCATAACACTCCATTATTTCCAGGCATTCCTTTTGCGTGCCAAGCCCTGTTCCGCCTCCAACAGTACCGACAGCCAAGCTAGGCAGATTAACTGAAAAATAAAGGTTTCCGTCGTCTGTTAAATCCACAGTTGTTATTCCTATGCTTGAATCATGAACGTGGGCAACATCCTGGCCCGTTGGTATAAATATCGCTGTTAAAATATTTGCTATATGGGCGTTTGTTCCAACCATGCCCGAGAGGATAGATCCATAGTAACTGTTTTTTGCCACAGTTGCGATTCTTTCCGGGGTCGTGTGCAAGAAATTTTTGACTATATTGCGCGGAATTGTTATATCAGCATAAACTTTTTTTCCCCTGCCGCTTAAGAAATTGAGGGAGGAGACTTTCTTCTCTCCTTCGAGATTGCTTTGCAGCACATAATCCTCAATTTCGTAATTGCTCTTAATAAAATTGCAGACCTCTTGGGTGGCCATTGTTATCATATTGGCTCCCATCGCATCGCCGCAAGTAAAGCACAGCCTTAGGATAGACCTTCTTCCTATAAGGTATTTGTCTATGTTAACCATCTTTCCATGTTTTGTCGTGGATTCGGCGGCTTCTTTTATCTTATGGTGATTCTTATCAACCCATTCATGGAATTTAATTACATCTTCTGAATTTTTAAAGGTGAATATAGGTGCCTTTGTCATCTGTTCTGCAAGTACCCCTGTATTTGCTCCGCCGCTTTTTGTGATTACGTTCATCCCTCTGTTCACAGAAGCCACTAAAGCGCCTTCTGTAGTTGCAAAAGGGACATAGAATTCTCCTTTTGCGGATTGCCCGTTGACTTTTATCGGGCCGGCTATTCCCGTAGGAATCTGGCTCATGCCTATGTAATGCTCTATATTGCCTTTCAGTTTCTCTGCATCTGTGCCTTTACCTTTCATATGCTCCAAATCAAGATTAGTCTTGCCGGAGAGCCATCTCAACCTTTCTTCCCTTGCATCTTCATCAAAATCTGCCCTTAGCGGTATGCCTTGGTCCTGCATTTCTGGATATTGCAGTTTTTCTATGGTATTTTCATTTTTCAGGTGCTTGTTAACGAATTCCACCAAATCTCTGACCTTGCTTAATCTTGCGTTAATGTCATATTCAATCTTTATATTGAGTTGGTCCTCTATGTTGGATATAATCTCCGCAACAGCCAAAGAATCCAGATGCAGATCAAGCTCAAGGTGGGATTCCATATCAACCTCCTTTTTTCCACTTACTTTTTCCAATATTTCGATGATTGCATCATTTTTGCTCATTTTTGTTGCCTTATCATTTTTTGTTATCAATTTTTTTGAGATTGTGCTGTTTTTTATCTCAAATTTTTTGAATTTCATGGTTGATGTTTTTGGCAGGCTGTTTTCCTCTACTATACCAAAGCTCATGATTCTTTTGTAAGCAGGCAGTTTAGATGAATATTCCTCGATTTCCTGTCTTATAGCCTTCTCTATATCACCTATGGCTCTAGATTTTACCTCCCCTTTAGAAGGCACTATAAGGGCGTGCAGTGTCTGATTATTGTTCTCTTTTTTGCCAAAAACACATATTTCCTTTATCAGGCTTGACCCGCTATAATGCTGCTCGATTTCTTCAGGATAAATATTTTTCCCTGAAGGGAGGATTATAACATCATCTTTTCTGCCTTTTATGTAGAGATAACCATCGCGGTCTATAGTTCCCAGGTCTTTAGTGTAAAACCATCCGTCTTTTATTGATTTCCTTGTCAGCTCATCATTCTTATAGTATCCCTCCATCACAATCGGGCCTTTAACAGCAATTTCGCCGATTCCTTCGTGATTCGGCTCTATTATCTTAACTTCAACACCATCCAAAGGCTTTCCCACAGAGCCGAATTTCATTGCCTGCAGGCTGTTGATTGAGACTACTGGTGCAGTTTCTGTAAGACCATAACCCTCTATTATTGGCAGCCCGAGAGAGTTCATTCCAATTAGGATTTCTTTTTTTATTGGGGCACCTCCACTAATCATCAGCCTTATGCTTTTTCCAATAGCTTCGTGTATCTCGCTAAATATCCTTTTTCCTGCGTTTGACCCGAATAAGGCAATACTTGTCCTGTTTGCAGTTTTTAGGGCATTTATAATGGGCTTTTTCCATGAAGGCTGCTCATCAAGCCTCTTAATTATACCTCCGTATATAGCCTCAAAGAGAAGTGGAACACCTACAAGCACCGTAGCATTTGTTTCTTTTATGGCCATCACCAGATCATTTTTCTTGAGGCTGTTCACAAACACAACAGAAGCGCCTATGTACATTGAGAATAAGAATACCGTTGTAAAGGCAAAGATATGGTAAAGCGGCAAAACCAAGACAAATACATCATTACTATTGATGTCGACCCTTTTGCCGCCAACCTCGAGCTGGTAAATAAAATTCCTGTTGGTAAGCATTACACCTTTTGGCTTTCCGGTTGTGCCCGATGTGTAAATCAATGATGCTAGGTCTTCTGTTTTTGGTTTCCTATCAAGAACTCTCTGGTTATTTTTGTTCTTTAATAGTTTAGTGTATTCCGGCGCATCAAAGATTATGCAATTAAGCGTTTTTAAACTCTTCTTAACGCCTTGTAGTCTTTTTTCGAAACTTTTTGACAGAAATATCAGTTTTGCCCCAGAATCTCTTAAAAGCTCCAGTAATTTTTTATCATCAATGTTCGTGTCCAAGGGCACTGCAACAGCTCCGAGGTGAGAAATAGCCAGATAAGAGACAAACCATTCTGGCCTGTTCTCTGATAGTATTGCAATCCTGTCACCTTTTTTTATTTTAGTTGAGAGGGCATTTCCTAAGGACAACACCATAGAATAGGTTTCCTTAAAGGTATGCCTATTATAGCCCACACCGGCTTTTATCTGCATAAAAACCTTATCGGGGTATATCTCTGAAGTATTTTTCAGTATATCGAATATATTCCTATACATTTTCATAATTTATCATTATGGTGTAGTAATTATAGTAGTTTTATAAACATTTCTGTTATGTCTGCAGTTGAAGTTCTTATTTTTTGACAATATTCTGAAGTGTTTTTTCGCTCATGGTTTATCTTTAGCAACCAGAACTTCAAGTGAAGCAGGAAAAATACTGAGCTTTACCGGAGTGTAACCAACAAAATCCCCATTAAGCTGCACCTCTATTTTTTTGTCAGACCCTATAAGCAGATTTTTGAGATTGCTCAAGTTAAACCTATTATCGCTCCATTGATTTTTTGAGATATAATTTACCTCACGGAAATTTATTTTTTTTGGAATTAACCTATACCACAAAAAAGCTGATATTTTTTTGAGTAATGACGCTTCTTCTGAGATAAAGATGTCAAAAACCCCGTTACAGACGTCAGCATGAGGAGTAACCTTCATGCCGCTCATTTGTTTAACAAAATTCACGTTAAGCATGAAGAGCCTTAATTTTATGCTCTTCTTCGGGAATTTTATCACCGCGTTGTTTGGGCTATAAGAAAACAGCAATAAGAACCCGAATAATATATAGGCTATATTCCCTATCAGCTTCTTTGTTAATAGAAAATATTTCCGGTTATTGAGCATAAGGAGCTTTGCATCAAAGCCTATACCGGAAGTTGAGCAGAAATATATTTTTTTGTTTTTCGGGGATAATTCTGCCAATCCGAGGTCTATTTTTATTTTTCTGCCATTGAAAAGTGATTCCGCTGCCTTTTCTATATTTTTCAGGCCGAGATGCTTTGCAAAATCATTGGATGTCCCAAATGGAAGTATGCCCAAAACAGCATCTGAATTTACCATTCCATTAACCACATCCCTGATAGTCCCGTCACCGCCGCAAGCAACAATCACATCGTAGCCTTTTCTTACGGCATTTTTTGCAATTTTTTCAGCATCACTGGCTTTTTTTGTATATTCATAAGAGAAGACAACATTGATTTTGGACATGTGAGCCTTTAACCACTCCAAAAATCTTCTATTCCGGTTATTCAGGTTTATAGAATTTATTATGAACTTATACTTTTTCATTATAAAAGACTACCTTTATCGAACCTTTATTTTTGTCTACAGCAGTTTTAATGGCTTTTTTGAAATCACTTAGCCTGAACTTGTGGGTTACAAGCGGCTTGAGGTTTACCTTCTTATCCTTTATGAGACCTATTGCTATCTCGTAAGTTGTTTTCATTGATTTTTTGTATAATTCAAAATCCTGCTCGCAAGAACCTGTAATATTCAGCTCCCTAAACCATACCGGGGCCATATCAATCTTGCCGATTACCCCGGCAGTTGCTATGATGACCAGTTTTCCACTGGCCTTCAGGAATCTCAATGAATTGTTGATTGTATCTTCATCTGCAACACAGTCATAGATGATTTCCACCCCCCCTTCAAGTGTCGGCCTTCCAAGAGTAGGCTTATAAAGCTTAGCACCACTTATCTTAGCCATTTCCTCAAACAGGTTATCCCTCCTTGGATTTAACACTATATTTGCGCCTAGTTTTAATGCCATTTCCTTCTGAAAACTTCTTGTGCATAAAGCGATTATTCTATTTTTAAGCCCCAATGCCCTTATGGATGCTATTGTGCTCAAACCAACCGTCCCGCAACCGTAAACAACAGCCGTATCATTCTTTTCTGGCATATTCCTAATCACGGCATGCAAAGCGCATGAAAAGCTGTCTATAAGGACTGCCTCTTCGTTACTTACCTCCTCTGGAAGCTTAAACACGTTGGAGTAATGGGCCAAAAAAGCTTCACTCCAACCTCCCCCCGTGTCCTTATTTAAGCCTATGCTTATGCCTCTGCTTAATTTACCGCCATTAACGTTCTCGCATAGAGAATAGTTGCCGGTTTTGCAAAAATGGCATTCATTTTTAATTCCACGCTGTTTACATGCAAGAAAAGGCTGTACGACGACCCTATCCCCAATCTTGACATTTTTAACTTTTTTGCCCTTCTCTGCCACAAAACCTACATTTTCGTGACCTAGAATAAAGTTCTTGGACATATAAGGCTCGAGGTAGAAACTCTGACGCGCCTCCAAAGCCCCAATGTCACTTCCGCATACTCCAGACATTATTACTTTTATCTTAACCCATTCCTCTCCGATTAATTTTGGTTCTGGCTTGTCAACCAGCTTTGCCAGAGACAAAGGCCCATAAATAAATTTCTTATTTACCATGGAAAGGTATTTCATGGTGATATACCTAAGGTTGCTGACCTTGTATTCAATTGCTTTCATATAAAATCAAGAATAAATACGCATTTTAAAATCTTTTTGATTTATTGAAATTTTTAATGGTTCCCGCCTAAAAATATTTTAAAATTGAAGCCTGATTTCAGAAAGGTTTTTAAAGAGCATGCATTTTCTTATATCCAATACCGACGTATTTTGCCTGGCTATAGGCATTATGCATAGCTGCCTGAGGTTATAAAAAAGGCAGATGTAAAAATTGGGGTGTTTTCAGAATGGCAGAAGAACATTTATTGGTTCCGACGGACGAATATCTTAAAGCAGGAATCCATATAGGCACAAAATTCAAGACAAAGTATATGGAACAGTTTATTTACAAGACCAGACCCGATGGTTTGTCTGTATTGAATCTGCAGAGGATAGATGAAAGAATAAATATAGCTGCGAATTTTCTTTCAAAATACGCGCCGGAGGATATACTTGTTGTAAGCAGGCGCGAGGGCGGCTGGAAGCCTGTGAAGATGTTCGGCAAGCTTACAGGAGCAAGGGTATTTGGCGGCCGCTACCCTCCCGGCATATTGACAAATCCGCAGCTTGACAACTATATTGAAATCAAGATTTTGCTCGTTACTGATTCGTGGCCTGACAGAAATGCTATAAATGACGCTCTCAAGTCAGGAATCCCTGTAATAGCCCTGTGCGACACCAACAATCAGGCCAATAATATAGACTTGGTTGTGCCTTGCAACAACAAGGGCAAAAAAAGCCTGGGGCTTTTTTTCTGGATACTGACAAGGGAGTATATGAAAAACAAGGGAATGATTAAGAATAATGATGATTTTAAGTACACTATAGAAGATTTCAGCGAGGAATAAGTCAGCTGAAGCTTTTTAAAAGGTCCTTTATCGCGTTTTTTATGTTTTTATTTTCGTACAACACACAGTAAGCCTGCTGCGTCAAAGGCATATTCAACTTATGTTTTTTTGCAAACTCATAAACAGATTTTGTCGTCTGTACGCCCTCTGCTACCATGCCGTGCATCCCTTTTTTTATTTCTTCCATGCTTTTGCCCTGAGCCAGCCTTTCCCCGACAAACCTGTTCCTGCTGTACTTGCTTGTACATGTTGCCACTAAGTCCCCAACTCCGGCCAGGCCGTAAAAAGTTTCTCTTTTTGCTCCGAGCTGCTTTCCAAAAACACTCATTTCCATCAAGCCTAGGGTTATTATTGAGCCTCTTGCGTTATCTCCATAACCTAAGCCGTCGCAGACTCCTGTCGCTATGGCTGCGATGTTTTTCACAGAGCCGCATACTTCGACGCCTATGACATCATCATGGAGAAATATTTTAAAATAATCAGTCTGAAAGACTTCCTTTACCTTCTTGAGGCAATCTGCATTGTCCGATGCTATGACTGTCGCAGTGGGCAATTTCATGCTGATTTCCTCTGAGTGGTTTGGGCCCGACAATGTTACTATACCAATATTTTTTCCTAATTCCTCCTTTAAAACTTGGGACATGGTCTTATACGTATGAAGTTCTATGCCTTTTGCAACATTGACAATTATGCTTCTTTTACCGAGATATTTCGCATAACTTTTTGCTACCTCTCTTGTAAACTGGGAAGGCACTGCATTTACAATAATATCAGAATTTTTTATGACATCCGATACTGAATTTTTGCATATAACGCTTTTGGGTATTTTTATGCCTTTAAGGTATTGAGTGTTTTCCCTGAAAGAATTTATTTTTTCAAGTAATTCTTTTCTCCTTACCCATAAATCAACATTATAGCCTTTTTCCCCAAGCAAGACTGCCAAAGTTGTGCCAGAACCTCCTGCACCGATAACAGCTATTTTTTTCATATTAGAAATTATATTTTTGACCAATTAGTTTTGCTATCTCATGCATTATTTCGCGGGTTATCTTCTCCAATAAAGGTTTTGTTATTTTTTTACCATGATATTTCCTTAAGTTTATGGGTTTTCCTATGTTTACTTCACATTTTTTAAATCTTGGGAATTTTGCCCCTCTTGGAAGTATGCTATTTGAACCAATGATGCCGATTGGTAGGACATTTACCCCGGCAAGCAGTGCCAGTTTTGCTATTCCTGTTTTAGCCTTTTGCAGAATACCATTATGACTTCTGCTGCCCTCAGGAAAGATGCCTATAATATCGCCTTTTTTTAGAAAGTGTGATGCATTTTCAAGGGCTATTTTATTTGTTTTTTCGTGATTCCAGCTTTTTTCGGAATCCACCGGGATTGACTCATAAAATTTGAGAAATCTTCCTATAAAGTAATTTTTAAAATAGCTCGACTTGACGTAGAAGTGCACTTTTTTGTCTAATAAGGGTATCAACACGCTGGGTATTAAGAAATCGTCCAGATAGCTTGAATGGTTGCCTGCAACGATAAATCCGCCTTTTCTTGGAACATTTTCTATTCCGTTTATTTTTCTGGTATAAAACCTCGTAAAAAGCAGGATAGTTGACTTGGTGATAAGATAAACCATAAAAGAAACTAATCAGCATTATTTTAAAAATCTATTGAAAAATAAGAAATAAAAAGAAAAAAATTATTTTATGTCCTTCAAACCAGAAGTTTCAACATAAAAGCTTGCCTCTCCCTCAGGCAGGTTCGGAGAATCAACTAATTTTGCAACCCTGCTTCCTTTTTTGCCTTTCCTAAGGTAAACCCTGAAGGTTGAAGCGTGCGCGACAATATGCCCACCGATGGCCTGCGTCGGGTCTCCAAAGAACATGTCCGGCTTTGCCATGACCTGGTTGGTCACATAAACGCATAAGTTGTACATGTCTGCAAGCTTAAGCAAAACATGCATATGCCTATTGAGTTTTTGCTGCCTGTCGGCCAATGTGCCCCTGCCGATGAATTCCGCCCTGAAGTGCGCTGTTAACGAGTCTACTATCACTGTCTTTACATTAAGCTCCTGGCTCTTGATCAGATCCTCTATTTTCTCGGCTAAAAGCATCTGATGGTCGGAATTATAAGCCTTGGCTACCTTGATGCTTTTTAATACCTTACTGGGGTCTAAGCCTAACCCCTGGGCGATCTGCTTTATCCTTTCCGGCCTGAATGTGTTTTCAGTGTCTATGTAGACTGCAACAGGATTTTTTTCGTTTTTAAGCAGCTGCGTATTTACTGCCAAAGCATGCCCCAGTTGCGTTTTTCCGGAGCCGAATTCCCCGAAGCATTCAACAATAGCTCCGGTCTCCAAGCCGCCGCCAAGCAAAGTGTCAAAATCCTTGCTTCCGGTCGTTATTTTATCAACCCTTTCCCTTCTTTTAAGGTAGTCTTCCCCTGTTTCGAAGCCCATATCCAGGCTTGACCTCGCAACAGCGATTATTTTTTTTGCCAACGCATCTGTCATGCCTGTTGAGTCTATAAGCTCTGCAGGAGTTGCAACCGCAATTGACATCAAATCACTGTAGCCAACTGCCATAAGCTTTTCAGCTGTTGCTGCCCCTACACCCGGCAAATCAGTTATAGAGACTTTTTGCTTTTTTGTTTCGGGTTTTTTAATAGTTTCCGGTTCCATTAATTCTTGTTTCATCATAATCACCTTTTAAATTTTTTGCTTATTTTTGTGTTTAAAAAAATAAAAAATTTTAGAGTCTAGTTCTCCTGGGATTCCATTTCTCTGAGAACCAGATATTCGTAGGCTTTCTGCAAAACGAGAGATGCCCTCGGCAGATCATTGATCCTTAATGTACTGGATGACTGCCAGTCTCCATTCTTGTCTTTGTACCTTCTCTGCAAAGAAACTGTCCTAAAGCTTACAGCCTCTCCTTCTCTGCTTTTGCCCTGGTTTTCCCATACCGTTGCTGATATAGCTCCGGTACTGAATTTCCTTTCCGGCGTATTGCCGACAAACTCTTCTTTCATTTATACCACCTCGTTCCTTTCGGTTTTTATTTCAGACTCCCATTAATTAGAAACTGCTCGGCCAGCAAATCTTGATTTGCCTGCTTCATTGGTTTCTGGGAGTGAGGTAAGCTGTTTTGCAACAACTTGCATATTAAGTAAGGCAGTTAGTTTAAATATTTCATCCGTGAATGTCCAGTGTCCAGTGGCCCGGGATTTTGGTGTTTTAAGCCCCGTAAGCCAGAAATTTTGGGGAAAAGGTGTGTCCAGTGGCACTTGGAAATATATATTCTCAAATATAGGTTAGAATGCCATAAAAATCAATTGCCACTATCAGGAGAAATAGCAGAAATTCCAAAATAGAATTGGTTTTGATAAATGATTTTATTTTCCAGTTCAGCAAGGGGTAAAACGGCCTTATGCCATGAACCGTTAGTGAATCTGTTAAAAGATGCGAAAAATATCCGATAAAAGCTGCAATCCCATAAATTGGATTATCAAACATTAAAAATAATAAAAAAATAGTTATTGGCAGATAAACTGTATGAAACATACCTCTATGCCCAAATATAATTCCTATGGGAAATGACAAAAACTTCAGCCTTTTTCCGATTTTTGAACTTTTTTCATCTATATCCGGGAAAACGGCAAAAAAAGACGCCAGAGATAGGAAGATAATGATGTTTTTTGCTTCAAGAAATTTTAAGGACAATAGCCCTGCAAAAAGGCCAAATGCCAGATGGGTTTTAAACATCATTTAGCTTTCTACTTTATCCACTTCTTCATTCAGCCTTTGGATTTCTTCTTCAGGATTTGCGATTGAAATGTCATTGGCTATCAACTCCAATCTCCCGAAAAAATCATTTTTATTTATTCTTCCGCTTACCTTCACCATTGATCCGAGCAGATTATTTTTTACTTCCTCAAAATTCTGCAAATTGTCTTTGAACTGCATTATCTGCCCCTTTTCCATGTTAATCAGCTTTTCCGCCTGGTTCCTGAAGAATACAGACCTTATGTTGTCTGTTCCATCATCTAAGATTGCGTTCATGACATAAGAGTAGGCCGGGAGTATATTGCCGTGCTCATTGCATGTAAAGGAATTTTCGTTTTGTTTTGCCCTTTTATTGCATTTAGGGCAGACTTCAAAAAACCTCAAGTCAAAAACCTGAACTATTGTCCCCATTATTTCGGCCTGGCTGTCGTTCTCGCTCAATTCCGATATCTTTTTTCTCGCGGCTTTGGAAAATTGCGCTTTTACCTCACCTACTGTCTCTCCCTCGGGGTTTATTATCAGTTTGCTCCTATCATTAACGTGGATTTCCTTTTGGCCGTTGTTGTCCCTTACATAAGCTCCAAGAATTTTTATTATATCATTTTGGCTTATGTTTTGCAGATTGTCAGCCTGAGAGCCCCAAAAAACAGCCCTTATGCTCCCGCTCTCGTCAGCTATAACCACCGATGCAACCTTGCCCTGCCTTTCACCGCTTTGGAACTCTTTTACTGGAAAGATCTGCTGCACTTTTCCAACAGTCTCCACATCCCTCATTCCTGAAATGATATTTTTAATCTGCAGTTTTCCGCTTATATTATCAAGCAGTTTAATTCCCAGCTCATTGGCTATAATATGCGCAGCGCCTTCTTTGCTTATCAATCCGGAAAGCTGCTTCATCTTTTCCTTTACCTTATCGCCGATTTCATCTTCAGAAAGAGACGCTTCTTTTTTTATCTTCTCAACAATCTGCTCGTAAGGTATTTTTATCATTTTTGATTCTAGATTTCGGTTTTAGTTTAAATAGTTTTGTGTTGTGCAAAGACATTACTGCATTGCATAAAACAGCGGCTTTGCTCCCAACTCCTTTAACCTGAATTTTGATGCGCTTGGGTTTCCTTTGCTGTCTTCAGCTATAAGTATTAAGAAATATGTTTCCTGGGCTTTTGGATTGGTATTCGCTACCGGTATTCTCTCAGCTTGCGCCGTGCTCTCGGGGAATTTAAAGGATTTCAGCAATGTGAAATCTGACAGCAACGATTCTTGTAGAAATCTTGATTTTTCAGTTATTTTGTCAGTTGTATCTAGATCTGAGAACTTTATATAATATGCCTTATAGAGGCTAAAGTCTTCTGCTTTCGTGTCATCTATATTCAAAATATCTTTAGGATGTTTCCTTATAGTTAATAATATCTCCTTTTTTTCTGCATCATAAACGGCCCTTGGGAACATAAGCTCTTCAGATGCCGGCGGCAAATCATCTATGGATGTTGCAGATTTTATCTGCTCTTTTTTAATTTCCTCGATTTCATTTCCGTTCCTGTCTATCGCCGTCACAAAGAGATCGTATTGCTTGTTTTCCTGAACTTTGAACGAGGCATAATACTTATTTTCGTCCTCAAAAAACAGTATTTTGTCCAAATCAAATTCTATGCCACCTTCAGATGTTGTAAACGTGCACTTCTTTTTTTCATAGTCAAAATCACATATCAACGGCACCAGGAAAGAGCCTTTCGTTCCCTTGATGTTTTCAACATTAAATTCATTTTTTAGGATATTTTTGTCTTTTTTAATTTCCTCGATTTTGTTCTTGTTTTCAAATGCTTTTAGCTCTGAATCTGCATAGTAAATCCTGTATTTTACTACATCTTTTTCCTTGTTTTTGCCCCATTTCAGTATCAGGGAATTTGAATCTTTTGGCCTGTCAAATATCTGCAGGTTTTTTACCTCTTCAGGGGCAGGGTCTGCTATATAGGCTGCAAACTTCATTGTTGGATTTTTGAAATCTACTTTATCTTTTATTTTATTATAAACCGAGAATTCTTTTTTATTGTTTTTAACACAAATCCTTTGTATGTTTTTCGGCTTAAGTTCGCATTTTCCTATTCCTTTTGCCTCTTTGTTCCTGTCAGTGTTTGGATAGGCAATATAATATTCCCCGCTTTTCAGCTCAGTGGCCTTGACAACATTTATCTCTTCTGCATCCTCAGCCAAGTCAGTTTTTTCTTTGAAAAGAAAAATGTTTCCAAAATATTCTATGGGAGGTTTTTTTCCTGACTTCTGGTCAAGAGTGTTTAGAAAGTTCATAGAAGCCTTTACGACATTGTCTGCAGAATAATCAACATTATACTCGCTGGGAAACCATCCAAAAATAGGCTTTCTGCCAAGGATTTTATAACTGACTTCTTCCTTTCCTGCGTTGAATTTTGCCTCTATTTCCTTCCTACCGGCGCTTAAATCACTGAAAATTATTTTGTGGCTGCCATATAACTCGTATTTTTTAATCTCATCCGCTTTTTTAAGCAGGTTGTATTCGCAGAGGCAGTTTGTGTCTTCAGAATCAATGCAATCCTGATAGAACTTTATAATCTCGTAAAAAACCCTTTCAGAGTTTTCCTGACAATTGAGGCTCCAGTTAAAATCGTTGTTTTCCTTGTTTAATTGTTCAAGGCAAAATTCAATCTCATTGCCTTGCGCAACACATTCCTCAATATTTTTTATTTTCTGGATTATTAATTGGTAGTCATTCAAGTCATAATCTATATTTGCCTTAAAATTCGGCTTTATGGAATAAAGGCCGAAAGAAGATAGTGGTTCTATAATTTTGGTCTCTGTTTTTGCTGGAACAGCCCCAGTAACAGTATTCTTGTAAGTAAAGTTAAGCGTCAAAATTATTAAAAAAACAAAAAATGCGTAAATTGCGATAATTTTTTTGTTCATTTTATGTTAAATATGTGGATTTTTCATTGTTAATCTTTTCCACATATTGCGTATCTGCTCCCGGGCCAGCACAGCCAAACCCGTTATAGGCTCTTTTTACCCTATCCCACTCCTTATAGTCCAGATATCTTTTTTGTTGTGTTGGCTCTGTACAGTAATTTTTTACCGTCCTTTCGTATAATGCGTCATTGTTGCCATATGTGTTGTACAAGCTTTTTAAGAAAGTAATTCCAAGCTTTATGTTACACTCCATATCTTTTGCGGATTGCCCTGGTGCACATCCGGCTTCTTTAAAAGTTCTGCATTCCTGGCCCCACCCTCCATCTGAACTGTCTTTGCTGTTGTAATATCCTGAAAAGCAGCCTAGGCTAGAGGATTTAAGCGGTAAATCGCTTGGTTTCTTGTTTTCAGAGCACAGGTCTGGATTAAACCACGCGCAATGCTTAAGGTTTATTTGAGTTATTCCGTAGCTGCTTCCGCTTGTATAGAGTTCGCGAAGGCCACAAGAAGTAACATCGCTTTTTCTGCATGTTCCTGGACGGTTATTGTCGGGCTGGATACAGCAATGTGTAAATGAGCTTTCCCTTCCTATTAATGCCAACGCTGTGGCACTATCAACTCCTGCTTTTTGCGATACCTCTTCAATAAATTTTTTTAGATCATAACCAAGCCTGACCTTATCAAGATCCTTTACTTCCAAATCAGATTTAAATATTCCTTCGGAATCTTGTAATTCAGATGGTGATTGGATTATTTGTCCTCCTGGCTTTCCTATCTCTATTATAATATTCTCATTTGCAAGCCCGGTTATATCCAGCTTATTGGCTAATTTTATCTGGTTGTAATTATCAAGAGGTATTTTTGCATCGGAATTTTGGTTGAATATTTGTACATAATTATTTAAATTCGCATTGAAAATTGATTTAAAATTACCAGATATTTCTTCTTGGGCTGGAAAGCATTGCTTTAGTTTTTTATTTTCGTCTAAAGTCTGCCATAATGTGAAGCCAAAATAGTCCCCACATTCGCTTTCTTTGAAAAAGCCTCCTTTTTGCGCCAGATCGTAAGCCGTCTGGTATGCAGAATACTTCGCTGACTGGTCCAGATAAAACAATGATTTTTCAGCTTCTTTTGAGGCATCTATCAGCTTCAGCGAAGAATCTCCTATTTCTCCAAAATCTTTTTTTGCAATTGCATTGCTGAAAAATGAGACTATAAAAGCTGCTATAAGCCCCGCCATCAGGCCATAAATCAACGTCTGCCCTCTCTTTCCTTTTGGTTTCATTTTTCCACGAATTTTGTCTGAACAAAAAATAGCCTTACTTCTGCATTTTCCTTGTCAGGCATTGGCAATATTGCGCTCGAGATCTCATTTCTCGCAATGTATCTCGTTCTTGCTTTTTCGGATTCTATTATAACCTGCTTTGTTGCAGGGGTTACTATCTCCAGAGACCATGATGACGAATCGGTTTCCAGACTGCTGTGGGAGAATATTTCATCCGCCCAAAATTTGAGCAGAATCAGCGAATTCTCGTCATTAGTTGCTGCATAGTAACTGATTGCCTCTGCAACAGTGATGTTTTTATTGTTTAAAGAAATCTGCGAGTTGAGATAATTTATCAGGTATTGCCCAGAATCCCTTATTATTGTATCCATTTTCAGTATTTCGTTTATGGTTGTGGTCCTGTTCAAGTTCAGTAATGACAAAATCAAGAATATAAATACCAAGAATATTATTATAGCCATCAAAGGCAGCCAGTCTTCAACCTGCGATTTTCTGGAAAATTTTTTAAATTTCCCGTGCAAAAAATTTTTGCCCTTGCGTGTTTTATTTGGCATCTTGCATTTCAATAAAAAGCTCTGCTCTTCTTATATTGCCGCTATCGTAGACAAATATCTGCCTGGTTTCGCCTTTTTTCAGAAACCCCTCCCAGTTTTTAGTTGTCAACGTGGTTTTTTTGTTGTTATGGCTCAGCGTTAGACTGTAAGCCTTGACATTCGTGTCTTTGGCATTGTAGCAATTATCGAGGTTTTCCTGCCTGAATTTTGTCATGTCTATAACCCAGGGATAAACTCGTTCTGTTTCCTTGTCCTGGAAGGCAAAGCATAGATTCGAGTTTAAAAATCTCTGGACGAACAGGTAATTTTCAAGGTCTGGTGGTATTTTGCTTAGGTAAGACCCGTCATACACTGAAAACCAGGCAACCAGCAGGAAGGTTATTGCTGCCAAAAAGCCGAAAATTCCATAGAAAATCATTTTTCTTGCTGATATATCAGCCCTTTTGCCATGGATTGCTTTAAGCTGCATTTTACTTCAAGACTGGAATTTCCTCTGTTATTATTATCTCGTTGTTGATTTTTGAAATCACGACCTGTTTTGGCTTGCTGAATCTCGAATCCAGCCTGTTACTTCCAATTTTTACAAAATAATAGACTCCTTTGGAAAGGTCTGCGCTATCTTCAAAGACTTCAACCTTGTTGTCAGAGAAATGCAAAGAATAGCCATACAGCTTGGTATTTATAATATAGCCATCTCCAGGCAGGCTTGATAATGCATTTATCTGCATTGCAAGATCCTTGGCTATGTGCAATTTTTCAAAAATAGTTCCCTGAGTGTAAGATACGGAAACGCTTACTGCCATGTAGGCAACAAGGAAAGACGCTACTAGCTCCAGAAGGAACCGCAGGCTTACATCACCTCTTTTTTTCATATTCTGCAAAGAAGCTTATATGTTTAAATGCTTTTTGGAAAATTTATTCCGAATACAATGGATATTCTATTATCACTTTGCCGTCTTTGACTTTCATCTCAAAAGAAACAAAATGCGTAAAAAATCCTCTCTGATATTCAACATTTCCATCTTCAATGTAGATATTGCCTTCAAAAGACACCTCATTATTATTTTTGTCTCTCACAATAACTTCCTTTGAATGCTTTCTTAAATAGTCTGGACTTGAGTCTGGGGTGTTAAACAGCCAGAATTTGCCTTCACTTCCCTTAAATAATTCGATAGTAAAACCAAAAGGTAAAGTAAAAGACGTGCTTGGAACAGAAGGAACATAAAATATAAAGTATCTTTGTGGAATCTCCAAGGAAACTGTGCCGCATGGCTCGTCTTTCTTATTTTTGCATTCTAAGTGGGTTTTCCTGAATTTATCAAATTCTTCGATTGCTTTTTCTTTATTTAACAAATCGATTGTTTCGTCTGTTATGCATGTTCGGCTAAAACAAACCCCAATAAAATTCTGGTATCTTTGGACGTATATAGTACGCTGCTTTTGCGAGTTTGAATTTATTTCGGGAGTTTGTCCCACTAAATTTTCCCTTGGCACGAAAGAGTACGCTTTTAACAGGACTTCCCTGTTTCTTGAATTAGCAATGATAAACCCATTTTCCCATAATGCGTATGATTTGTCTATAGCTGTTTTTTCCAGTGTAAGGTCATTAATTATTCTTGTCTTCAGAAAATCTATCTTGTCGAAGGTGCTGCATTGTATCCCCCCATTGCACTTTATCTGATTTCCTTCTGCTGCTACATCTTTCTTGCACAAGCAGAGGCAAGCCTTGTCTTTTTCACATTTTATCGGTCTCTCAACATACCCATTGATTATTCTTGTGCCTGAAATAGGGTCGTAGGTTAATGTTTCTACTCTTGTAGAATTTTTAGAGACGCCGAATATTATGGAATTGTCATTCATGTACAAAGGCATGCTTGATATTTCTCTCTCTCCAATGCCAGAGACTAACTGCACTAGTTGATTGTAAGAGTCTGCAGCCCTGATGCTTCCAATTTTAAGGAATTGTGATGCCCACATACAGGTCGGAATAAATATCACTAAAGCCAGGATTGTATAAAAGAGAAATGTAAGCATTACATCGGCTTTTTTCATTTTTTGCACAATGCAGGGCAGTTTTTATTTGCTGTGTCTGTTATTGTTATTTTAGGGCATGTTTTCTTGTCTGTTGGCATTTTCTGGATGTCTTTGTCGCACGGGCAGTCGTCGCTTAGGCCAATTGTCCCGTCTTCGTCGCAATCCTGAGTGACTTTATCTGTTGCGCTTCCAGCAGATGCTATTTGTTTTTGGACGAAAATTTTAAGAATAACATTGTCTATTACAACCCACGCCAATATTAAAACCAATGCTGCGGTCAGAATATTTCCCCAACCCCATTCAAGTGCTTTTTTATTTTTCATTTTTATCCCTCTCAGCATGATTTTATATTATTTTTTATTGCCCCGATGCAATCATCATCCAATCCTCCAGTTCCGGCATCACAGCCTGGGAGAGTGAAAACTCCGGCGTATGTCGGAAAAAAGCATACATTGCCGTCTGCTGTCTTAAAAAGCAGGTTTTCATCATCCAGATTTCTTTTTTTCCCGTCTACGTAAATGCTGTCTGCAGCTTTAAACTCTATATTAGCTATGGTGTAGTCTTTAGGGCAGTTTGACGAGCACTTATTATCACTTAGGTGATTATTATAAAAATTTATTGCTGCATCCCCCTCTCCAACAACGCAGGGAAACCTTCCGCTTATGGTGTTTTGCTTAAGGGATTGGCCTTTTTCATTCATTAACTGGACAAAGGTTCCCTGTTCAGATTTTGATAGCGTAATTCTGAATCCCTTAAAATTGCCTGCAAATGCCCTGCGCTCGATTCTGCATGGGCCGCTTCCTCCGGATCTTAAAACATTTAGAACGCTGTCATAGGCCTCTTCAGTGCCCTTTTCAGTGCTGAATGTTTTTTGCTCCAATTTTTCTTTTCTCAGGCCCGACAAGGTTTTGTCTGCTATCCAGTCTGCCGCTTTGGCAGCTCTTGGCAATATGGCTTCAGGGCCAAGAAGATACAACAAGACTACAACTAGGAAGATAAGCAGTATTGCGACGCCTGCGACCGCGCTGAAAGTCCCGTTTTTTCCCATTTTAAAAAAGGCTTTTTATTATTGATATTATTTTACTGCCCAATCCACTATACCAAATAAATGCAAAAACTGCCAATGCAAACAAGATTATCCATACCATAATTTCACTGACAGACCTTTCAACACCCTCTGCAACAGCCCTCTTGTCTTTTATTAATCTCATTTTATGTCTCCCTTATGTCTTTTACAATTGTGCATAAATTGCCATTCTGCATCTGCTTCAGTGTTGTAAGGTAAATCGTCGGGAAGTTTCTTTGCAGGATATATTCCCTATAAGCTTCTACGCCAAGTTCTGCTGTCCCTTTAAATATTGAGTATACTGCGATGCCAACTGCGCCTGCTCCCAGTATAGTCCATCCCGGTGGACCAGAAGAAGCCAGAAGGACTGCCGCTGCTCCACCTGCACCAGCACTTAAGCCAATAGTAGTGCACCAATCGCAGCTTTTTGTAGGGCTACCGTAGCTTATTGCATAGGTTTCTCCTGGCTTTATATCAGTAAGGAGTATCATCTTTCCATCGCCGCTATATCTTTGTATGTATTCTCCGTAAGTATAGTAATTCTCATTTTTAACGTAGCACTTCATATTTGAGGGGCAGTTCCATCCTTCATTATCATACTGCCTGTATTTTGATGAATCCGGGTTTGAGCCGCTGCATAATCCTCCTTTGTTCCAGCAGCCGTAGTCTGTGTAGCAGCAGCTTTTCTTCCCTTTTTTCTGGCAGGCATCGCTCTTCTTGTCTACAAGCAAATATGAGGTATCTGCCCTTATTTTTGAGCTGCATTCATTTTCAGAGTCAATGCAAAATCCACCGTCCACTTTGCAGCCATCCGCTTCCTGAGAAACCTTATATGGAGTTTCAAACAAGTATTTTGTAAAATCCACTGAATTTATCTGGCCCTTGAATTTGGATGTTTCCCTTAAGCTTACTGTATAGCACACAAAACAATTGTTGGCTATGCCGTCGCCCTGCTTAAAAACATCGTCAATAAGGCCCTCTCCAAACTGGCTCCAGCATGATGCCATTGAATCCGCAAATTCCTTCTGCACCTGCTCTTTTGGGGCGTTTTTATCCTCTGGAACGTATTTGTCAGTTGTCCTGCAGAGAAGAGGTGTTGCAACACTGCCAAATTTAAGACTACCTGTCACTGGATCGTATATTTCAGTATGGGTTTTTTCCCTCAAGGCTACACTGCCTTTGCATATTGCTTCAGCGGTTTTCGCCTCTGCCTTGCCTTTGAATATTTCCAGTATGGATAAGATTAAAAGGAAAGCTGCAATTATCAGCAAGATTCCAATGATATAATCATTTACCAAAGACTTTTTATTTCGGCAGAGACGCATTGAATATCCTCCATAGCATGTAAAATAAGCCAAATGCGACAACAATTGTCAGAAGAATTGTAATTAATTTTTTGAATGAAAGAAGCCCTGACTGCGCTTTTTTATTTGAGGTTATTTCTTTCATGGAATAATCCCTTTTTTGAATGAAAGAAGCCCTGACTGCGCTTTTTTATTTGAGGTTATTTCTTTCATGGAATAATCCCTTTGTTTAGCATATATAAATGTTTTTCTAAGCAGGCATAAAGAAAGTTTAAAATTGTTTATTTAGAATTCAATAAAAATTATTTATGGGCTTGTTTTTGCTGCTCTGCAGCAGTAGGGCTTACCTCCATTTTCTATTTTGCCGTCATTATCAGAATCCCTGTTGCAATTTAAAGCTGGAACTTCTTCTTGATTTGTTCCGCAACGGGGTTCTTGGCAAGTGCCTCCTAGGCTTTCGCATGTTCCGGTCTGGGCAATGCCTTTGCTGAAAATCCCCAGCCTCCCGGTAAAAATAGCTATAAGGACAACCAGCACAATCAGAGCTATTGCAGCTACTATAATGGTGTTTATAGAAATGCTTTGGCCTCTTTTATTCATTTTAATGTCAAGTTGTTTTTATGGAATAAGTTATATTTAAATATATCGTTTTATTAATTATTTTTTAGATTTTTATTTAAAATCAGTATTTTAATTATAAAATAAGGGGGAATAGATTGATTCATGCTCTTAATGTTTCAGTAATGTTCCCCACCCCCTTGTGATTCTTTTTGGTATAGAGCAATTAAGGCTTATTAAGGCTATCTTAGCCGCAGATATCCAGCTTAACATACAATGCCCTTGCTGCTGTAGGTATTGGGAATAATTTGCTTTTTTTTGCACCTTTGCATGCCTGGCCTAATTTGAGAATCGGGCTTCTTTCCTCAAAATAAGTCTTGAATTCATAGTCTACATTCCATAAATCCAAAGTTTTGCTGAAAACTTCTGCCGCCGTGTCGTTTACGTATTTGCATGAAACTTTGCCGTTCTCGCAGTAGATGCTCTGGCTCTGGCCGCAATCCTGCAGAAGCTCTGTCATGCTGAGGCCATTGCAGTTTTTGCTTTTGGTTTTTAAAAAGGTGTTTATGGTATTGGAAGCCAGTTCTGCCTGCGTAAAAGACTTTTTGAATTCCGCCGGCTTTTTAAAGATTACAAACCTGACAACAAATATCATGGCCAGAGTTATCAAGATGACTACTATTGCCAGGCCCATTATTTCCATCTGGGATTTTTTATTTTTTTTCATCTTGTCAAAAACCACCCATCTTTGATGGGTGGCATGAATTTACTAATTTACTGTTCTAGTGGTTTTTGATGCTTGAAATTCCATGATTAAATATGTTCGGTTTTTGAGCATAATTCATTCCACTCATTTAAAATGAATGGAATTTCATTGTTTACAGGCTTATTTGGTGAAAGTGCTTACTTCCATAACTCCGAATGAGTATTTTTTTGTTATCGGGTTGAACAGGGCTATAGGGACGTTTGTGCTTAATTTGCTTGTAAAATTGCCCAAAGAGCGGTCGTACAAATCCCATTGCCTTTCTTCGGGATAGATTTCCTTCAGGGTTATATTGCTAAAAAGCAGCATGTCATAATAAAAAATTTCATTCCGCCTTATGATGCCTGAGGCAGCGTCTAATTTCATTATGTCTATGCAGTTGTCTGTGACAATATTTTCCTCGCTGCACTGTAGCTCAGGAAGAAATGAGACCCTTTGTGCTATTTCAATAGCCTTGAGCTGCCTGCTTTCCTCTTTTTCAGTTTCTATGTTTCCCTTGATTATTCGCGTATAAAAAATTAAGCCTATCAGCACCAAGATGAAGAATACCAGTAAGACTGCTATTGTTTCTCCCATATGCACCTGTGATTTTCTTGAAAATTTTATTTTCAAATCCATGAAAATATTCGATTTCCTTTGTTTTTGTGTTTTCATTTTAGTAAATTAAGGCGCATGAAAAGAGCTGCGCCTGATTGTTTTGCTGCTCTAAATTTCTGGATGCGGAATCTATGCCGTTGATATTAGGCAGGCTGAATGCGTTTGAAGCGCTTAAAATCAGGCTTATCTGGCTGTCATCATGGTATTGCGAGCATTGATCCTGCCGGCTTTCGTAGTATGCTTTCATATCATTTGTTTTTTTATTGTATACCTGGGTTATGACATTAAGCTTCTTAAAGGAATTTTTCATTGCGCATTCATAGGTTCCTATGTCGTCTGCAAAGATAGCCCCGAGCAAAGCAGGCAATCTTATATAGTACGAGGTTCCCTTATTGCTGAGTTGGCTGTTTTCAAAATCAAAAAAATTTAATTCTCCTTTGCTTTCATCTCCACTGATTTTCAAGGCTGTAACTGTGCCTTTTGGCATGCTGCTGAAAACTCCCGGGATCTGGGCATTATTGCCGAAGAATACTACCCTAACCTTGTCATCATCCTTGTCTACTATTTCGTTTGCATTATTATAAATATCTTTTTGCGTTTCGTTTGGCAATGAATTAAACACCTTCCTGGCGAAATTGGAGTTTCCTACTATGATATACCTTGTTTCAGGGCTCGTCACATACAAAAAATTTGTAACCCTGTAAGGCAGGCTCCATTCAAGGGTCCATGTAATAAGCTTCGTTGTTTCCAGATTCCGTGGAGCAAAAATGCTCATGACCTCGAATTGCTTTGATATTTTTCCAATCCTGTACCGGCTGCATTCAAATTCTATTTCTGTTTTTGGAATATCAACCAGGTTTACAGTTCCCCTGCTTACCTCTGCCCCGGACAAGATTGCCTCCAGATTCTTGAGAATAAGGTCTGAAGTCGAAATTTCTGAAATGCCCTTCTGCCTCAGGACTATCACAGAAAAAAACAGAAGTATAAGCGCTCCAACAGCCAGGACAAATATCCAGTTAAACTGTATTTCAAAAACACCTTTTTTGGATTCCATCAGAAATTCCGAACTTTTGTTATTAATAAATTTATTTGTTTCTGCTTGAACTAGCTTATTTTTGTATGATCTCCTTTGCCCTCAAGCCTTAGCCTTATCTGGCTATTAACAATATCAATGCAGTATAAGTCCTGCTCCAGGTCAATTTTACCTGCGTAAAACGAGTCTTTAGCTATATTTTCCACTAAAAAAACGTTTTTTTCAACACCGGAATTAATGCTGTCTTCTATTATGGGCTGGTTTGTATTTGAAAGTGCCGGAAATGAGGGGTAATTTCTGACAAGGCAGACCTTCTTAAAATTTCCGGGGACTGAAAGGTCGATTATTTTAACGCTTCCAAAATCCGGAGTTATTGCTTCGACTGCATTTTGCAGTTCTGTCCTGAAATTTATATAAGAAACCTGCTCGGATTTTTCCTTAAAAGAGACAATGGCCCTGTAGCCATAGCCAAGGATTATTGCGGTCAAAATTACTGCAAGGATGTATATAAAAACCTGCCCTATTATCTGGCCTTTCCTCATTTTTTCTTTTTCTTACTTGCTGCTATTATCATCTTTAATTCTTTGAAGACGTCCCCTTTTGCTATCTTTCCCTGCCTGGTTTTTTTAGCCAAACCCGTTAGTTTTTCCATCACATCTTCTTTTTCATTAGATGGCAGTTTTCTGATTTGTTCTTGTATTCTTGATATTTCGGCTGCTTCAGGCTTTTTTGCTGTAGTTGTTTTCAGCTCTGAAAAGACATCTGCCTCCTTGGGCTTTTCTGTTTCTGGTTTTTTGGCTTGTGGAGCAGTTTTTTGTGACTCTTTTTTTCCTCCAAATGCCTCAAATAGCTTTTCTCTTTTTTCCTTTTTTTCCTCTTCTCTCTTCTTTAGGGATTCCTGCATCTGCCTAAGCTGCTCCCGGGCTATTCTGGGCCTGGAAGAAGATGGAATCGGCTTTTGTGGCATTGGTATTATTTTTTCCCTTTCTCCCCTCTTTTCATAATAAGTATAGGCAAAATAGCCTCCTGCTATGAGCAAAATAATCAAAAATACCAGCAGGAGAATAAATCCTAATTTCGATTTTGGCCTGCTATTCGGGTCTAAAGGATCTGTATCTTTATCAATTTCTTTTTTATCGCTATAAGAGTCATCATCTGTATCTGTTTTATTCGGATTTGTCCTGTAGGTATATTCCTCTTTATTCGTCAGCCCATCATTGTCTGAGTCAATATTTGCATCGTCTGGGTTATTAGGATCCAGCCCGTGCTGGATTTCCCAGTCATCCGGCATTCCGTCGCCATCAGCGTCATTTTCCCTGTCGTCAGATACTCCATTGCAATTTAAGTCATTTTCTTCGCATATTTTACATGCAGATTCTATGCATTTGGATCCTTGATTGCAGTCATTATCGTTGCCGCAATGCTGGCCTTCGTTGCATTTGTTTGAGCAGGCTCCTCCGCAGTCAACATCGGATTCTGTTCCTGAAAGCTTCTTATCTTCGCAGCTTTCTGCACTTTTGCATATTCCAAAGCCGCAATAATTGCTGCTGCAATCTCTGTTTACGTTACAAGCCTTGCCAATGATGCATTTATTGCAAGAGCTGCCTCCGCAGTCCACATCGCTTTCATCTTTGTTTTTTGCGTTGTCATTACATCCTGGAGCTGCGCATACATTTCTTGCATTGCAATATTCGCTTTTGCAGTCTATATTCTCTTTGCATATTTTGCCCTCGGAGCATTGGTCGCATGGGCCGCCGCAGTCTATGTCAGTTTCCTGCTGGTCTTTTATTCTGTTGGAGCAGTTTGACGGCTTTAGATTAACATCGATTGTAATGCCGTTGCTTGACTTCTCGTCGCTTAACAAGCCAACGATGTTTTTTGCCTTGGCCCTGAAGAAGTACTTAGCACCATTTGACAGGTTAAGGTCGTTTACCAAAAACCAGTCATTTTCTATGTAGCTTGCCGTCCAGTTGAATATTGACTTCAAGGTGCCAAATTCCTCCAAGGTATACAAATAGGAGAAGACTCTTGTTTCATTGTCCCTTCCAAGCAGTTTTACCCTTAACTGGTTTGTGCGGTAGGTAAATTCTGGATTGTTGGGCAATGTGCTTGTGTCATCAACAGTTTCCATGACAGGAGATGTTGTGTCTACTGTCACATCTATTTTTAAGACATCCGACCATTTTTGCGAAAATTGGTCTTTGCATATAACGTAATAAGAATTTTTGCCTATGTTTGCAATTAAAGATCTTGTATGGCTGTAGTCTGGATTGCCGAAGATAGTCCCGATTTCGACTTTCGGGTCTTGGGCGCTGAATTTGCATTGGGACCTCTTATTTGTTTCGATAGCCAAGATAATGTTTGGTGTATTGCTGTATTCAGGAGTGTGAGAGGTTATTCTTAATGGAAGCTTCGTATTCACTTCAAATTTTATCTCTTTTGCGCCTGAAACAAGCTTATTTTGCGCCTGGCATGCCGCTAAATACCTAAAGCTGCCTTCGCTAGTCTCGGTTACATTATTTTTATGCACAGTCCTGAAAGAATCTTCTTCGAATCCTGGAAAATTGGACTCCATCTCATCAAATTTATTTTTCTCTAGGCTGTATCTGCATATTGTCGGCTTGTCCGTATTTATGGTAAGAACCGTTGTCATAGGTATTTCGACAACAGGATTTGGATTAGCAAAAGCCTCTTTTATGATTGGTGGCTCTGTATCGACTCTTAATTTGAAGACGGCGCTTCCGAGGCCGTATAATGTATCGTTGCATTTCACATTCAAGGGGTATTCATTCTTTGAGCCGAACGGTATTTTATTGAACGCTTTGATTTTATGTGTTGCGTTGTTTGTTGCATCGAAAGCATCCATAAAGCCGAATTGCAGATCATCGTTAAAGCTGTATTTGCATAAAGCGTTGTTGTCTGTTGCAACTACAACATCAAAGGTGTAATTTGATGAAATGCCGAAAGAAGGCTCCAGCAGCGTGATTGTTAATGGCTTTGCGTTGACTATGAATTTTGACCTTACTATAACCCCGTTGCCTGCATAATCCCCGGCTTTTACCATTATCTCCTTATTGCCGTCTGAAAGCACTGCAGTAGCAGTAAAAATCCTGTTGTCATCTGTTCTAAATAGATCAATAATATTGGTTATATTCTTTCTGTCAGTTATAGCAACCTCCTCCAAGCTGATTTCCTTGTCTGACTGTATCCTTACATCGACAGATGACTGTTTCAGGACTCTGCCTTCGGCAGGAGTTATGGAAATTACCGGGGTTGAGTTGTCAAGAATAATTTCTACTAATTCTGTTTTGTCCATAAATATGTTGTTCCTGTTTTTCGCGTTGAGTTCAAACACATAGGCTCCTTCAGCAAATTCCCTGGAGAATACAAACTCGAATTTTTTCGAAAGGGCTGCATTATAGGTTGGGGTTGTTATGAATCCTGTTTGGCTTTTCATCGCTGCATGCGTTATTGAAGCATTTTCAAAGAACTCAACTGTTATTTTGGGCTTTAGGACATTTGTATAGAATTTGTTATCTGTTTTTTTTGCTCCGGTTACATTTATTCTGAAAATTGCCGGCCCGCTTGCATTTCCGTGGGTTTCCACGCTGACAGTTTTAACCTGGCCTATGTTTTTTGCAGGGTCCTGTGAATAATACCTTAAGGTATTTGCTCCTTCATTTAAGGTTAATACCCTGCTTCCGTTATTGCCATCGAACAAAATTGAATTGGTTAGGATTAAATTATAGCTGTTTGTAAAAATTTCATATGGGTGCCCGTTCTGGCCACATGGCTCCAGGCATAGATAAGTCTTGTAATCACCGCTTGTTCTTCTGGTTGCAGTAGCATTTTTTCCTGATTTGTCAAATATCTGTATGGCCAAGTTTTTATAAACACCTCTTTCAATCAAGGGTATTATTGTGGTATTAGGGGCATAGTAGTCCTGCTCGCATAACAGGTTATTGCAGTCTGCTTCGCTGTTGCCGTCTGCATTTTTCCTGCACTGGCTGTTGAATATCTGGCATGTCTTGATTCCACACTTGTCATTGCTAGGGTTTCTTATCCTGTTGAACTCGTCATGGGAGATTGAATTGCCGCATTCCGATGCTTGATAATCCAGGCATGTGATATCTTCGCAGCTTTTTGCGCTTCCATCCCGGAAATAGCATTGTGATTTTTCAATGGAAAGCTTTTCAGCCTTTTCTGCTGTGCAGATCTCAAAAACCGAGCTGAAAGCCTTAGAGCTTTCAACACTATCTGTTCCGGCTTTGTTGCACCATTTGCAGTTGTCCTTTGTTGTACTGATGCAAACTCCGGTTCCAAGCTCGTCGGAGATAGGGCGCCATTCACAGCTGCTGGCACCGCAATTGTCCCTTTCGCATGAGCCTCTTGATTTGTAATCATAGCAGGACATAGCGGTCGAGCACTGATAGCAATTATTTGCTATAGTCAAGGATCTGTCAAAAAAGCAGTAATTGTTGTTTTCGCATACTGTCTGCTGGTAATAGAGTCCGAATGGGTTTGCATCAGGGTAATTGCATAATGACTTCTCTGCACATTTAGGAACATTATTTGTAACAACACATACCTGGTTTTGGGAGCACTGCAATTGCTCCTGCAGAACGTTATTGTTGCTGCAGGAAAATGCCCTGTTGAATCTTGCTGAAAATGTTGAATTTACATTGCTTTCAAAATTTCCCTGCGAAAACCTGTTATCGTTTGCTGTGAGGTAATCCTTACCAGCATTCAAAATTCCCTAATTGGCCCAAAACAGTTGCTGTTGGATTTGCTGTCTGCAGATTATAAAAAGATTTTATCTGGTAAGTGTATGTTGCATCAAAAAGAAGCTCATTTGACGAGTCTGTAAAGCTGTTTGTATTCGATGTTGCAATCAATGCAAAATTCTGGCAATTTGGGCCTTGGCACCTTCTTATTTCATAAGAAACTGCATTTTGAGAGCATTCATCTGCCCAGATAAGCCTTATTTTTCTTTCACCCTTCACAGGCTCTGCCCTCAGGCTGGATAATCTTGGAGTGTAGCTTGTGCTTTGGCAGCCCTGGCCTCTGCCAAGGCATATGCCGCCTGCTTCTGTCTGGTCTGAAGGGCTTGAGCATCCTGAATCATCTAAATCCTTGCATTGGTTATTGTCATTGTCAATATTATCATTGCATTGCGGCAAAGTGCATTCGCTGCAGTCAGTGTCTCCAAGATGAAAAGTTTCTCCTGTGCCTTTGCATTGAGCTCCTATTTTTACATCTTTTGCAAGATTAGTGCAGCAACATCCTAGTTTACAATCATTTACCTGAGAAGCATCAGTATCCTTGAAGAAAAAATTTGCAATGCAATCATTGTAATTTTGAGGTCCTGTGGGGTTTGAAGCGGACCTATAATAAGAGGGATTTTGTTGCTGATTGGGGCAACATTCATTGTCTCTAGAAACAAGGTTTTCCCCACATATCTTTGTGCCGGCACCTGGATTGGTGCAAGTTCCGCGCTCATCTGCAAATGAATTTAGGCTGAAAATTGCAAAAAATGATAGTGAAATAATAAAAAAAATGCAAATTTTTGGTTTGCCCATGATACACCTCTTTTTGGATGGAATTTGCTATGATGATTTAAATATTTTATCTTATTCTTAAGCTTGATGTCAGGTCTGTCCAGATAGTGTCCGGCTTCAGGTTTGTCCCGAAAGAGCCTTGTGCCAAAACATGGTAATTATTACCGCTTTTGCTGCACCAGATTCCTGAAGCGTCGGGAGTTATGGTTCTGTTATACTCTCTGATAAATGCGCATATGTCTGTCTGAAAGTTATTATATTCCAAGACTATGTTCTTGAACTGCAGCCCTTCCATTGTGCCTCTTACTGCCTTGTTGTTTACCCTGCTTAAATACAGCCTGTCAAATTTTTTCAATTCAGAGATAAATGAGTTGTCAGATGGCCTTACATTTGCCCTGAGTATATTGAGTATGGATTCGAAAGGCCTTTTCAGCAAATCCGCAAAAGACTCAAAAAAGTTCAGGGGCCTAAGATCTATTGCATCCTTGCTGTAGATTACTGTTTTCAGGTCCTTATTGTACCATGCCTTTTTGGAATTGTCGCATGGATTGTAGTTGTTGTCATTGGCTTCATTGCAGCTGCTTATCCCAAGCAGGCTGAGGAAAGGAAG
>JAGVXV010000006.1 GCA_018303625.1 Candidatus Woesearchaeota archaeon
TTGAAATTATCGTTTTTACAAAATTTGAATATTATGACTTTTAAAAATAAATCACCCATTTCTGGGATCCTTCCAGTCCTTGCTGAAAACTCCGTTGCCGTTAACCTCGTTTTTAGGCAATACATACTCAAAGCCGCCGCAATTCGCGAATAGTTCATCACGGCAAACGACAAAGTCAGAAACATTCTCGCATACAGCTTTTGTGTAGATTCTAAATGCTGGCAGCTCTTTCTCGCCGCTTTTATTTTCTGTATCTTCAGCCACAACAAAGCCTGTCGGGTTTACTAGAACTGGCGTTATGCTGAAGGCTATGGCGAATATTGCAATTATAACCAAAAATACCAAAATGCGCTTCATTTTATCCACAAGTAAGTAGTAACTTATATTTAAAGATTTTGGTTTGAGGTTTGGGATTGGACAGTTTTGAGATAAGAAATCAACAGCGCCGACGTGGCGTGCGGCGAGGCAGAGGAAACCTTATTGGGATGCCGAGCAGGGCAAAATCGTAGCGAAGCGGAATTTGACCGTCAGTGCCATTTTGGAGTGTAGTCTTCTATCCCCCATTCAAATGGCTGGAAGAGTTCTTTTACCACCTAATCAATAATAATAATTTTCATTATTGAAAATAATTGAAGTATACTCTTCATTTGAATAGTAGGTTGTCTAATCTGCTATATACTTAGTTTTCCTTTCCAGTCTTTTTGTGTATGCTGAACAGTCTTAAACATTATACCCTTCTTGGGACTTTATCTTCCTGTCATAATCCCACTTTAGCTATCTTTCTCCTAAATTCCATATAGCAATCATTCAAATAATTATTCAAATGTTTATTCAAATGATCAAGAGAAAACTATATATACTAATTGTAAAATTGAATTCCAAGAGGGTGGCTCTATGGATTTGAAATCTAGGATAAGGACTATTCCTGACTGGCCCAAAAAGGGCATTATGTTCAGGGATATTACCACCTTGCTCCAAGACAAAGAGGCATTCAAATACTCTATAGACAAGTTCTATGAGCGCTATAAGCACATGGATATTGATGTTATAGTAGGCATAGAATCAAGAGGCTTTATCTTTGGCGCTGCTTTGGCTTATTTACTAGGCTGCAACTTTGTTCCAGTAAGGAAGCAGGGAAAATTGCCTCATAAGACAATAAACCATGAATATGCTCTTGAGTACGGAAAGGCTGTTGTTGAGATACATGAAGATGCCATAAAAAAAGGGCAAAAGGTGCTTATTGTTGATGATCTGGTAGCTACTGCGGGAACCTTGGCAGCTACGATTAAGCTAGTAGAGCTATTGGGTGGTCAAGTAGTAGAATGCGCATTGCTTGTAGAATTGCCTGATTTAGGGGGTAGGAAAAAACTAGAAGACATGGGTTATAAAGTATTTTCACTTGTTCAATTCGAGGGACATTAGTTTTTTTATTTTGCTTATTTTTAGTTCAATGTTTCTTAATCTATCTATTACAATTAAAGGATAATTTTCATATCCATTTTTGTCTAAAATTTTCCTTTTTTCTTGGTAATAAGATTTTACAGTTTCTCCACTTTTCAACCCGTATTTAAGAGGTGGATGAAATTCAACGAAAACCTCCTTTTTTATAAAGAAATCAACATGAGACCTGTTTATTTTAAAGTGTATGTTTTTTCCTTCTTCAGGTTTATTTATTAAACCACGATTTACAAAAATTTCACATAATCTTCTTTCACTATCAGAGTCAAATAAGCATCCCATAAATTTGTATGGGTAGTTTTTTCTTCTGCTCTCTAAAGCTAAAAGAGCTAGAGGATATAACTCGTGTGCTTTTTTAGACATATCTTTTAATTGGGTAGGGTGTTTTTCTAAGCATTTTAATGCTGCTTCTTTTTGATGGTCATTAAAAGTGCCTTTTAATTTCATAGTTTCATGAGCTTTTTTCATATTAATCCTCGAATGTTCTGGGTTCAATTCTTGCAGTTTTTTAGCCATCATAGAAAAATATATAGAATTTCCTTTCAATCTTTCTACATTTATTTTGCCTTGTATTGGTCCATATTTCTTACCTAGATTATATCCTATCCATGGGTGCTTTTGTTGAGCAATTTTACCAGCTTTACTATATAAATTTGGATGCTTTTTGATAGCTTTTCTTTGATTTCTCTTAGCCACAACACAACTTTTATACCATCTTGCTGATTGTTTAATAAACCTAGTGCCAAGAGGCAATTTTAATTTAACTGCAATTTTTTCTGTAGAATAACCACAATCCATGAGGGCTTCTACTTTATTTCTTATTTCAATATGATTTTTATCTAATTTCATTTTGAAGTCACCAAATTATAACTTTTTGAATTTCAAAAAGCATGGAATTGATAAAAATATTAGAAAAAGATATATATAAGCTTTAGGTACACAGATGTCCAGTGGGTGTGGTTAGGCAATTATAAGATGTTTTCTCTAATAGAATTCGAAGGCGAATAACCACTAGAATATATACTTTTTATCATATACTTAAATAATAATCTTTTTAAATCAAAATTGGGCAAGAAGAACCCTAAAATTTCATCTTAAGAGGTGATATTCATGAGCTATGAGGAAAATAAAGTTGATAAGGCATTGAATATGCTGGGCATGTTTTCCAGCTTTGAAGACCTAAAAAGAAACATAGGCTTAAATGAGGAAGAATATAAAGAATTAAAAGAAAGGGCAAAGCAACGTTATGGTAAAGAGGTTTTCAGCAATTAAGCCTCTATTCTTAATATCCCTTTTATTTATTAGATAATATCCAAAATAGATTTTGATTGTACTATCTTTACGCCCTTATATTGTTTTAAATTCAATAAATGAACGTCTCCAGAGACGATGTAATCCACTTTGCCAGTTTCTGCACATTCTAAAACTTTGTTATCTTCAGGATCGTCTTTTATAATATTTACTTCAACAGAAGGCATCACTATTGTAGATATGTTTACTATTTGTTTAAAAACATTAATAATCTGCTCTTGAGAAAAACCAAATTTAGGCCTTGAGATAACTTCTCTAAATTCTTTAAGAATTTGCGGTGATAAAATCAGCTCAATTTTTCCAAGTTTAGCCAGTCTTAACAGCTCAAATTCATTGCCTTTTGTCATTGCAGCAGAGATTAAAATGTTTGTATCTGCAGTAATCTTAAGCATTTTTTTCTTTTCTGTATGCTTTGATTTCCTCTGCTACATCTTTTTTTGTAATGCCTCTGGATTTGGCTATTTTCCATGTAGAGCGAAATACTTTCTCAAATTCATCCTCGGTTTTGGCCTTTTCCAGGTTTTTTATTCTTTTTAAGATTATGTTATCATTTATGTCAAAAACCAAGAATTTTTCCCCCTCTTTGAGGCCTTTTTCTTTCCTTATATCCTGCGGTATTACAACCTGCCCTTTTGATGTCATTTTTGTTATTTCAATATCCATTTTATTCACCTTTTATAATTGTAAGAATAGTAAGATTAATCTTATATTTAAATGTTTCTGTTTTTTGAGGTAAATTCAGGTTGTGCAGTAATTATGAGTGGAAGAAAAATGTGATATACGATTGTGATACAAGGCTTAAATATGATTAAAGCAATTTGGTAAAAAGGTTGCCTAAAATCTGATTCAGACGGTTTCGTAAAGAGAAACGAGTCACTATACTACTTGCCTTATGCTTTCTTCTAGACTTATTCCTGTTCTTCTGTGAAAGAACTCATTAACAAATTCTTTTTCAACATCACGTTTTTCTGGAATTAGGTTCTTTCTTCTCTTACTTGACCGTTTATTCTTACCGCTTACTTGACTATCCATCCTCCAAGTTAAGTAATCTACATCTAATGTTTCTGTTTGAGGCTCAGAAACTTTTCTTAAACCTGCTAAATAGACAGAGAATTTGGAATTCTTCGGTCCTCTAAAAAATCCTGAAAAAGGTAAAACCTCAAATCCCAATAAATCTAAACCTTCATAAAAGGAAGGAAAATCACTTTCACTTATTACCGTGTGCGGAAGTGTAACTATACCATAGCCTCCTTCTCTCAAAACTCTATTCATCTCTCTGAATGTGGATTCCCTTTCATAAACTTCAGTTCTTCCATACTTTATTTTTAATTTGGACATATGTAATGCCAAAGAGCACACAGCTAAATCAAAAGAATTGCTGACAAAGGGCATTTGATGGAATGTTCCCTGTACGGCTTCATTTCCGGAATTCGTTGTTCCATCTTTCTCTAAAACTCTGCCCGCAATAAGCATACTTCTGTTTAAGTCAAGATTCGCCACTGGCTTTCCGATTATCCTTGCAAGTGAAAAAGGTCCTGATGCAATATCAAGCTTTCTTTCCAAATCTTCAGATTCTTCCAAAACCTGAATGACTGTCCCGTACAAGTTTGCAGTATTGCCTCCGTAATACCCTTCCCAATGGTTTGCATACAGCCTGGCTATAAATTCCGCTTCTTCAGGGTATCTTTTGTAATGAGAGGATATTTTCTTAAATCCCTGTCCTTTCAATTGTCCTAAATGTGAAAATATAGACTTAACCGGGCTGCTAACGAATGGTGTAAGATGCCTTGACTTCTGTGAACTTCCATTGGTTATCTCCCTTAGATCTTCTGTTGTCAGTGAGAATGGTTGCCGCAGCAAGTAGTCTACTATTCTTCGCTTATCGCTCAACAAGTTAAGATAGCCTTCTGTAATCACAGGAGTTAATTCGTCTATGCTTTGCATTACTATATGCGCATTTACATAGTCTTTTTCAACCTCTCCAATTCTTTGCGATCTCCTGTTCCTTTGATCAAAAGCAGCAGGTGTTGGTGGCAGGGTCAAATGTACAATATCAGTTGCAGCAGTTAGGTCTACTCCTTCATCCATTACCGTTGTTGCAAACAAAACCCTGCAATCTGGATCTTTTTGGAATTTTCTCCTTATCTCCTCCCTCAAACTTATGCCTCCATTTACTTTTACTGAAGTCACATCCCCATCTATAAGTTCGGCCCCATATTTTCTATATCTTTCCTTCAAAGTTTCTGTAACTCTTTCTTTCAGGTCTGAAAAGACAAGAACCTTACCGCCACTTTCCGCAACCTCTTGGACCAAGCCATCAAGAGCCATGTAAACGCTGGAATCCATTCTTCCTAATTTATTTGCCAAACTTCTGTCCAAGAGGTGCGGACTTGCAAGGTTTGGATCAACAGAGGCCTTAATCAGCTGCCATAGCTTCTCTCCGGGCTTTATGTTATCATTTTCATAAATTTGTGTGTATACTTCTTTATGGAATCCGTCCAACTTAGTCCTTAGGTAGCTTTGATTTAATTGCGGAAATTTTGACTGCAAATATTGTTCAGCCGTTCTTTTTAGCATCCTGTCGCTTAGAACTCGCCTTACGAATTCAGGGTCACTTCTAAATAGGCTGAAAAAGCTGGATACTATCGCCTTGGAATTTTCCTGATTGAGAGGAAAGTGCTCTTTATCAAGTAAACTCAGCAGCATGTAAATATCAACAACGCTGTTTGGAATTGGCGTTCCAGACATGATTGATAAATATTCCATAGAATCAAACAATTCCTTGACTGCCATGCTTCTTATGGAACCGGGATTTTTTGCGTTGTGAGCTTCATCAATGATGCCATATTGTGGCCTTAGAAGTTTCAGCTTTCCAATCCTATGCCTATCTTTGCCAAAATATGATAAAGTCGAATAGCCAACAACAATAAAATCAGCTTTCTGTGCTCTTTCAACATCAGAATCATATGTAGATGTTTCAATCTTCGCAATCCTTGTGCTTCCGCCTTTCTTGTACCATAATCTTATCTGATCTTCCCAGTGCTCTGTAACAGATGCCGGGCTGACAACTAAAGCGGGGCGGTCATATCTTTGCCTTTTCTCAATTACATTTTTTGCAGCTATCGACTCCGCGGTTTTCCCTAGTCCCATATCGTCCGCTATCAAAACCTTTTTCTTATGAAGAATATCCTTTACAGCTTCAACTTGATAGTATCTTAATTGAGGCATGATAACTCAGCCTCCAATTTCTTTACTTCCCTGTAATGTTGATACAATTTCCTATACAAGCCCTTCACTCTACCCTTGGAGGAATCCATCCTTTCACGAATATCTTCCATGGTTCCATCAGGATCCTGATTAAACTTGGGGCTATAGGTTAATCTTAAAATCCTAACCATCTTTTCTTCAAGGCTTTGGCTTACTTTGTTCCCAGGAATGTTCAAAAGGGCCTCTCCAAGAAGTACAGGGACTATGCTCCTGTCCCCTATGCTGAACCTTCCAATATAAAATCCAAGATTGGTTATGCCCTGTTCAATTATCCTGTAGATTTCTTTCTCGCTTTGCTTCAGCAATTTATGCAGCTGCTCTTGGTCTTTAAAGTGACCATCATACAACCCAATTATAACCTGCTCAATGTCATAAGATTCATCATTTAGGAATAGAGAGGCTGCAGCAAGGTTTCGTGCTGTTTTATCTTTCTGAAGCAAGTTTAGGAATTGTTGAGGGGATATTACGGAGGTTCTTAGGGGTACACCATACCTTTCTAAATATCTCCGAATTGTAGTTTGACCTAAACCAGTATCTCTAGCAATTTGAGCAAAACTTTTTCTTTCACTAACATACCACTGTTCTAATTGTTCTTTAGTTGGTTTTGTAAGTCTTTTTCGTAGAAGCATAGTTTCTGAAACACTCCTTATTGGGATATCATATTCTTTTAGCCAATTAAGAACAGTACCATTAGGTACACCTACATTTTCACCAATCTGCGCAGCGTTTTTTTCTTCGTGTACGTACCATTTCTCCAACTCTTCTTTAGTTGGTTTAGTTATTCCAACTCGTAACAATTGTGCTTCCGAGGGGTTACGTATTTGAATATGATACTCTCTTAACCAATCTTTGATAGTGGAAGTATTCACACCTACTTTTTTAGCAATTTGACTAGGAATAATTTTCTCATCCACATACCACTGTTCTAATTGTTCTTTAGTTGGTTTTGTAAGTCTTTTTGGTGCTAATCTAGCTGCCGACCTACCTCTTATTGGAATATCATATTCTTTTAACCAAATTGAAATTACTGTATTACTTAAGTCTAATTCTTGAGCGATTTGGGTAGTAGTCTTAAACTCATAGACATACATTCTTTCTAATTGTTCTTTAGTTGGTTTTGTAACACCTTCTGGTAGCATAGCTTCTGAAATTCCTCTAACGGGAATACCATACTTCCTTAGCCAATTCCTTACAGTAGGATCTCCTACACTTAAGTCACTGCTAATTTGTAAAGCACTTCTTCTGTTAACTAAATATTCTCTCCTCAAAAAATCTTCTAACGATTCTCCCAATCTATTTTCAAGAGCCAAGATTTTAGCAGTTTTTTTCATTTTATTTCAATAAAAGAAAAATTATTTCATCAAATAATACCCAATGGAATTATCAGCATCCCCCTTTAATCTCTTGATTTGGGATGCGTCAACAGGCCTACCAAGAATTTCAATTTCTTCTCCTATGAGTATTCCATCTAAATCTGGTCCTATACCAAAGAAATTTGCTATAGCCCCTGAACCAGTAATTTTTTCATCATGAAAGGCAACCTCCCTTATTTCGACACAAGATGGATAACCCATCCTATCTGCGGCTATATTTAATAAATGTGCGCCTCTGTAAGGCATCAAAAAAATTCTTCCCGGGCTGTATTTCATACCAGCTCTTGATTGTGTTTCATCACCTCCTTCATAGGCTCCCGTCTGAATTATTCTACCAGCGGTACTTCCTAATCCTGCATTTCTGACTAATAGTCTACCAATTAAGTCTTTAGCTACTTCCTCTGCTGGTCTTCTGAAGAATTTTTGATAGTCCATATATGAGAGTTTATATATAATCTATTTATAAACTTTTCTATTTTGTTACTACTTAAAAATAATAATTAAATAAATGCATTTTAAAGAAAAAAATGTATAACGCTTTGCAATACAATCTTTATAAACTCAAAAGAATTACCAAAAAAAGAAAGAAAAAATTAAGCTTCAATTTCCCTTTCAACAACCCTTTTAGCCTTAGTTTCTGCCAATCCGCACTCTTTCCTTAAAACATCAGCCATGTCAGTCTTTTCCCATGTAAAATCAGGGTCTTCCCTTCCGAAATGGCCATAAGCTGCTGTTTTTTTGTAAATCGGCCTTAACAAGTTAAGCCTTTCAATAATCCACCTTGGCGTCAGCTTAAAGTGCTTTTTTATTGCCGCAACAATTTTCTCCTCATGGACTTTATTTGTTCCAAAAGTATCCACATTTATTGAAGTAGGCTGCGCAACTCCTATGGCATAGCTTAACTGGACTTCGCATTTGTCAGCCAATCCAGCAGCAACAACATTTTTTGCAACCCATCTTGCAGCATATGCTCCTGAGCGGTCAACTTTGCTTGGATCTTTGCCGGAAAATGCTCCGCCGCCATGCCTGCCAATGCCCCCATAAGTGTCAACAATGATTTTTCTTCCAGTAACTCCGGAATCGCCTTCAGGGCCTCCGATAACAAATTTTCCTGTTGCGTTAATGTATATTTTTGTATCCCCATCCAGATAATTGCCGCAAACAGGCTTTATGACATTTTTTGTTATCTCATCCTTCAGCCGCTCTTCGGATATATTATCTATGTGCTGCTGGGCTATGACTACTGCACTTAGCCTTTTTGGCTTTCCGTCATGGTATTCAACGCTTACCTGGCTTTTTCCGTCCGGGCCAAGGCCTTCAATAATGCCCTGTTTTCTTGCATAAGCCAGCCTTCTTGTTAATTTATGCGCCAACATTATTGGCAACGGCATTAATTCGGGTGTTTCATTTGTTGCAAATCCGTACATCATTCCTTGGTCGCCAGCGCCTTGCTCTTTATGAAGACCTTCCCCTTCACTCACGCCTTGCGAAATATCAGGGCTTTGCCCATGAACAGAAACCATGACACCAGCATCTTCGCAGTCAATTCCAAACTCAGGATTTGTATAGCCAATTTCCTTTAATGTCTTTCTTGCAATATCCTGGATTTCAACATAGCCTTTAGTTGTAATTTCCCCCGCAACCACTATAAGGCCCGTTGTTGTCAGGCATTCTGCAGCGCATCTTGACATGGGATCCTGCTTTAAGAGCTCATCCAGAATGCCATCGCTTATCTGGTCGCAAATCTTATCAGGATGCCCTTCTGTAACAGATTCAGATGTAAAAAACTCGACTTTTGCCATAGAAATCAATCCTCCCCATTTTTTTAGTACTACTTTTTGCTTTGTTTAAATAATTTACTGATGGAAATATTCCAAAAAGAATATAAACAGCATTAATTATCCTTCTTATATGGCATACGAGCTGGAAGAGATAAAGAAAATCAGGAAAAGCCTAGGCCTTACGCAAACAGAGCTGGCAAAGCAGGCGAATGTCTCCCAGTCTATTATAGCTAAAATAGAGTCTGGAAAAATAGACCCTACTCTTTCAAAGGCAAAAAAGATTTTTGACGCCTTGAGCTTTTTTGAGAAAAAGCATGAAATAAAGGCAGAGGAAATAATGAACAGGAAAATAATAAGCATCAAGCCTGATGAGGGCATTAAAGATGCTGTAACCAAGATGAAAAAATACAATATTTCCCAGATGCCGGTTGTTGATGAGCATAAAACAATAGGCTTAATTTCTGAATCAACACTTTTAGATGCCCTAATGCGGGGAAAAGGGAAAAAAGTAAATGAGATAATGGAAGAAAGCCCGCCAATAGTGTCAAAGCAGACTTCTGTAAGGGTAATCTCAAACCTATTGAGGCATTTCCCAACCGTTTTGGTAAGCGAGGAAGGCAGATTGGTTGGCTTAATTACTAAAGCGGATTTGCTGGAGAGGATGTATGGGGGTTAAATTACTATTTTTAAGTAGTTATAAATAGAAAAATTTAAATAGCACAAGACAAACCATTTTTTAATGAATAATACTCCTAAGCCTGGTCCAAATTTGGAAATAGTTATTGAAGGCCATAATTTTACTTATGATGATGAAGTGAAGGATTGGGATTCTATTGTAGGCATAGATATAAGTGTAAATCTGTTAAGGTCAGTAAGCCGTAGCGTATTGGAGCCTGAAGAAGTAAGGGGCTATGGTGTTGATACGCTTATGAGAAAAGAGAGGACATCTATCTTATTATTGGGTGGTACGGGCATGGGCAAAAGCTCACTTGTATCAGCATTAGTTGGAGAATTGAGAAAGGCACTGCCAAATAAGTTTAATGCATACAAGGTTGATGTTTCTGGGTTGTTAGTACGTTATGGGGAAGAGAGTCCAGCTATAATAAATGCCTTTTTTGAGGTTTTAGAAGAAAGAGAAGACGGAGGATACTCACTAATACATCTCGAGGGGCTTCACGACACTTTACAATTTTACCCTGCTATGGGCGCTATTTCAGAAAGGTTGAACCGGCATAAGTATGATGATCGTACGATTGTTTTAGGAGAAAGCAAATTACCAAAAAATCAGCATCCAGATCCCCTACTGAAGGCATTCAAAATACATCACACTATTCCCTCATTGGATTATGCTGCAAGGTATAAGATTTTGGAGTTTTACATAACTCAAGCAAGAGAAAAAGCAAATAGGAGGGCCTCAGACCCATTTGGAGAAGGCCTTGATTTAAGTGAAGTTGCCCATGGAAGTGAAGGTTTAAGTGGCCACAATCTAAAAGTTGTAGTAGACAGGGCAATTGATAATGTAATTGGAAGTTCTGTTATTAACCAGACAGCACGAAAGATTAAAACTGACGACTTACTTATAGCATTAGCATATGTCAGACAAAGTGAAGGATATAGAAAGCAGCAAAGAATGGGTTTTTGAGAGCTAGAATCTAAATTCTTTTCTCAACACCTCTAATTTCCCAAACCCATAAACCTTGTCTGCAACAACAAAAACATCAAAGCTGCTTAGGCTCTGCCGCAAAAAAGGGCTTAGGATTTCTTCCTTTAGCACATCACTGCCTTCAACTACAAGATTAAAGGATGGCTGGGCTATCAGGTTTTTGCCTTTCCATTTCCCAACCAAATAGCATTTAAACAGCTCAGCTCTGGGGCCTTCCCTGATGGAAACAGCAGGATGCTCATGGCCGATAATTATAGTAGAAGCTCCATCTAAGAGTTCTTTAGAAGGCATTTTATCTCCATGAATCACAAGGATATTGTTGTTTTCTATTTTTTTATTTAATTTTTTTAATGAATTTTTTATTAATGATGCCTTTTTCATTGTATTTTTCATTGATTTTTTAAATAATGTTTCCTTTTTAAATATTGAAACTTGGCTATGAATCAAATAATGCTCCAAAACCTTAATATTCCTTTTTTGAGCTATTGGACCTAGAATAGTGTCATGGTTGCCTTTAATTAGAATAATTTCCTTGCAATGCTTCTCCAGGAAATCAAGCAGCCTTAAGGTTAAGCGCCATTCCTGTTCGGAAATAGTGCCAAATTCGTGCTTTAGGTCACCATTAACAATAATCTTCTCAATGCTTTTATTTTTCAATCTTAAAAATATGCTTTCAAGCCTTTTTATGATTTCCTCAAACTGGAAGCGCGGAACCAATAGGCCCTGCTTGTTCAGAGCCTCTTCATAGCCTATATGGAAGTCTGCCAGTATAAGATGGTTGTTGGCATAAAGGGCAAGGTCAATTGCCTCAATATTATTTGAAATCTTCATAGAAAGCAGTATTTTTTAGAACTATAAATAACTTATTGGTAAAAATAAAAAAAAGAAAAAGGAGCTTACTCCATCTTTCCTAAAGCCCATATGTCTTTCAATCCAACAACTACTGTTGCTGGAACGACAAAGGCTAGGACATTGGAGAAGATACCTTGTAGGTATGCTCCGATAAACTGCACTCCGCCTAGAATGTCAGAGGCACCACCTGCAAATGCTGCTATAATCAGCACTGTGGCAACCATCATGAACTCTTTGGTTTCTTTGCCAGCTACGTTAATGAAGCCCACTATCAAACCCAGTACCACTAACAGTGATGTTAGCCATACTGTGGCTCCTCCTAACGCGCCTGATGCCAAGCCGAGTACAGCTGCAATTATTACTCCACCGATAAAGGAGTAATGGCCTATTTTTTGTTCCACTTCGTTTCACCTCCATGGAATTTTTGATAATAGTCAATGATAATCAATACTTGGGCATACTCCTATTTAAGCTTTTCGCTTATCGATAATCAATAATAGTAATCTTTAAATATAAGCAATACCTATACTAACCTTATAGTCAATAAGGGGGGTTTTGGCATGTTTAATTTAGAAGTAGAAAAAAGAATTGTCGATTTTGTTAAAAAAAGCCCTTTTGGAGTTACTTCTTCAGAAATAGCAAAATATATAGGCCTTAATAGGATGACAATCACTAAATATCTTGCTGTTATCAGAGAAAGGGCTTTAATTGATTTTAAACAGCTTGGAATGGCTAAATTGTGGTATGTTCCGGTAAAATTAAACAAAGAAAGCTTTTTTTTTAAAATAACAACTGATATATTTGCTAATTTGCCTGAAAATGAATTTAAAATGCTTTCTGAACGGGTTGGAATAAGCCTTGGAGAAGAGATTAATAGGATGTATCTTAGCTTCTACAGCGCTGAAAAGCTGGCCTTTGACCAGATTGCGGAAGCATATGCTGATATAGGTAAAAAACTTGGAGGCAGTTTCAAAGTCAGGGTTGATTCTGAAAAGATATCCGTGGAAATTTTGCAATCGCCTTTTATAGGGTGGGATATCAAGCTGTACAAGGTGCTTTCCGTAGTGTTTGCAAAAATAGCTGCGCTTAACCTTGGCTACGGAAGAGCTCTTGTCCTGGAGCCAAAAGAGAATGAAAGCGCTTTTGTCAATGTTTACCTAAAGAGGCCTGCGGAAAGCACTTAGCAGTTTCTGTGCAAAACTATAAAAAGAGCTGTAAAATTCGGCTATGAAGGTGGGTTTGGTTGGAAAAAGCACTGTACATGGATGATTGCTACCTTAAGGAGTTTGAGGCTACTGTGGAAAGCACCAAAGATGGGAAATATGTTGTCTTAAGCCAGACAGCATTCTATCCTGTAAGCGGGGGAGTTGCCAATGACACAGGAGTTTTAGCGAAAGGCGATGAAGAATTCCCTGTTGTTTATGTTGGCAAATTTGATGATGCGATAAGCCATGAGGTTTCAAAGCCGGGATTAAAGCCGGGAGACAAAGTAACTGGAAAGATAGGCTGGGAAAGAAGATACAAGCTGATGAGGCTGCATACTACTGCCCATTTGCTGGCTGCAATAATGCATAACAAGGCAAAAGCGCTCATAACCGGCGGCCAGATAGAAGCAGATAAAGCAAGAATGGATTTTTCCCTGGAAGATTTTGACAGGGGAAAGATAGAAGAGTACATGCAGCTGGCTAACAAGCTTGTGCAGACAGACGCTCCTGTTAAAGTTTCTTATATGAAGAGGGAAGATGCCCTAAAGATTCCTGATATGGTAAAGCTTGCTAATAAGATGCCGCCAAATGTAGGCACATTGAGGATAGTGGAAATAGAAGGCATTGACCGGCAGGCAGATGGAGGCTGCCATGTAAAAAGCCTGAAGGAAATCGGCAAAATTGAATTGCTGAAAGTGGAAAACAAGGGAAAGGACAACAGAAGGCTTTACTATATGGTTAGTGATTAAAATGGAAATGCTATTGGATAAAGGAACTTGGGTAGCAAGCAGCATTAAGACGCTTAAAAAACTGCAGCACGACACTGGCCTGTTTTCAGCTTCCCATAAGAATGTTGCAACAGGATACCATTTAGCATGGATAAGGGATAATGTTTATATGTCTTTAGGGCTGGAGGCTATTAAAGATAGCCGAAGCCTGAGGAGGCTTTACCATGCCTTGCTGGATATTCTGCTTAAGCACGAATATAAAATAGATTACGCAATCCTGGAAAAGCCAAAGCATGCCCACCAGTACATCCATGCAAGATACGATCCAGTAACCAAAGAAGAGATAAACGGGCACTGGGGCAACAAGCAGAATGATGCAATAGGCGCTTTGCTGTTCAAGGTAGCGGATTTAGAGGAAAAAGGCATAAAAATAGTAAGAGACGAAAACGATAAAAGAATACTGCAGAAGCTTGTTTATTACCTGCAAAGCATAGAGTACTGGCATGATAAGGATAATGGGATGTGGGAAGAAAATGAGGAAGTGCATGCAAGCTCTGTCGGGGCTTGTGCCGCAGGATTAAAGAAAATAAGCAAAATTGTTTTTGTTCCGCAGGAGATAGTAAAGAAGGGATTAAGCACTTTAAACAAACTTCTTCCAAGGGAATCAAAAGCAAAAGATGTTGACATGGCTTTATTGTCATTGATATATCCCTACAATATTGCCAGCAACAAGCAGAAAGAGCAGATTTTAGCCAATGTGGAGAAAAAGCTGCTAAGGGCGAGAGGCATAATAAGGTATGCCGGAGACAAATACTACAATAAAAACGGCGAGGCAGAATGGACAATGGGGCTGCCCTGGATGGCAATAGTCTATAGGAAAACGGGAAGAAACGGCAAATACAAATTCTTTATGAGAAAAACCTTTGAGGCAATAAATGGAAATCATGAGCTGCCGGAGCTTTATTTTGCCAACTCAGATGCTCATAATGAAAACAGCCCTTTGGGCTGGTCGCAGTCTTTGCTTTTGGTTATGCTGAGTGAATCTCGTCAATAAGCTCTATAAACATGGCATTGCTGAAAGCCTGGCTTAAGCAGCCTTCTGCTTTCAGCTTTTCTGCAGAGCTCAATTCAGAATTTGTCCCTATGATTCCTTTCCATAAAATATCCTCGGTGCTTGCCCTGATTATTCTTTCTATTTCGTTTTTGAATTTGTTTTTATTAACCCTGAACAGCGCCAATGCCACCAGATTATTTATCCAGAACCAGGAGTCGCCGTTATGGTAGCTTTTTGGATCTTCACCTGTGTGGTTTTTTGCAAACAAACGGTGCTTTTTGTCTATTGTGGACAATCCTCCAAAATCAAGCCATAGCGCCTTCAGCGTATTTTCAAAGCACACTTCCCATTCTTTTTTCGGCAGCAGTTCAGGGTAAACATAATATGCTATAAACACGTTAGGCCTTACTGCAGCATCGTTCAGGTTATCATACAGAATTTTATTGTTCCAGAACTTTTCCAGGACATTATTCTTCATGACATTCTCAAGAATCCTGTATTTTTTGTCCTGGCTTATCTCAAATGCGCATTTGTACATTGCCAATGCAAGGGCCTGCACCTCTATGTTAAAGCCTTCCCTTCCGCTCCCAATCTCCGTGTCCATCCATGTCTCTTTTTTATTGCTGTAAGCCAACCCGTTTTTTGAGTAATTTTTTATTAAGCCATAGATGCTTTTTCTCAGGCTTGATGCTTTCTTATCCCGCAGGCTGACGTTCTCCTTTTCCTTGGCTCTTATCCCCTTTTCAAGCTTATCCACCGTGTTGATTATTTTTTTTATTTTTATTTTTTGGCTCTTGATTATGGAAATGCTTTTTTTTAATTCCTCAAGAATTGCAATATTGCCTTTGATGCTGCCGTAAAACTCAAATGCCCTGTTGAAAAGCCAGCCTATGGCATCAGCATTGGTGCTGTTTTCAGAATAATAGATGTTTGGCAGCCTTCCGTCGCTCTGTATAGCATTGAGCCTTTCAAAAATTAATTCTTTGGCAAAATGGCCGTCAATATTTTTCAATGCTTTCAGGCAGATTGCCTCATCCCTTGACCAAAACTGGAAGAACCATGGCAGCCCAGCTAAAATTCCCGGCTTTGAATTTACGGCCAGATTCCCGAGTGAATTTAAGGCTGCAATGTAGGCAATTTTTATCTCGTTGCCCATACTATTGTTTTTCATTATTTTATTTACCTTCACATTATCGAGAAATTTTTCACCGAATGTATTTTTTTCCTCGCTTTTTACCATATCAAGATTTTCAAAAAGATAAATGGCTTCTTTCACTGCATTCCCTTTGTCTTTTGCCATCGAGAAAACAAACTTTTCCGCCTTGATGTCCATCGCATGAAAGACATGCCTGTAGTACGGCTTTGAATTCCTGCTTTCGTCAAAAGCGTAGTGCCTTTGGACCCAGTTCCCTATTTTTTTATAATTCAAGCTGCCCGCTTTTATTGCGAGATAGAGCGTATATTGCTCAATTCCGGAGCTGGGGTCTTCTCTCTGGTCGGTCCTTTTTGAGAATTTTACAACAATGCAGCCTTTTTCGTTGAAAACCTCATAATGCCTTCCAAATTCCTTGTTGTCATAGGAGTCCTTGCAGTCCAGAAAAATCTCAATCTCAGATTCTTTATCAAGCTCATAAATGAGAGATGTAAAGTTTTTCGGCATGAAAAATTTTTCTGTTACGCCATTCTCTCTTTCTCTCTCAACAGAATAAAAATAATTTTTTATCTTTTTTATTTTGTTATTTTTTATGTTAATATCCTCAATGAATTTGTACATATCCAAATCCTCAAACAAAAAAACCCCTTCATACCTGCTTGACGGCTTTTCCCTTAAAAAAATGTAACTTCCGTTTTTGTTTGTCAGCATGAACCCTACATCCTGCTCCGTATTTTTCCCAATATTCATCTTATTGAAAAAATGCTCTGTTTTCAATTTTCCCCCTTATTTGAAAACTTTCTCTACCGCCTTGTTGTGGGCCTCGATGTAGTTTTTTATGAGCAGGTCCCAGTCTGCTGTGGAAGCAACTTTTCTTGCCTGTATCTTGTTTGCAATCCTCTCGTGGTTTGTGAAATTGGCGAAATCAAGCATTATTTTTGAGAGTTCCTCAATTATTTCGTCTTCTTTTTTTCCCATCCTCTTCAATAAAAAAATTCCCGGGGTCTTTTCCTGCATGCATTCTGAGCAAAAATACCTTCCAAAGCCAGCTAAGTCCGTTGTTACACAAGAAACTCCCAATGCGCCTGCTTCCAGAGGTGTATACCCCCAGGGCTCGTAGTAAGATGGGAAAATGCCTAGATGGGAGCCTTGCATGCTTTCATAATAGTCCAAGTTCAATAAGCCGTCTGCCCCGCTTAAATAAATCGGGTAATAAACGACCTTTACCTTATCGTCTTTTTTATTGTCAAGCCCTGATTCCTTTAAGTGGCTCATTATCGTGTCATTTCCCTCATTATAAAGCTCATGCGTCGATACGCTCGGATTGCCGTTTCTTTTGAGCTTCATTATTTTTGACTTGATTTCAAGCAAAAATTCCTCATCAAAAAGATCTTCCTGCGAAAACTTTTTCCTTGCTATCAGCGAATAGATTATGTTTTTCCTTGCGTCAGCCATGACATCATCCAGACCATCTATGAGGTCCTGGTAATATGTCTTATTCTCAAGCAATTCCTGCTTTATATTCCTGATATTCGCAGGCACCCATATAAATGCAACAATTGTCTTTTCAACTTTTTTTTGCTTCAGCTTTTCATTTAATTTCGCAAGCGATTTTATGAAAATGTCAATACCCTTGTCCCTGAATTCATACCTGCCGGAGATGAAATAAAACAATGTTTCCTTTAGGTCAAAAGTATAGTAAGGGAAAAAGTAATACAGCAGGAATTCCCTTATCCTGTCCCTTTGAATGCGGTGCTTGATTGAAATTTCCTCAAATGTCGGGAATTTTTCAATGTCAAGGCCGTTGAGCAGCAGAACCTGGGGCTTCACCTTCAATAAGTTTGCTGCTTCCATGCCAGTTATTTCGCTTACTGTTGTAAACACATCGGCATTTAACGCTGCCTGCTTTTCAATCTGGTGCTTTGATTCAACATGGTAGTTGTAGGCTTCCCTTTCTGGGTCTATCTTGCTCCATACATTGTACAAATCCACGTTCGCGCTTGCCAGAGTCCTGCCAAGCACTGTCGCATGCGTTGTGAATACTTTCCCTACCTTCACATTATTTTTTTTAAGATAAAGCAGAGCAGAGCCGGAAAGCCATTCATGGAAATGCGCAATTCCCTTCCCATTGAAAGAATTAACAAGCTTTTCAATCAGTTTGCCGGCTGCATAGCCCCATACAACAGGCTCGTTGTAGTCGTAAGGCGCATTTAAGGAGTCAATTTTGAAATTGTCCCATAACTCCCTTTTTATCTCATTGGCCTTTTGCCTGTAATTTTCAAAATCTATCAAAATAACATTGGGCTGGCCCTCAATAAGCCATTTGCCGCAATGGCATAAAATGCCCTCTTTTCTCAGCTCATCAAAAGGCCCTTTGCATTTTTTATCAGGCACTGTTTCCTCAAATTCTCCAAGCGCTTTGTTTGCAAAATAAGGCCCTATTAGAAAATAATCTTCGTTGTAGTAATCGACAATTTTCGCAGCCTTTGACTTTACAACTGTGTAAATTCCGCCTACCTTGTTGCAGACTTCCCAGGAAGCCTCAAATAGAAAGTCAGCTTTTTTTTCCATTTATCTATCATTCTTCTATCAAGTTTATAAATGTTTTATACTACTTTTAAGTAAAGTTTCTAGATATGCAATTATTGTCAGATTAACAATTAAAATTATCAATATGCCTGCGGCGCATTTTAGGCTCGCTCATTGGCTCGCAATATTTATAATTATGCACTTTCTGTTTCTGCTTAACTGGTGGGTGAAGGGCGTAACTGTTAAGGGCAGGTGCAAAGGAATTTTGCCCTCCCTACTTTTTATTTTCAGTTATATCCTATTTACCTTTAAAAAATTCACTTTATTTTCAACAAAAATCTTATTAATTAAACATAGAACTTAGTACTATAATAATCATATAATATACTTATTTTAATACTATTTACTAACTATTTTAATTAGATTACCTACTTATTTTAATTATATCTTCTAACTAAAATAGAAATATTTAAATACTAAGCTATGATTAGTATACTAAAATGGCTATTAGTGGTGGAAATAGTAAACGAACGTTTAAGGAAATAAGGAATAAAATACTTCTTTGCTTCTCTAAAGGGCAGCTTACTGTAAATGAAATTGCAAAGCAGGCGGGGATAAACTGGAAGACGGTAAATAACCATCTTATTTATCTTACTGGAAGGGGCTTTGTAAAGGAGGCTTTTTCCTCGCCCTATGTAAGAATTTACGAGTTAACTCCTCAAGGCAAAGACTTCATTCTTGCAAATATTTCAAGGAAATTGAAGATTGAAGACAACAGGAAAAAGGCAATTGTAAACACCTCCAAGGTGTCTTTTTTATGATAAAATGAAAGTTTTGATGTTTGGCTGGGAGTTTCCGCCTGTAAATTCAGGCGGCTTGGGAACAGCATGCTATGGCCTCACAAAAGGCCTTAGCAGGAAAAATATAGAGGTAACTTTAGTTTTGCCTGACTATCCTGAGGATTTGAAAGCCGAGTTTGTCAAAATAATCTCCTCAAACAATATAAAGCTGAAAAAAATAAGCACAATTCTGATGCCTTACATGAGCTCAAGCAATTATTCGCAGACGATAAACAAAAGGAACGCAAGAATTTACGGGAACACTTTGTTTCATGAAATCAACAGGTACGCAGAAGCGGCAAAAAAAATCGCAATGGAAGAGGAATTTGATATAATACACTGCCATGATTGGATGACCTTCAAGGCAGGAATTAACGCAAAAGCGATAAAGAAAAAGCCTCTGGTTGTTCATGTCCACGCAACGGAATTTGACAGGACAGGCGGTAATGGCGTCAATGATCATGTTTATCATGTTGAAAAGGAAGGCATGGAAAATGCGGATGCAGTCATTGCAGTGAGCAATTACACCAAGAACACCATCACAAGGCATTACGGCATAAGCCCTGAAAAAATAAGGGTGGTGCATAACGCTGTCGAGTTTGAGCATAAGATTGACGACAAAAGCAAAATCAAAAAAATTAATAAAGTAGTTTTGTTCTTGGGAAGAATAACCTTGCAAAAAGGCCCTGATTATTTTGTATATGCCGCGAAAAAGGTTTTGCAGCATGAAAAAAATGCCAGGTTTGTAATTGCAGGCAACGGCGACATGGAGCCATTCATAATAGAAAAAGCGGCAGAGATGGGAATTGCCGACAAGGTTTTGTTTGCAGGCTTTTTGCAGGGCGAGGATCTGGAAAGAGCCTATAAAATGGCGGATGTTTATGTCATGCCATCCGTGTCAGAGCCTTTTGGAATAACGCCTTTGGAAGCGATGAGCAACAATGTTCCGGTCATAATATCAAGGCAGAGCGGCGTTTCAGAGGTAATAAGGCATTGCCTTTTGGTTGATTTTTGGGATATTGATGACATAAGCAGCAAGATAATATCCGTTTTAAGGTACATGCCATTAAAGGAAAGCCTGAGTGAAAATGGCTTTGGCGAAGTGAAAAAATTCAACTGGGATATCCCGGCTCAAAAATGCGTTGAAGTTTACAACGAGGTTTTAGCTGCATGATAAAAATGTTTAAAAGAAGTGTAAAATGGTAAGCATCTGCTTTTATTTCCAGGTGCACCAGCCTTTCAGGCTTAGAAAATACAGCATCTTTGACATAGGAAGCAGCAATGACTATTTTGATGATGAAAAAAACAGGCAGGTAATGCAGAAAGTCGCGAAAAAATGCTACCTGCCCGCCAACAAGGCGGTCCTTGACCTGATAAATGAGACGGACGGCAAGTTCAGGGTAAGCTACAGCATTACCGGAATGGCGCTGGAGCAATTCGGGCTTTATGCACCTGAGGTTCTTGACAGCTTTAAGCAGCTTGCAAAGACAAAATGCATTGAGTTTTTGGATGAAACATACCATCATTCACTTTCTTTTTTGTATTCCAAGGAGGAATTCAAGGAGCAGGTTAAAATGCACAACAGGGCAATAAAGAATTTATTCAGCTTCAGCCCGAAAATTTTCAGGAACACAGAGCTGATTTATAATAATGAGCTCGCAAATTTTGTTGAAAAACTCGGCTACAAGGGAATTTTGGCTGAAGGCGCAGACCATATTCTGCAATGGAAAAGCCCTAATTTCATCTATAAGCCAAAAACAGCAAAAAATATTAAATTGCTGCTTAAAAATTACAGGCTAAGCGATGACATAGCCTTCAGGTTTTCTGAGAAAAGCTGGAAAGAGTTCCCATTGACAGCGCCAAAATTCGCTTCTTGGGTAAATGCAATAAACGGCAACGGCAATGTTGCCAACTTGTTTATGGACTATGAGACATTTGGAGAGCACCAGTGGGAGGATAAAGGCATATTCAGCTTTTTGAGGCATTTGCCGCATGAGATATTAAAGCACCCTGACAATGACTTTCTGACTTTAAGCGAAGCAATAAGCAGATACAAGGCAGTTGGTGAATTGGACGTGCACAACCTGATAAGCTGGGCTGATGTTGAGCGCGATTTGTCAGCGTGGCTCGGGAATAAGATGCAGCAGGAGGCAATTAAGGAAATTTATATGATGGAGACCGCTGTCAAAAACTCTAAAGACAATGAGTTGCTGGACAAATGGAGAAAGCTGCAGATAAGCGATCATTTTTACTATATGTGCACGAAATGGTTCAATGATGGGGATGTGCATAAGTATTTTAACCCGTATGACAGCCCCTATGAGTCCTTTATCGCGTTTATGAATATAATCAATGATATGAAGATGAGGGTTAATGCAGACTTAAAAACGTCAAGTATGGTTCAATAAAAAAAGGTGATTTCAATGGCAAAAAAGCAAAAAGCCGAGGATAAGAAAAATGAGATTGTGGAAAAAAAGCTTTTGAGCACGGCTCCTGAGCAGCATCATTTTTTTGTTGCTGACGGAACCAGAATAGGCAATCTGCCGCAGCTCGTCGGTGCTTTGGAGACAATGCATGAAGATACGTATAATTTCCATGCAAACAGTGAAAGGAACGACTTCAGCAATTGGGTAAGGGACATCTTCCAGGATGATGAATTAGCGGAAAGTTTAAAAACTATAGCTACAAAGACAGAAGCACAGCTGGTTGTTGCAAAAAGGCTGTTAAAAGAGCTTTTATAAAGAGGTGATAGCATGAAAAAAGAGGAGGCAAGAAGAATTCTGGCAGACGCAAGCCCGGAATGCAGCTTTTGGGTGAACAACGGGCCGGTTTTGAAAAGCCTTGAAGAATTGCATAAGGCCCTGCTGAAGATGAATAAGGAAACTTTTGAGCATCATGTAACCAAGGAAAAGAATGACTTCAGTGCCTGGATAAAGGATGTTCTGGGCGATAGCAGCCTTGCAGAAAGCCTGGCGAAAGCAAAATCAAAGCAGGCCATAATAACGCGGATAAGCCAGAGGCTTCAGGTTTTGAAAAGGACAGCAGCTTAGAAAACTTTAAATATATCCTGCATTTCCTTTTAATACTCCGGGATAACTTATTCTGAGAACATGGAATACACTAAATACGAGCAGGCAAGGATAATAGGGGCAAGAGCCCTCCAGGTTTCAATGGGAGCGCCATTTTTGATAAAACTAACTGAGAAGGATTTGGAAAAATTTGGCTATGACCCCCTTGAAATAGCAAAAATGGAGTTTGCTGAGGGTGTTATCCCCATAACTGTGAAAAGGCCTATGCCAGGAAAGAAGAAGTGAGAATATGGGAAGAGTCAAGACAGTTCTTATCAAGCGAACCAGCAAGAAACTATTCGGGAAATTCGGCGAGGAATTTACGGACGATTTTACCAAAAACAAGGAAATTGTTGAAAAGCACACCAACATTGCCTCAAGGAAGATTATGAACATGGTAGCAGGCTATGCCACAAGGCTTGTGAAGCAAAGCAAGCAGGAAAAAGTGCCAAGAAAAATTGTCAAGGAAGCTACCTGAATTTTTCCATAAGCTTCTTTTCTACTGCTTCCGGAACAAAAGGCTTTACATTGCCCCTGAACATCGCTATTTCCTTTACAATGCTCGAATTCAAATAAACATAATCCTCTTTGGTCATGATGAATATTGTTTCAACATCACTGTCTATTTTCCTGTTCATAAGGGCTCTTTGGAACTCAAATTCAAAGTCGCTTAAAGCCCTCAAGCCCCTTAATATTATCTTTGAATTTTTCTTTTTTGCATAGTTAAGCAGCAAGCCCGAGAATTTGTCTATTTCAATGTTTTTAAGATGTTTTGTTGATTCCTTAATCATTTTTATTCTTTCTTCTGTTGAGAACAAAGGATTTTTTCCGGGATTGTCGCCGACTGCAACCACAACCTTGTCAAACATCTTTAAAGCTCGCTCAATAACATCTATATGCCCGTTTGTTATCGGGTCAAAGCTTCCGGGATAGACTGCCGTTTTCATAATAAGAGAAGTAATGATTTGGATTTTTTAAAGGTGTTGTTTTTAACTTCAAATATTATTTGCAGGCTCGATTGCGTAAACTTTATATAGAGGTTAGTTTTCCCTGTAGAGTAGTGGGGTAATTATCTATGGGTCCAAATCCAACACCAACATCAACTGCGTTAAATTTGTATAGTCAAAGAGTTACTCAACCTGCTTCTCAAGCGGCTTCTCAAGCAATGCTATATGGTACTGGCTTTAAACAAGAGGATATGGGGAAAGCCCAAGTTGGCATTGCTAGTATGTGGTGGGAAGGAAATACATGTAATATGCATCTGCTTGATTTAGCGCGTAGAATAAAAGCAGGCATTGCATCTAATCCTCATACAAATGAGCGTATGGTGGGACTTATTTTTAATACCATAGGAGTTAGCGATGGAATTTCTATGGGAACTGAAGGAATGAAATATTCATTGCAGTCAAGAGAGATAATTGCCGATTCTGTCGAATCAGTTGTAAGTGGTCAATGGTATGACGGAGTTATTGGAGTGCCTGGTTGTGATAAAAACATGCCGGGTACTGTTATCGCTATGGGTAGGCTTAACAGGCCAAGTTTAGTTGTATATGGCGGTACTATAAGTCCAGGAAAACATAATGGGAGAGATATAGATATAGTTAGTGCGTATCAGGGCTATGGAGAATTCATGGCAGGTAAAATTAGTAGAGAAGAATTAACAGCAATTTCTCAAAAAGCATGTCCTGGCGCCGGTGCCTGTGGCGGAATGTATACTGCTAATACAATGTCATCCGCTATTGAAGCGTTGGGAATGAGTTTGCCTTTTAGCTCTTCAAGTCCAGCAACCAGCAGAGAAAAATCACAAGAATGTGATAATGTAGGAGAAGCAATGCTATACCTTCTTCAAAACAATATAAGGCCAGCTGATATTATGACCAGAAAAGCCTTTGAAAATGCAGCTGCTGTTGTAATGGCGCTTGGCGGCTCAACAAATGCTGTTATGCACCTTATTGCAATGGCAAAATCCGTAAAAGTACCATTTGCCTTAGATGATATTCAGAGAATAAGTGATAAAACCCCTTACATTGCAAATTTAAAGCCAAGCGGCCAATATGTCATGGAAGACTTGCATGATGTGGGAGGTGTTCCTGCTCTAATGAAATTACTTTTGAATAACAGTCATTTACATGGCGATTGTTTGACAGTAAGTGGAAAAACGCTTGAAGAAAATTTGAGAGATGTTAGGCCAATAGGGGAAGATAGAAAAATAATCTTCCCGCTTTCTGATCCAATAAAAAAAACAGGGCATATCCAAATATTATATGGAAATTTAGCTCGGGAAGGTGCTGTTGCAAAAATTACCGGAAAAGAAGGCGAAAGATTTATCGGACCTGCAAGGGTTTATGATTCTGAAGAAGATGCGTTAAGGGGACTTGAAAAAAAAGAGGTACAAAAAGGGGATGTAGTTGTAATTAGATACGAAGGACCAAGAGGAGGTCCTGGAATGAGGGAAATGCTGACAGTTACATCTGCTATCATGGGCGCAGGACTTGGAAATGATTTGGCATTGATTACTGACGGCAGATTTTCCGGAGGCACACACGGACTTGTTGTAGGGCATGTTACTCCAGAAGCTCAAAATGGCGGACTTCTTGCATTAGTAAGGAATGGAGATGAAATTTTAATTGATGCAAAGGAACGCATAGTGGAACTAAATGTTCCTGCTTATGTGCTAGAAGAAAGAAGACTAGAATGGAAAGCACCTCCATTAAAAGCGGAAAGAGGAACACTGTTTAAATATGCAAAGCTTGTTTCTTCAGCATCAGAAGGATGCGTAACTGACGAATAAATCATTTTATCTTTAATTTTTTATATTATTAATTATCTTTTTTACCTGATTTTCAGTGTTGCTTATAGGATAGCTGTTGTCAACAACAAAATCGGCATGCTTTAGCTTTTCCTTCAAAGGCATCTGGGATTTTATTATATTTTCTATTTCTTTTTCTGAGTATTTTTTCTTTTTCTGAAGGATTCTTTTGATTTGGATGTTTTTTTTGCATTTAACGACAATTATTTTATCAACTAATTTTTTGGCTTTTGCCTCGAGCAGCAAAGGGGCATCAATCATAACATTTATTTTTTTATCTTTTAATCTTATTTTTCTAATTTTTTTTATTGTTTCATTTAGAATTATTGGATGAGTTATTTCATTTAAACTTTTTAATTTCTTGTAGTCATTGAAAACAATCTTTTTTATTTTCGCCCTGTTTGCAGTTCCGAATTCCTTTTTTAATTTAATCTTCAATGACTTATTTGTTTTGTAAATTCCATAATATAATTTATCAACATTAATAATTTTAAAATTATATTTTTTAAATAAATTCGCTACTGTCGTTTTTCCGCTTCCAAAGCTGCCAGTTATGCCGATTATCATTTTGTTTATTGTGTTTATAATTTCCCCCTGTTGGCATCGATAATTGTATCATATATGTCCCACGCTTGACAGCATGCACATTCTTTTACATGGTCTGGGCATCTTTTGCCGTAATGTTTTTTAACTATACTCTTAATCCATTCTTCATAATTTTTTGATTGGGTTTTAGCCATTTTTTCAGTCCTTTCTTTTATTTCCGCTCGTTTATTTTAATAAATTCATCACCAATTATAACTAAAGAATTCTTAAGCTTATACTTTACTTTTGATTTTAAAATAGGAATTAATTTTTTAATTGCATTATTTGGCGCTTGGTTCGAAAATCTCAATAAAATGACTCCTTTATGATGTTGTAGAGGAAAATTTAATAAATTAGCAAAATCCTTGTCACGAGTTATAACAATTCTATCCTCTTTCTTTGCAATTTCAAGGGCTTCTTTGTCAGCAATCCCATATAATTTTTCTTCTTTAATGTCTTTGACATCAAAGCCATTTTTTCTTAAAGACTTTACTAAAGATGTCGCTATATTCTCATCTGCCAGAAATCTAATATTCATTTTAGGCTGCAATTTTCTTTTTTGTAAGTTCAGAAGGCTGTATAATCTCCTCCTGCTTCAAGGTCTTTGCAGCATAATCCAAAGCAGCTAGGATATCTTCCTTTTTGAGATGGGGATATTCTTTTAGAATTTCCTCTACAGACATTCCTGATGACAGCAATTCTATAACAAACTCTACCGAAATTCTTGTACCTTTAATTATTGCTTTTCCATTCAGTATTTTTGGGTCAAATATTATTCTTGGCATAATAATGGTTAATGCAGTTTGTTGTTTAAAAATTTATCGGAATTTAACTTACTTCCTTCTTTAAGCTTATCTTCGCCAAAACATTCTTGTGCATCCTCCTTATAAATTCAATCCTGTCTTCTATTTTCATCACATCAGCGATGCCCTGCGCGTATAAGCTGAACGCAAACGGCGACGGGGTTGAAGTGAAAATTTCCTCTACCTTTATCATCCCCTTTTCAATGCCTTCAAGCACCTTTGCCGCATTTTCGATGTCCATCAAGTCCTCAAGCACCTCCCTTCTTGCTTCCTTTAAAATTGAAAAGTCCGGGCTTATCCTTTTTACGGCATTTATTAAAATTTGCGAAGAGACCTGCTGCCTGCCGACATGCCTTGTATGCCCTTTATAATTCCTCAGGATCATCAAAGCCCTTGTTGCGCAGTGCCTAAAGCGCCTTTTCAAGACTTCGCTCCTGTCAATTGCCATGTCAAGCACTTTCCCGAAATCTTTTGATTTTAATAATTTAAAGGAATGCATTACGTTTATTGATTTTTCCGATGCGATAAAAAAGCCGTTGTCGCTTATGCCGATTTCAACATCCCTATGCTGCGTCCTTGCAATTGCAAATGCAACAGCCCTTGAGAGGCAGTCATTTACCCTTCTTCCATACAGTGTATGAAAAAAAACATGCTTCATTCCCTGCTCGTTTGTATAATGCTCGACAATAATCCTGCTATGAGAGGGGATTTGCGCATAACTGAACTGCTCATAGAAGTAATTGTATATTGATTCAGCGGCATTTTCATCAACATAAAGATAGCTGTTAATAAACCCTAAAATTTCATTTTTGCCTTTTCCAAGGCAGAATTTCTCATTCATCAGTTTCCTGAATTTTCCTATTTCAATCGAAAGGTCAAAGCTCAAAGGCAGCATTTCGCTGAACCATGAGGGGACTGTTGGCGGCCTGTTCGCTGATGCATTTACCTGCGCTGTCATCCCTCTGCTGAATTTGAATTCATAAACATTGCCTCCTAAAACAAAAATGTCTCTTGGCCTTAATCTTTCAAGGAAAGCCTCTTCAATCGTGCCGACAACCTGCTCCCCTACCTTTACCTTGACGGAAGTTTCATCAGGTATTGTGCCGATGTTTGTCATATACAAAACTCTTGCTAATTTCCCCTTTCTTCCAATCATTCCTGTTTCCTCATCATGCCATATTTTTGCGTATATGTGCCTGTCTTCGAGCGAAATATATTTTCCCGCAAGATAATCTATGATTTCCATAAAATCCTTTTTTTGCAGGCTTTTATAGCAGTAGCTTTGCTTTATTAGCTTAAATAAATCTTCAATGTGCACTCTTTCCTGGATTGCAATGCCGTAAATATGCTGCGCCAGGACATCCAGGGCATTTGTCGGAATGTGTATTTTGTCAATTTTCCTTTCCAATGCGCTTTTGAGCAGAACAGCGCATTCAACCAAGTCATCCCTGTCCAAGACTATAATCCTTCCTTTTGTCATGTCATGCAGCCTATGGCCGCTTCTTCCAATCCTTTGCAATGCCCTTGCAACTGATTTCGGGCTTGAAAGGCAGATAACCAGCTCAATATACCCTATGTCAATGCCCAATTCCAAAGAAGTTGAGCAGACAACAACTTTTAATTTTCCTTCTCTTAATCTATTTTCAATTGAATGCCTATGCACCTTGCTTAAGCTTGAATGATGCGCTCCAATATTTTCAGTGTAATTTTTCGGGAATTTTTCCTTTAAATGGTGCACAACCCTTTCTGTTGCGCTTCTTGTGTTTGTAAATATCAAGGTTGTTTTATGCGCCTGAATCAAATTGTCAATCAATTCATACATTGCATGGTGCATCTTCCCGTGCTCCATGTCAACCAAATCTGGGACAGGGCTTAATACTTTGAGATCCAGTTTTTTTATAAACTGCACATCAACAATCTTGCAAGGCCTTTCCTTACTGTTTTCGTAGCCTGCCAGGTATTTTGCAATTTCCTCCAGAGGCGCAATTGTTGCAGATAAGCCCACTCTTGTCATTGCAGGGCTTAATTTTTGCAGCCTTTCCAAAGAAATGGAAAGATGCGTGCCCCTTTTGTTTTCCGCCAATGCATGAATCTCATCAACAATGCACCATTCCGCATTTTTCAGATGCTCGACAAATTTTATTGATGACAGAAGAATTGCCAGGCTTTCCGGAGTTGTTATCAGGATATGCGGCGGGTTTTTCAGCATTGCAGCTCTTTCGCTTGTCGGAGTATCTCCTGTCCTGACAGCGACTCTTATGCTCAGTTTTTTTCCTGAGATTTTCTCCATTTCCTTCAATGGCTCAACTAAATTAACCCTTATGTCCTCGTTCAACGCCTTTAACGGGCTTACATAAATGCAGTAAATCCTATTCTCCAGAATTCCTTTTTCACTTGAATCTATTAGTTCATTCAGGATTGACAGGAAAGCTGTCAGGGTTTTTGTTGCTCCAGTCGGCGCTGAAATCAGGATATTGCTTCTTGAATGAATTTCCATGACACCATAAAGCTGCGGCAGAGAATATTCCTTAAACTTTGCAAAGAACCATTTTTTAACTA
>JAGVXV010000040.1 GCA_018303625.1 Candidatus Woesearchaeota archaeon
TATTTTTTCCTTGCATAGCTCGCAATTAAATTCATGGGATAGAAATGGCTTATTGCAACATCATAGCCTTTTAATTTATCTGCGGCATTTTTAATTTTTCCATAGTCAAGAAAAAACAGCAATCTGTAAACTCTCTGCAGAAAAAGGCTTTTCGGCATTCCCAAAACTTCCAGATTGTAGCCTTTCGGCTTTATTTCAGCCTCAAGCGCGAAGACAGCGACTTTGTTGCCTTTTTCTGCATAGTCTTCTGCCTGCAGCTGCACAACCCTGTCTATCCCGCTGTAATGCGAAAATGTCGGAGTTAAAATAGCTATTTTCATTTTTTGATTTTGTTAACCTAACTTTTAATCAATCCGCCTACGGCGTATTTTAGGCTCGCTCAATGGCTCGCAATTATTAATATTATATTAAACCTGACAAATGCCTCAGCTTCAGCTTCAAAACCATTACATAAGCCAGCATTAGCTGCTTTATTCCGAGCTTTGAAACGCCTTTTTTCCTGTTTATGAAAACTATTGGGATTTCCACGATTCTTGCTTTTTTCAAATGCGCCTTGAACAAAACCTCCTGGACAATTGAAGGGCCTTTTGACTCAAGCTTTTCCGGCTCTATTTTTTTCAGGATACCGCTCTTAAAGCACCTGAAACCTGAATTGCAGTCCCTTACTCTTAGGCCAAGCATTACCCTTATGTATAAATTGGCAAGCCTTGTTATCATCCTCCTTAACAGGCTTCTTCCCACGTCTTTTCCCTCATTAACCTGCCTTGAGCCAAGGATAATGTCATAATTTTTTATTTCTTTCAGCATTATTGGTATATATTCTGGGTTATGGCTGAAGTCAGCGTCCATCTCAACAATAATATCTGCCTTATTTTTCAAACAATAAATAAATCCATCCCTTCCGGCAGAGCCTCTTCCCCTGTCTTTTTTTCTCAGCAATAAATGCACATTTTTCTGCTTTTTTGATATTCCCTGCACGATTTTCCAGGTTCCGTCAGGGCTGCTGTCATCAGCAACAACTATATGCATGTTTTTTATTTTTAATTTCAGTATTTCGTTTATTAAATTAGCTATGTTTTCTTTTTCATTGTAGGTTGGGATTAGGACAAATGTTTTCATTTTAATAATCTCTTAACACTCTCAACAAACTCATCAATATCCCATTCCGGGGCTATATCGCATTTAGGCTTGTAGCAGCATACGCATCCTTTTTTTGGAAGTATTTTAATTCCCCTATTGTATAATTCAATTTCTTGTGGGCTGGTGGGCGCGAAAAAACACACAACCTTCTTCTTCAGCGCAATTCCAATATGCATAGCCAGGCTGTCCGATGTTACAAGAACATCGCATAAATTAACCAAAGATGCAAATTCCATCAGGGAATTATCGCAGCCGGCATCAATAATTTTTGTTTTAATATTATCTTTTATTTTTTTGTTCCTTTCCTTTTCTTCAGGGCCTCCAAAAAGAAGTAATTTGGCATTTTTTAATTCATTATTTAATTTATCTATTAATCCAGCTGTATCTTCTATGCTTAGCTTCTTGTCCTGCCATCTTCCCCCTGCGCCGGTGTTGATTCCAATCGCCAAATTTTTCCCGATATCGTTTTTTTTGGAAAAATACCTTGCAAATTCAATGCTTTTTTTATCCAGGATTAATTGCGGCTCGTAATTTTTATTTTCGATTTTTAAAATCCCAAACAAAATCTCCTGGTAGGTTTTTTTGTTCAATGCCTTTAATTCATCAGCTTTTTTCCTGCCAAACCTTGAGATAAGCCCAATGTCAAACCATAATTCAGAATCTTCAGTATATACCCTTTTATTATCTTTTAAATAAGCCCCGACAATCCTCTTTGCCTCCAGGGAGGAAGCTAATTTGCATGCTTCAGGCTCGTCATCCAAACTTATTATCAAATCAAAATTTTCATCATTTAATTTTTCTTTTAAATTATCATCCATCAAAAAAATACTATCAATAAAATTATCATTCTTCAGAATGTCAAAAGACTCCCTTTTCGTAACCCAGCTTATTCTGCAATTCTCATATTTATCTTTTAGCCCCGGCAATATGGTAGTTGTCCTCAATACATCCCCTATTGCGCCAAGCTTTATTATCAAAATGTTCATGCTCCTGGAGAATTTTCAGCCTAATATAAAGTTTTCCCTAAACTAAATATTTATAAACATTCATAAATTATTGTTGTCTATGAAAATAAGCAAAGCATGGGCTGAAACTGCAATATTCATTGCCCTATACTTATCAGCTATATACCTATGGACTTTGCCGTTGCAAAAAAGCAATATGCCTTACGGCGAATATGATGCAATTTCCCATGTAGAAGTTGGAGATTACATGGCTGTAAACGACAAATCTCTTGTCAATTTGCCGCATTACATTGATTTCCGCTACGGAACTGATAACTTATACCGGCCGCATACATTATGGTACCATCCCCCTTACCATACTGATTTTGCAATAATCCAGATAATAGCAGGAGAAAGGGTTGTTCCGATATACATAATGAACGCCATTTTCTCAACTGCAATACTAGTTTCTGTTTATTTTGTGATAAGGGCGCTGTTTGGCTTTCTGCCTGCTATTTTGTCAGCATTGCTTTTGGTCTTTTCTCCAAGGGACTTTCTGCCTTTTTTATGGGGGCAGTGGCCTGAAAGGCTGTCTTACGCGTTTGTGCCATTAATCCTTTACTGCTTTTACAAATACTACCTTTCCTATGCAGAAGGAAATGAAAAGCCGGTTTATCTGTACCTGACAGCAATATTGTTTGCAATTGACATTTACATCCATCCTTTGGTTGCTTTCCATTCAATTTTCGGCCTGATTGTACTTTTTGCCTTTTTGTTCTTCAAGGAAAGAAAGATTCCCTTTAACTTTAAGCATATGATCTCCTGCATTTTAATAGTTATTGTCATGCTTGCAATCTTCCCCTACCAGACAGGAAATGTCTTTGTAAGGTTTGCTTTAGAGGAAACTGAATCAAAAGCCAAGGATTTCTCAAGACTGTTTCATTGGTCGCCAAATCCGGAGGATTTCAAAGGCTCTGTTCCTGAAGCTTATTTCTCATTCAGGGAAATGAATGGCTTGTGGACATTGCCGTTTTTATTGCTCGGAATATTTTTTCTTGCATTCAGAAGGGAAAGAAGGGACTTATTTTTGCTTGCATGGCTTGTCAGCCTGTACTTAGTCCTCCATAGGGATTTGCTTGGAAAGGCAACATTCTTGCACAGGTCATTGTCAGCAACTGCCCATATATTCGCTCCATTGACAGCAATAGGCGCTGTTTATATTTCTTCATTTATAAAAATAAAGCCGTTAAGGGATTATCTGAAATATGCAATTGTCGCTTTATTTGTCATATTGGCGATATCAATAAACGGAAAAAACATAGAGATGCTGAAAGGGGCTTATCAGGGTTTGAGCAGGATAAACCAGGTGCAGTATGAGGCAAGCCTGTGGGTAATGGAAAATGTCCCGGTAGCTTATAATGTCTCTGTTGTCGGAGTTCCAGACCAATTATACAAGCAGCTGCCTTGGATGGCAATATTCTCCCAAAGATTAAACAGGCATTTTGAGTCATTTACGGCAGAGGAAGCCAGGCAGCATCTTTTAAATGATTACATATTTGTTGACTATACTAACTCAATTTTGCTAAATGACCCGGCAAGGATAAAAAGCCTGCAGGAATTTGAATCAGCAGCGCTGGAAAATTTCACTTTATTATACAATAAGAACAATATCAGGATTTATAAGTATCCTCAAAAATGAAATTAGACAATAAGCTGTTTGCCGGAATTGTTTTGATTTTAATAGCAGCATTCTTCTTTATAGTTTTCGGAATGGCTGGATTAAGGCTGGCATTGGGGGTATTTGCTATATTTATTTTGCCAGTTTACCTGATTTTAAACAACTTTGATTTAACCTCTGAGGAAAAGCTCATTTTTTCATTTTTCCTTGGCATTGGAATTTTTCCTTCAATAGTTTACCTGCTTGGGTTAGTTATATCTTTCAGGATTGGGATAATAATAACTTTTATTTTGATGATTTTAATAGGATTCGCTTTAAAGAAGTATAAGCAGAAAAAATAATTATTTTTTTAAAGTTATAGCTATGCCGAATATCATCAAAGCCAAAGGCAGAATGATTCCATGATATTTGATATTCAGCCCGGCCAATCCAATGTAATAGCTGCTTATTCCTATCACCGCTGCGCTCAAAGCAACGCCGATAACTAATCTTTCGATAAAATCAAGCTTTTCATTCCAGTAAAGCATAATAGAATACCCTGGAAAAACAAAGAGCCAGAAAATAGAAAATACCGTCCTTAAAACAATAAAAAAGCTTTCTTTGAAAAATATTATTTTAAAAATTATTAAAAAAATTATAAATAATGCTCCAATATAAATTGATTCCCTCTTTAATTCATTAAAAGCTTCTTTCTTCAATGCAATCAGCCCCTACATTGTTGTTTTTCAGTATTACCAGAACCTGGTTTTCAAAAGCCACGCTTGTAAAGTTATTTTTCAGCAGCTCATTGGCTATTAATAAATTATACTGCGCCAAAACTTGCTGGCTTGAAACCTTGTCAAAGACATAATAGTCAAACTGGCATATGTCCTTTTTCCCGAAAAAATATCCCCTGTCAGTTTCTCTGTCATAGTCCCCGAACGAAAACAGGCCTTTCCTGTAAACTATGCCTCCTCCGCCATCGCCAGGCAGCTCTGTCACATACTCCCTGGATATTTTTCTCTTGTTTATATTGTCAATAAAATCATTCGGATCGACTAAAAAATGCACCCTTTTTGAGTTTCTAAGCAGGGCATCCTGGCTGTAAATGTCCCCATAAAAGAAATATACCCTGGCTTTTTCAGGAGTTTTTTCACCCAGCCATTTTAAGCCTTCCCAATGAAAACTGTCCATTATCCCCTGCGTTGTTATTTTTTGATAAGCTGGAATGTAGGGGATTTTTATCAAGCCTAAGATAAGTATTAAAAAGACAGCTCCCAATAAGATTGAGTAAATCAAATTCCATTTTTTTATGAAAAATCTTAAAATAGTGTAAGCGCCGAATCCGAAAAAAACTGAAAGGTAAACCGGCCAGAAAAACCTTAATTGAAAGGCTCTTGAATCAAAGCCAAAGTAGTTTCCAAAGCCCATAATAAGCATGCTTATCCCGGCCAGAAATGCAATATGCATATTTTTGATTTTTGCAAAAGAAAGCAAAATGCCCGCCAAAATAAAAACTAATAATAATTGAAAATTCACCAAATAAAATCCCGGGTTTCCCTCCCAGAGGGGCTTTACGGCAAAAGAATACGGCTGTGCAACAAACCAGCTGTACCTGAAGATTATCAGGTAATAAGACGACAGCATTAATGCAAGAATTCCGCCAAGGATTATTTTTTTCAACAAATTAAAATCAATTTTCTTAAATGCAAAGCTAATAACCAAGAAAACAAAGATAAAAAATAATGCAAAAACAAGTTCCGAGGTGTGCGCCATGATTATCGCTGCCAGAAAAATCCCAATCAGCAAAAATGACTTTTCAAGCTCAATCCTGTAAATGCTCCAGAAAAGTGCCACAAGAAAAAATTGCGCAACTATTGAGGGCCAGTGGCCCCACGTAAAGCCGATATAGGCGGGGCCTGCAAACACAAGCAATGACAATGGCAATGACAACAAGGCGGCATTCTTGCTCATGCCTTTAATCACTAGGTACATCATTATCGCTGACAATGAGGCAAGGAAAAATACAATAAAATAAATTGAATCATAAACTTCCAGCTTGGTCAAATAAGAAAATATAACTGCAAGATGGTAGATTACCGGAGGATACCTTCCGACAGCATTTTCAAAGCTGCGCGATATGTAATTTGCCTCAAGCCTGAAATTTCCGGCGTCCTTTATGGCTTCAGCCCGGACTTGATGCTGGAATGCGTCAGAAGCCAGGTAACCATAAGGAAAATCGTGCTTTAATTCGTTATCCCATAAATTGGCGTTGCCTATTAGCAATAATACAGAGAATATTAAAATCAAATATGAATTTTCAAAAAAGTCGGATAATTTCATAATTATGACTGAGATTATTTGTAGACCTTATCCAGCAGTTCCTTGTTTTTCTGCGCCCAATTCAGTATGTTGTCCATTGCGGCCTCAGGGCTTACTTTCGGCTTCCAGTTGAATGTAGAGCATACCTTTTTTATGTTGCTTACATAAACGCACTGGTCTGCCCTTCTCGGATTTGGCTCGTATTTTATTTTTGGCTTAAATCCCATCTTCTTTTCCAGGTAATTTGTCGCCTCAATCAAGGACATGGTGTTTTTAACGCCGCCTCCTACATTGAAAACTTCTCCTTTAAAGTCGTCTATGCTTTCAATCTGCTTTAATACCAGTTCACATATATCCCTGATGTAAAGCACGTCCCTCAGCTGCTTTCCTTTCCAGCCAATGTACATCAGGGGGAATTTGTAAACAAAAGCTATGGGCCACCAGCTGAACCATCCCTGTTTTGGAAGCCCCCATTGCCATTCCCCGCCAAGGCAGGAAAACCTGTTAACGATTATGTTCAGGTTAAATGCATTGGCATATTCCTGGCAGAACAAGTCAGCAGAAAGCTTTGTCAGGCCGTAAATGGAGTGGTCATTGCCGTCAACAGAAAAGCTCTCATCAATGCCATCATTGTATTTTTCATCGTCAAACTCAAATCTTGTTCCAAGCTCCTTTCTTTTTATGCCATTTATCTTGTCCCCGCTATAAACCTTGTTTGTGCTCCATTGTATCACCTTAATCTTGTTCTTTCTTGCAAGCTCCAGCACATTGACGACAGACAAGAAGTTATTCGTAAAATCAAAATAGGGGTTTTTGTATCCCTCAATTGCAGACGGCTCTGCAGCAGTATTTAATATGATATCGATTTTTTTGCTTATATTGCTGAAATCTTCTATATTCCTTATATCTCCATGTACAAACTCAACGCCCCTGTCTTCAAGAATTTCCCTGGATAATTCAACGCCTCTCCTTACCAGGTTGTCCATTGCAATGACGTTAAAGCCCTTCTGCTTCAGGAACATTGACAGGTTAAAGCCTATAAACCCGCATCCCCCGGTTATTAAGACATTCATCAAAAACCCCTCGCAAAATTATTTGATTTTGGTTCTATACAGTAATATTTAAATTTTGCTATGCACATATCCAAGAATAACACAACATTTAAATAGTGGTTTTTTGGTAATTAAGGCAGGGGGTGCAAGAATCTCAATTAAAGTTTTGAATTTAATTAGAAAACCTTTCTCCAGCTCTTTTTATCTATCGCAAATTATCTTGTCTTCAAAAAACAATATTCGAGGTGAATTTTCATGAAAAAAATAAATGTTATATTATTGGCTATAGTAGCAGCTGTTCTTTTTTCTGTAGCTGTTTTCAGCCAATTAGCCCCAATAATAAGCACTAAAATCAAAACAAGCCAAATAACTCCAGCAATAAGCTTGGAGGAAACAGAAACATGCAAAACCGCTTTTTACAATGAAATCCAGAATATTTACAATAACTGCATTTACTACAATAACTATACAACTTGCTTAAATACCTCGGGTCCAAATACTGCCTGCTCTTTGCAGCAAAACACATGGAATTTCCAGTGCAAAACTGGAGAAATTACTTTAGTAAAAAACACCACAGAATGCAGGCCAAACAAGGAATTTATTATTTCCATTGACCAAGGAACTGCTGTTTTAAAGAAGCAAATAGACTATTCTGAATGGGGGCCATGCATTTACAGCCAGGAAAACAGCTGTTTGATTGTAACTTGTCAATCTAGATACGATGGAGCCAATGATGGCCAATTTCATGGATGCAAAAGCGGTACAAGCTGCCAAAGATTTGAGATTTGCGATAACAGCATAAAAACTTTGTACAAAAATTCAAGAGAAGATTTTATTGAAAATGACCCTAGCTTCCACCTGCTTAAATTGCCTCTTGCGGAGGTGCCACAATGAAAAAGATAATTTTAATTGGGATTTTTGCAATGTTTTTGTTAGTCAGTATAGTAAATGCACAAGCAGATTTTAGCGTGGGAAAGCTAATTAATGCTACTATCTTTAAACAGCCAACAATCAATGCTTCCATTGAAAATTCAACAAATAAGAATGTCGCTTCTGGCATGACTGGAACTATGTACAACAAATCATCAGTTTGCATAAACCAGAGTGTAGGTGCTATTGGGAAATGGATGTTCCAGCAAGTTCGCAGGCTTATGTTGAATGGACTAAAAAGGGAAGCCAAGTTCTTATCAATAATCCAGATACAAACTTATCAGCCTGCGGTTGGTTTAATATTACTTCAAAGGCAAGCGGATACAGAAAGTTTTTAGACAGCACGGATGCAAATGCCAATTCAAGAGGAATAGAATTTTACTGGACTGGTGCAGACCAGGGCGACCAGTTGAATGTTGTTATCTACCCACAAACGGGCTCAAGCGAATTTTCAAGAGTTCAACCTAATGGATTTCCTACAAATGTGTGGCAATCAGTATGCTGGAACTGGAATGATACAGTCAGCCTTTTATATGTTTTTATTAACGGAACTATTGTAGGACAGAGCGGGTCTATAACTGCAGGAGGAGGACCTAACATTCAAAGCATTATAAGGCTTGGCTGGGATTATACTCCTGCAACAGAAAACAGGGAGTTTGAGGGCATTGCACAATGCTTTACTATTTTCAACCAAACCTTAAATTCAAGCGAAATAGCAAAGTTAAGCAGTAAGTATTATTGTTTGCCGGATGCAGAACAGACAACTGGAGCTGAACCTGATACATCACCGCCAGAAATAAATCAAAATTCCTACAACATGACGTCAGAAGGCGGTGAAGGCTGCATAAATTGGAGAACAGGCGAAACGAATCAGTGTTCTACTAGTGATACAACGCCTACAGTAGAATTTACTACAAATGAGCCTGCTTTTTGTGCAATTGACATTTCTAATGTAAATTACACAATTATGGGAATCAGCAGAAACTGCACTATTGGAGAAGGGACAGCAAGCCATGCATGCACTTTAACTGTGCAAGATGAATTAGTCTATGAAGATTCAACTATGCACATTAGCTGTAAAGATTCAAATAACAATCAAAATTCAACAAGCACTTCTGGGGCATTAAGCCTTACAATAACGAGCTTGGAAACTGGAGGTGATGCAGCTATAGGAGTTGGCATCCAAAATGCCCTGCTTTCTGGCTATACAAATTATACAAACCAGCAGATATACGCAAGAAAATTAGACAATACGCAGGATTTTGGGACATTTGATTGGGTTGCAAAGAAAGGCAGCAAGGTATGGGCCTTCAACTACATAACAAAAGGGGAGGAGCATGTTGGCATGTTTAACCTGACTCCGGTATTGTATGTGTTGGAGATGAGCAATATAACAAATACATCTATAATCAATAGGGTAGAGATAATGATTAATGCGACTAAATGAGGCTGGAGGTGGTAGCAAAGAGGTATTGAGATGGAAAAGGAAAAAAGGGGGCGGGCAGGAATTATTTCTGCTTTATTTGTTATTCTAGGCTCCATTATTTTTGTAAGCGCAACTTTGACTAATTCTACTGAAAATTCTTTCACTATAAGCTTTAACGAATCCTTGAATATAACTTTTGTAGCTTTAAGAAATAATGAAACAATAAGTGAGGCAACAAATACAGCAATACCATTAAATGAAACAGCAATAGATGGCGTTACATCTGAAAATCAAACAAACGAATCAGTTATTATAAATGGAACTATTAATTTACCAATTCCTGCAGAAAATTTAACCTTGATAAATCAAAGCAATTTAACAGTGCCTATTAATAATACAAAATTAATAAACGTAACATTGCCTGAAAAACCGATAAAAAACCTGACGGAAATAGTTGAAAAACATAAAAACAAACTCAATAGTGAAACTGAAGATTATTTTAAAAATATTAAAGATAAAAAGGAAGAAAAGGAATTTATTATTAAATTTAGGAATTCTATTGATGAAAGTAAATTATCTAATGTCACTTTAGAAAAGAAAATTGATAGGTTTAAATTAACCAAAATAAACGGAAAAATAGAGGACATTGAAGGCTTGATTGAGGATGCTGAGATTGAGTTTATGGAGTTGGAGCAGAATACAGAAATTTTAGAAGAAAACATACCTTTTAACATAAAAAAAGTAAAGGCTGATTCTGTTTGGAACTTAAGCAATGGCTCCGGGATTAGAGTTGCTGTTTTGGATACTGGAATTGATTCTCATTCAGATTTAAGTATTGCTGGCGGATATTCTGTTGTTTCTGCTGATTATAATGACAATAATGGCCATGGAACATCTGTTTCCGGGGTTATAGCCGCTTTGTCAGATAATGAAGGCTTAATAGGGGTTTCTCCTGCTGTTGATTTATACACAGTAAAGATAATGGAATCCTCTTCCGGAAGCCTGTCAGATGCCATTGCCGGAGTTGAGTGGGCAATTGACAACAACATGGATATAATAAGCATGAGTTTTGGAATTGAAAGCTATTCGCAAATCTTTAAAGAAGTTTTGCAGGAAGCTTATGATAATGGAATTTTATTGGTTGCAGCATCTGGAAATGGAGGAACAGATAATATTCTGTATCCAGCAAAATATTCCTCCGTAATAGCAGTCGGAGCAACAAACGAGAATGACGATTTAGCATCTTTCAGCTCCTACGGCTTTGAGCAGGAATTAGTTGCGCCTGGAGTTGATATTAATTCAACTGATTTAGGCAATGGCTACAACACTGCCTCAGGAACCTCAATGTCAGCACCTCATGTTACAGGAGTTGCTGCTTTAATAAAATCGTTTAATAAATCATTAACCAATATAGAAATAAGAAACAAATTAAGGAATGATGCCTTGGATTTAGGTGAAGCAGGAAAAGATGATATGTTTGGTTACGGTTTAGTACAAATAAACTTAGAGGTTTTCAATTTTACACAAATTAATGAATCTTATTTTTATGAAGTGTTTAATGTGAGCAATTACAGATTTTTTAATGAAACTTTAATTTTTTGGTTAAGCGGAACGGGAACTATAGATGATGTGAATTACCAAAAGGGAATTTATTTCATAAACATTACATTCAATAATGGCAGTATAAATTCTAATTATTATAATGTGAGTGAGAATAGAAGTATTTTTATACTTGCCGCGTCAATTTCCCACAGTGATAATTTTTCTATAGATGGCAGTTCTTCTGATGGTATACTATGGTTAGCTTGGGATTATCAAGTCAAGATAAGCGAAATGCCCGGAACAACAGATGCTGAGTGTTACGACACTGATTTAGATTGGACAGATGTTGAGTATTGTTTCGCTGCTACCACTAATGATATGAATAGTTGTGAAGCAGATTTCTCTGAGATTGATTGCAGTTCGACAATTTGCGATGATAGTGCTTCATTAGGTGTTTTCCATTCAATATTAGATACTTCTGTTATTGGAACTAATTCTACGAGGGGAGTATTTTACGTAAATTGCGTAACTGGTACTCCAGAGAGAAATAGGATTGCAACCACTAAAGTTTCTTATTTCATAGACACTAAAAGGACTCGATGCCTAAATGACTCTGATTATGTAGTTGAAGGTTATTACAGCAATGGCAATTGGGTGGAGATAAGACAAAGCACCTGTTCGCAAACAGAAATATGTTCTAATGATTTGATTAATATTACAGACCCCGGCAAAACTATAGAAAGTGGCTCAACAGATCCTTGTGTTGTAGCTAATGTTTGCACAGGAACAATAGCAGCAATAGCCACGGACTCAAAATCAAACCCATTATCTGGACTAAAAGTTTACAGTAATGGTGTGCAACAAGGAACAACTGATTTAGATGGTTCAAAAGAAATTTCTATATCTGACTCAACTTGTGGCTCTTCAAATAATGTAACAATTAAATGCTCAGATGATACAACTTGTGATTCTAAATTTACCTCAGTAGACACCAACGGAGATTATGATTCTTTAAGCTTTACTTGCAATGTTTGCATCAATAAAACTGATTTATCAATTAAGACATCAGATGTAACAATAAAATCACAAGGCAACAAATATAACATAACAGCTTTAATCAACGTTGAAAAGGTTAGCGCAAACAACGTCCAAGTCTACTTCAGAGGCGAAAACATAAAGCAAGATTTCACATTAGTTGAAACAAAAATAATAAACATTAACCCTTATCAAAATCAAAACGTCTCTGTATTGTGGGACTTAAATAAAACTTATTTTGTTTCCGTATTTGTTGATTTCAGCAATGTTGTAGCTGAGGTAGACGAGAGCAATAACTATGTCAGAAAAGCAGCTCGCCCAGCAACTAAAGCCTATGTTGATGTTTCAACAGATTATGCTGTGCTAAACGCAGTTTACAGCAACTTCCTGGACGATTACATTGATTTAGTATCAGAAGCTAATGCAGAGGTCAAGATTTACATTGGCAGAAAGAATTCAAATATACCAAGAGGATTGCAAACTACCGATAAAAAGAATTGGAAATTTGAAAATAACATTATAACTTTTACAACAAAAAGTGAAGGCCTGCCTTATAACGGTTTGGCAGTCAATGAAATTGATGGTGAATTAGCAGCATTAAGAAAGCTAGTGGATAATCAAGAATTCTACTTTTCTAAAGCTGTAACTGAAAGAATTGACTACATCTCAGAAGAAGATTTGGATGGTTTGTTTGTATTTGATTATCTGCATACGGATGAAAACCAAGCTAAATATAGAAAGAATAATGCTAACTTTGCTAAAGTTGTGGAAAATGTTTTGAATTCAGATGTTTCTACTTTAGCGATTAAGCGTGTACTAACAACTAATGATAACACTTCATTAAGAATCAAACATATTAATGCTGAATTAAGCCCTAAATTCCAGCAGTTCTCTAATTCTCAGCCTGTAGTTTTAGCGAGAGGTTTGTGGAGTAATTTATTTACGTGGGAAAGGTTTGGGTTTGAAATTGCTAGAGGAGTTGGGACTAATAAGCCAAGGGATACATGGCTGATAGAGATTACTGGAGGACCAAATACTGAATGTGCCACCTGTCCAAATTACAGATTTTCTGATTTAACCCAATATTATTGGCCGGCACTTATTTCTGGGGTACAAGCTTATTCTAACAAGACGAATATTAGTTATGTAGGATTCTCTAATGGATGTAGGACTGCACTTTCAAGTTTAGAATTGTATAATGATAATGGAAAAGCCAATGCAGGTTATTATAATAACGGAAGTGATTGGATATTGACAAATTTATCAAAACGTCCTATAGATACTTTTGTTGGAGTTGGATGTACTGGGGCTTTTGATCATGAATCTGCGTTTAAAACTTATTTTGGCAAATATGGTCAACAAATAATCAATAGGGCAATAAGTCAAAATTTTACACATTTTAGTGAAGACGAAACTGGTAAAAGATTGATGGAAAAGTGTCAACAAGAAACCAATTTCTATTCAAAAGGTATTTGTTTGGGTGCAGCAAATGGACTACAAGGACCAGATAGTAATGGTACCATATCAATGAATCTTAATCAAGA
>JAGVXV010000007.1 GCA_018303625.1 Candidatus Woesearchaeota archaeon
CTTTAGTTTTCTCTTTATGGCGTTAAACGAAGGCAGTAACATTTAGCATTTTCGGATTTATCCCTTGCTTTCTCGAAGAAATCAGAAAATTAAAAATAATTTTATGCGATTTTTTACCTGAAAAAATCTTTGGTTCTAAAAAGCTTTGATGGTTTTTAGAATTTTCATCAGGAAAGTTGTCGACGGCAAGGTGGCTTAAAAATTACGTATAACACCTGTTTCACGCAGTTTTAATTGCGGGAAACGGGTGTTAGGGCTGTTTTATATATGAAAATAAGCACTGGACACTGGACATCCACATGCGTGAGATATTTAAATAAAAGGCGTTCATAAGGCTGTTATGAATGATTTTAGGGTACTTGTGGATGAGATGAAGATAAGGGGTTATAGCAGGAAAACCATAGAAAGATACCTCTATATAAACTCCAAATTCCTTGATTTTGCGGGCAAATCGCCGAAAGATGTCAATAAAAGCGACATTGAAAGGTACCTTATCAGGCTTTATGACCTGAACAAGTCGTCTGCGACAAGGCATCTTGTGTGCGCTACCCTAAAGTTCTATTACGAGGCGGTGCTTAAGAGGAGGTTTGGCCTGAAATACCCGAAAAAGGCAAGCAAGCTGGCTGTCGTGCTTGCCAAGGAGGAGATTTTGGGCATGATTGGCGCCACTAAAAGCCAAAAGCACAGGCTTCTCCTTATGCTCATGTACGGCTCAGGATTGAGGCTTGGCGAAGCCATAAGGGCAAAAATAGAGGACTTTGACATTAAGAGAAAGGCTTTCCATGTAAAGTCAGGAAAAGGAAGCAAAGACAGAATTGCAAACCTCTCTGAAAGGTTTATTGAAAATTTTGCAGCATTCATTAATGGCAGGAGTTCAGGCTATTTGTTTGAATCAGCGCAAAATTATGGAAGGCATATCAGCAGCAGGACAGCCCAAAAAATTGTCAAAAATGCCTTAAGGAAAGCGGGCATAAGCAAGAAGGCGCACTGCCATACATTAAGGACGAGCTATGCAACTCATCTTATAGAGAATGGCATTGATATAAGCTATGTCCAAAAGCTACTGGGGCATTCAAGCCTTAAGACGACCCAGGCTTATTTGAGATTGAGCGCGAATTCTGTAAGCAGCGTAAAGAGCCCTTTGGATTAGTGCAGTTAAACGGTTAATTTATCATTCCCCAATTAAAACAAACAATTTTAAATAAACGGACTAATTTCCAGAATAAGGGTGGATTTGCTTGATTTCACATAAGAAATACATGGATTTAGCTATAAAGCTTGCTGAGAAAGGAAAAGGCAGTGTAAGCCCAAATCCTTTGGTTGGCTGCATCATTGTCAAGAGAGGCAGGATTGTAGGCAAGGGCTATCATAGGAAGTACGGCGAAGAGCATGCAGAAATAATGGCTTTAAAGGCAGCCGGAAAAAAGGCAGCCAATGCAACAATGTACTGCAGCCTTGAGCCCTGCTCTCATTGGGGAAAAACGCCGCCATGCACTGAAAGCATTGTCGAGGCAGGAGTAAGAGAGGTTGTCATAGGCATTGAGGACCCAAACCCGCTTGTTGACGGCTTCAGGGAATTAAAATTCCGCGGCATAAAGACAAAAATCGGCATTCTTAAGGAGAAGGCAAGAAAGCTCAATGAAGCCTATCTTAAATACATGAAGACAAAAAAGCCTTTTGTAATACTGAAGGTTGCAATGTCATTGGACGGCAAGATTGCAACCTCGACAGGCGACTCAAAATACATCACGAGCAGGGAGGCAAGGAAATTTGTGCATGAAATAAGGAATGAGGTTGATGCCGTAATGGTAGGCATAAACACTGTCTTAAGGGACAACCCCAAGCTTGATTCAAGGCTTGTAAAGGGAAAAAACCCAATCAAGGTAGTGGTTGACAGCACATTGAAGATGCCTGAAAATTCGGAAGTGCTTAAGGATCCTTTGAAAGTGATCATAGCCACAACAAACAAGGCGCCCAAAAAAAAGATAGATGCCCTGCACCACAAGGGCATTAATGTAATTGTGGTAAAAGGCAGGCAGGACATGGTTGACTTAAGCGAATTGATGAGGGAGCTGGGAAAAAACCAGGTTGCATCAATCATGATTGAAGGCGGCTCCCACCTGAACGCATCAGCCATAAAAGACAAGGTTGTTGACAAGGTCCTTATTTTCACGGCGCCAAAAATAATAGGAAACGGACTGGGCGCGATAAGCAGCCTGGGCATTACAAAGGTTGACAAGGCCGTAAAGCTCAAGAACATAACTACAAGAAAAATCGGCAAGGACATGCTTGTTGAAGGGTATTTGTAATTCTAAAGCAAAGTATATTAAGTTCGGCGCTGAACTCATCTCTGTAGCAAAAAGAAGCCCAAGGGGGTGGGGAACCTCACTTTAACATTAAGAGATGGGTATAAGCCTATTCCCCCTTATTATCTTAATTAAATTTGGAAATTGAAGATAAACACGATTAAAAATAAAACAATAAAGATTTTCAATAAAAAATTATAAATTAAAAAATAATAAAAAAATCAAATAAAAAACAAGGCCTTTGATAGCTAATCCAACCATACCATTCCAAAAGCAAAAAGCTTAAAAATGAGTAAAATTTTTCAGATAAAATGTTTTCAAAAATAGGGGAAGCAATACAGGACATAAAAAGGGGAAGGTTTGTCATTATAGTTGACGATGAAAGCAGGGAGAATGAAGGAGACTTGGTCATTGCCGCTGAAAGCGCAACCCCTTCCAAGATTAATTTCATGCTTAAGCATGCAAGAGGCATTCTTTGCGTCCCGGTAATCGGAAAAAGGCTTGATGAGTTGAATCTGCCCCTGATGGTTTACCCGCACGACATAAGCAAATGCGCATTTACAATTTCCGTTGACTTCAGGAACGGCACGACAACAGGAACAAGCGTTTTTGACAGGGCATTAACAATTAAATCTTTGACAAATGATAAATTCAAGGCAAAGGATTTTTCAAGGCCGGGGCATATTTTTCCTTTAAGGTATGAGGAAGGCGGAGTTCTGGAAAGGGAAGGCCATACAGAAGCTTCTGTTGATCTGGCAAAGCTTGCAGGGCTTTATCCTGCTGCAGTCATTTGCGAAATTCTGAAAGATGACGGCACAATGGCAAAGCTTCCTGAATTGCTGGAATTCTCCGAAAGCCATGGCATAAAAATCATAACAATACAGGACCTGAAAAATTACATCAAAAATGAAAATGTTAATAAACAGGAAATAGAAGTATAATCCTGATGCTAGACTTAAATGCCACACTGCCCCTGTTGGGGCCTGTTGCAGAGCCGTTCCAGAGCCTTTTCAGCATTCTTGAGATTCTTGTAGGCGGGATATTTGGCATTTATGTCATAATGATACTTCTTAAGATTTATTACAATGCAAAGCTGTTCGGCATGCTAAGGCATTTAAGGCAGGACTTAAGTGAGCTTAAGGCAAAGGTTGAGGCGATGGATAGGAAGCTGGGCAAAGGGAAAAAATAGGTCATTTAGTGGTCTGAATTTTACGCATTTCTGATTGATATGCAGAGATTAAATCTTCCAAAACAGGTTTAAATTCATTTTTGACAAATTCTTTATATCTTGTACCAGCATGATATAACAATCTTAAAGAATAAGCTCTTGCATGTTCTCTCCATTCGGGATTTGTTGTGAGAGCTTCTATTTTTGCCTTGCTAGAACCCTTACCATCTGGACCCCTTAAGACTTTATGTTTCAATTCTAAATCTTCAGGACTTACATTATTAAAAATGCCTATACAATTCGATTCATCATGGCTAAAAATTGAGCGGGCATCTTCATGTATTGATATTGCTTCCAAATAATCCGCTGGAATCCATATTCGTTCATTTAGTTTACGCCAGTTAAGTCCTATCCCATTTTGTCCAGCTGGATGCAATCCATATTCTTGCTTTAACTGTTCTCCCATAATTTCAGCAAGATTTAACATCTCCCATTCTGCCCTTGCTTGGAATGCATAAAAAACAGGATGTTCTAACCCAGCTTCTCTTAGAGGAGGTCTAGGCACTTCTGATGAGCGAACCCACTTTAAACTATCTATGGCTACTTTATGATCCATAGTAATGTTAGGTAAGTTAGCCTTTATATACTTTTCTAAATGTTTACCATTAAAAAGTAGTTAAGAAATAGAAACCTTTATAAATACCATATTCTATGCCTTTTATTAATGAAGAGGCTATTATTATTTTTTTTATTGGGAATTGTTGTTTTGACTAGCTGCAATGCCAAAGAGCAGGTGAAAGCGTCTCAATTAAATGTTTATGTCGTTTCTGATAATGAAGCTTTTGAGGCAGATAACGCCGATGAGGAAAAATTAAATGTTTTTGAAGTAAGCAGCGAAGGAACCAAAGAATGGTATTATGACACTGCTGAAAGAAGGCAGATGCTCCGCGAGTTTAGAAATGAGTTTGAGCAGGAAAAGGAGGATTTTGAGGCTGAGAAAAGAAGCCAGTACAAGAATGTAAGGGCTGTCATTGACGGAGAAATGATTATAGGCTATGAGGAAGCAGTTGATTTGGACAAAAGCTACGTTCAATCTTTGACTGAGCCGAATGCCAAAAGCAATTCTGTTTATGCAACTCAAAGCGGAAAGGGCGGAGGGTATAGGTAAAAATCCGCTTTTTTAGTGTATTTCGCGTTAAGCTTGGTTGTGAAAGCAAAAAAGCCAATGCTGAATAATGCCAACAGCGTACTTAATGCTGTACATGCCAAATATTGCCGAGCAGATTGGCGAGGCGTAAAATTCTAGGATTATTATTTATTATAATTATTCATCTGCTTATATATCACCCATATAGAAACCTTTTTATTCAAGCTGTTTCTATTTTCGCTTATGGTAAATTTTGAAGAGGAAATAACAGAATTACTGAAAAAAGAGGTTAAGGCAAAAGATATAGTTCTTGAAAAGCCTCCAAAGCCAGAATTAGGAGACTATGCTTTCCCGTGCTTTATCCTGGCCAGGGAGCTGAAGCAAAACCCGGCTGATGTTGCAAGATACCTTGCAGATAAGATAAAGAAAACAAAATCAGTCAAAGAAATAAAAGCTACCGGGCCTTATGTCAATTTTTTTGTCAATAAAGACGCTTTAGCTGAAAGCACGCTTAAAAAAATAATGAAGGAAAAAGAAAAATACGGCAGCAGCAATTCAGGAAAAAACAAAAAAATCCTGATTGAGCATACATCAATAAATCCGAATGCAAGCCCCCATGTAGGCAGGGCAAGAAACGCTTTGATAGGGGATTCTTTAGTCCGCTTGCATAAATTCCAGAATTATACTGTTGAAACCCATTACTTTGTGAATGACGTTGGGAAGCAGATAGCAATGCTTGTTTTAGGCTCAAACAATAAAAAAAATATAAAATTCAATGATTTATTAAAAATTTATATTGAAATAAATAAAAAAATTGAGAAAAATCCGGAATTGGAAAAGGAAGTTTTGGAATTGTTGAATAAGCTGGAGAAAGGAGACGAAAAAATAAAAAATAATTTTAAAAAAATCGTGAATATATGCCTGGAAGGGCAGAAAAAGATCCTTTCGGAATTGGGGATAAAATATGATTTCTTCGATTATGAAAGTAAATACCTGTGGGACAAAAAAACGGATGAAGTATTGAAATTACTGGAAAAAACAGCAAGGTTTTTCTTCGACAAAGACAACAGGTTTGTTTTGGACGAGGACGGTTTTGGCCTGGGAATGAGGATGCCTGTCTTGGTTTTGACAAGAGGCGACGGCACTTCCTTGTACCCTTTAAGGGATATTGCATACAACCTTGACAAAATAAGCAAAGGAAACAATATAGTTGTTTTAGGAGAAGACCATAAGCTTTACTTTGAGCAGGTTAGGGCTGCCTTGCTGATGCTTGAGAAAAAAGCCCCAAAGCCTGTTTTTTATTCCTTTGTCTTGCTGCAGGATGAAAAGATGTCCACGAGAAGGGGCAATGTTGTTTTATTGGAGGATTTTATGCAGGAAGCCGTTAAAAAGGCGAAAGAAGAGCTTAAAAAAAGGTACAATAAGGATGATGACACGGCTGCGAAAAAGATTGCCTATGGCGCGATAAAATACAGCATCTTGAGGGTAAGCCCTGAAAAGAATGTTGTCTTTTCATGGGAGCAGGCGCTGAGCTTTGAAGGAGAGACATGCCCTTACATACAGTATGCGTATGCGAGAATTTCAAGCATACTGAAAAAACACGGTAAGAAAGTTGATTCTAAAATTAATTTTTCCCTGTTGGACAAAGCAGAAGAAATTGATATAATGACAAAATTAAGCGAATTCAATGAATTAGTGGACAGTGCAACAGGGCAGCTAAAGCCGCATTTTATTGCAAATTACTCTTATGAGCTTGCAAAAGCCTTCAACGAATACTACCATAAATACAATATCCTGAAGGAAAAGGAAGATGTGAAAAAGGCAAGGCTGATGCTTATAGAATGCGTAAGGCATGTCTTGAAAAACAGCCTAGGCTTATTGGGGATTGATGTGCTGGAGAAGATGTGAGAATTCTTTTTACTAAGTTGCATTAATTTCAAGATAAAATTAAACACGTTCGCTCCGTTCACAATAATTACACTCGGCAAAAATTGTCCTGCCACTAATTTTTGCCTCGGACGTATTCATTAATAAATAGGCGAGGCGTTGCGATGTGCTTGACAGCAACGCCTCGCACTAGAATTGCGGAGCGTATTGAAAAATAAAATAACTGCAAAGTATCATTTTTTAAAACACCCACTGGACATCCGCGCGTGAAATATATAAGCCAGTTCTTTATAATAGATTAAACAGAAAGATTTATATATTATGTTATATTTTTATATATAATCAATAATATAACTTAAAAATATAATTAGGTGATGCAAAATGGAAGCTGAGGCAGTAGCGAGAAAATGGGGAGATTCAATAGGATTTATAATTCCTAAAGAACTCGCAGAGAAGGAAAAAATAAGGCCCAAAAGCAGGGTAAAGTTTGAGATAATCAAGGTAATGGATATCTCTGACACTTTTGGCAGATTAAAGAGGAAACTGTCTGGGCAGGAATTCAAGGACAGGGCAAGGGCTGGCTGGAATGATTAGCTTTTTCTTCGATACGTACGCATTTTATGAGATAATTGTAGGCAATCCGAACTATAAGGCTTACACCAAAAATGCCAGGATAATTACAACCCAGCTAAACCTGATGGAGCTGTATTACCAATTAATTCTTGCCTATGATAAAAAAACTGCATTGGAGCTTTTCAAAAGATATGAGGAACTGATTGCGCCAATCAGCAATGGGGCTATTATTGAGGCAATGGATTTCAGGAAGCAGCATTATAAAAAGAGATTATCATACGTTGACTGCGTAGGCTACATCATGGCCAAAAATGCAGGAATTCCTTTCCTTACCGGGGACCGCCAATTTAAGGAGATGCCTAATGTAGAGTTTGTGAAATAATCCAAAATTAAGTTACTATACTCACGGACAAAATCTATTGAGCAATAGTTGTCCGTTCGTAATAAGCAAAAGGCATATTCATACTAAGAAAAATGGTGGAACCCAGAATGTTGCTGAATCTAGAGAGAGTGTAGCTGCTTCTGCAGAAGAATTGATTATGAGCCAATACGATAGAGGATATATGGATCGAAAATAAAGCTCAAATTACTGCAAAAAATAAAATAATAAAAAAAAGATTAATTATGTAATCTTCCAAAAAATACTTATTTTCCCATAAGCTTCCTGAAAATATACTTATAATAAAAATCCCTGAAACTCCAGCCAAATTTTCCATTAAATTTTAAGAATAAAAACAAAATTGCCGCCTTGTAATGGCTTAATGCAAGGAAATAGCCCCTTATTTTGTAATTAAATGGCTTCAATTTTTTATTTTTGATTAAAAACATAATGTTTCTTGAGACATGAAAGGCCTGCTGCACCGCAATCTGAGCTGTTTTGGGATAGGGCTTGTTTTCCATGTCCAAAGAAAATGCGCAGTCGCCAATTGCAAATGCATTATTAAAATCTTTTAACTGCAATGTTTTTCTTACCGGTATTGCATTATCCTGCAGTCCGATTTTTGGATCAAATTCAATTACATTCGGGGTTATTCCTGCAACCCAGACAATAATATCAGCTTTTTTCGGCTTATCTTCCCTGAAGAAAATAGTATTGTCTTTAATATCAGTTGCGTGGTGGTTTGTAAATATTTTAATATTGAGCAATTTTGCCTCTTCATAGGCCTTTTTTACAATGTAGGGATGGGAGCCTTTGACAATAGTGCCTGAGCCCTGGTATACAGAAATTTCAACATTGTTGTTTATTCTGGCATTGGGATATTTTTTCCTGTTTTTTAAAATAAGCTCTTTCAGGGCAAAAGCCAGCTCCGTGCCTGTCGCGCCGCCGCCAATCAATGCGATACTCAACTTTTTATTTTTTTTGCCATTGATGCTTTTTAAGTCGCTTAGCACTTTGTTTCTTAATTTCTCCACATCTCTATAGTCCTTAAACTGCAGGCAGCATTTCTCGGCATTTTTCAATTTCAAAAAATTCGTTTTGGCCCCCTGCGAAAAAACAACAATGTCATATTTTATTTTTTCATTATTTTTCAAAAAAATTATCTGATTTTTTAAATCAACTTTTTTTGCTTTTGAAATAATGACATGAACATTTTTATCCTTAAAGATAGAAACAGGCCTGGCAACATACTTTTCATGCAAGCTTTCGCTCAGAATCTCTGTCAAGCGGGGTGTAAAAACAAAGGAGCCATTGTCGCCAACCAGTACAAAATCCGCGTTTTTTATTTTTTTCTTCAATAACTGCAGCGCAAGAATGCCTGCAACGCCCGCGCCTATTATCGCGATTTTTTTATTTTCCAATATGCTCATCTTTTTATTTTATTAGTTTCATAACATCAATAAAACCGGAATAATAGAGTCTTTTCCTGTTTCTTTAATAATCTCTTTTATTTTGTCATAGCGTTCCATGTTTAGATAGTATTTCCAGCCGTGTCCCTTTTTCTTTTTGCAGCAGATAGCCTGTTTTACCAAGGCGACTAGCACTTCTTTGGATATCCCTCTGTCAGGCAACCCTGCCACAACATTTTCTTCGTACATCGAACCTTTGCCATAACATGTCGCTCTATGAAGTTTTCTTAGTATGAATCTGCTGTATTTTATATAGTCGCTTTTATTGACTTTAATAATCTGCCCCAAAATAAGCTTATTTAAATATCTTATCTTTTTAGGTATATATTTATATCCCTTGTGGGATAAATAAAAAGCTTTATATACTTGCACACTCACACACACAATATGCCGCAAGAAAGATCAGTATTTTTGGAAAGGGAGGGGCATACTCCAAAAGACAAAGTTCTTGATTTTTTAATAGTTGCACAGGACTTTGACTACTCGCTTAAAGAGATTGCCAAATACTCTAAGGTAAGTTATCCCTGCATTAAACAATTAAAGAAAGGGCTCGTAAAGGATAAATGGATAACTCTTACAAGGAAAGTCGGCAAAGCACAGATGTACAAGTTAAATATCAAAAATCCAGTGGTACTAAAATTCATTGACTATTACTGGGCTGTCATTGAATCTGTAGTTGAAACAGATTTAAAAATAAAGGGCAAAGAAGATATCAAAGATGATTTTAAATCAGCACAATCAATTGGCATGGCGGTTTCTGCCAAAAATGCTTAAGCTATGTCTGCAAAGCTGAACAAAACGCCGAATGGAACGCACCACACAAGCACTTTGTTGTATTTTTCAGTGTCTATGGAAGAATCTAAGTTGTAATTAAAGCTGCCTTTTGTGCCCTTTATTTCCCCCAAGTCGATAAAATCTCCATTTCCAAGTTCTGTTGAAAGGTAAATGTGCAGGTTAGGACCGTTAATTGTCTCAAAATCCTCAAACCTTAATACCTTTTTTGCATCTGCGGAAATGAGCAATGCCTTTCCCTTGACATCATGGGCGCCTGGCTTAAATTCGCCCTGCGAGATGATTTCTGGCTTTGGCGGCATCTCATCCTGCGCAACAATTATCTTATCCTTCATTTCCCCAACCTGCTTTTCAAACTCTGCTTTTGTGGCAGCATCCATTGTATTCATCGAATCTTTTATCTCCAATGCCTCCAAAGGGGATTTTTCCTCAATTTCATTTACAATAAATGCGGGGGAAACAAGGTAATAGGCAATAGGCAGAATAATTATTATTGACATCAATATAATAAATATTGTTTTCATTAAAGAATTCAATTTTTGATTATTTAAATAGTTTTTTGTTTCATTTAATTTCTAATCACTAGATAGCTGTCTAAGGTTTTCCTTAGCTATTATTTTTTCTCTTTGAGCGGGATCCTTTACATTTCTTAATCCTAATGGATCAATTTTATTAGCTCTGTCCTCAGATTGCGTTTTTATTGTTGTAGAAAAAGCACTGACAACCCTTTCCGCTAAACCAGTGCACGATTCACATTGAATTGTAGTTGGCACACCTACCTTCTGAAGCAATTCGTATGTCCTTTCGCACTTTTCGCAATAATACTCGTACAATGGCATGAAATTTTATTTTATTAACAACTCTATTATATTGACCCTGCATACATAGCCCTAATTCCCGCTGCATAGGTTGCTCCTAGCCTTTCTGCTCTTTCTGCTAGCGCAAGCATGTCTCTTCGTAGATCCATTTTTACTATAACTGGCCATGCTGTTCCTTTATCTTTTTGGTGCTCAAGGACTATAGCCATAAGTCTTTCAATCTCGACTTCATTTTCAGGCCTTGCATTATGGATGAACCATGCCATCCTCGCTTGCAAAACGGAGAAGGGGAGCATAAATCTAATCTTACCTTCCTCATCTTTGGTTAGAGCAATGGCTTTATTGTAGTTTTCTTCAGCTTCAGCATGTTTTTTAGGATCCCTCCCCCCTAGATCGACTTGAGGAACACCGAGGGTTTGGTATGCATTCATAAGCTCGTATCCAGACGTCTCACCGTCTCTTAGTCTTGATTCTAACCCAACTCTAGCAAATAACTCGCTGTTACGTAAGTCTGCCCAATGCATGGGTTTATTTTGTCCTAAAAATTTTGACTCATCCCAGAACACTGTGGATTCTATACTGTACACTCTATGGGAAGCACTATCAACTGCTTTCTTATTCATGATTTCATTACTTAAATTATCCAATGCACTGAAATATGATGCACCAGCGCTAGCTAAAACACCAGAAGCAGCGTACCAAAAAGGACTTCTTAAGTTAGGAATTTCCGTATAACTCTTAAAACAATCATATAAAGAAGCAAGAGCGTCATGAGGAGAATTTAATATTCTTTTATGGTATTTGAGTACAATACCTACTTCCTCTAATACTCTGGCAAAACCATAATGGGAGGGGTGTTTTATTCCTCTTTGTTGTAATTGATTCGATTCAAAAATAGTCATGAGTTCCAACAGCAGTTTTTCTGTGCTATCGCCCCTAAATAACTTAGCGTGAACCGCGTTTACTCCGAATTCAGTTTCATAGTCAGGAATTCCCCCTGTAGCGACAGCAATCCTAGCAGCTTCATGATAGTGATCTATCGCAAGGTCAAACCTATCTGGTGTTTGGGATTCCATTATATTCATTCCCTGCTCATTTAGTTTTTGCATTCTTGGAATAGCTTTATTAGTGCTCATTTTCATTTAAGCAAAGATGAGTCTCTATTTAAATATTTCTATTTTAACCACTTATAAATAATAAAAAATATTCATAAAAATGCCAGAATAAGCACAACGCCAATCGCAAGATGCATGATAATTGTCAAAGGGTAGCATGCAAACATCTTTTTCGGCTCATTGTAATATTTTAATATTTTAAAAATGCTGACCAATGCCAACGGCAGAGTTATTAATGAAAGCAACAGTAAAAAGTTATTTTCCAATAAACTAAGCCCGATAATATAAATAAAAATAAAAATCAAAAAAACAGAATAAATTAATGAGGCGTTTTTCCTTCCGAGCCTAACAACCATTGTTTTTTTGCCGCTTTCCCTGTCAGCCTTGCAGTCAGGAAACTCATTTACCCATAAAATCAATGAAGTTAATAAAGCCAGAGGCAGTGAAATCCAAACAACATCAAAGTTTATAGTTTTGGCCTGCACGTAATAGCTGCCCAGCGCCATTATAATGCCGAAATTAAACCCAACCAGGGCCTCTCCAACAAAATAAGAGCTCAGAAATGCTGAATAAAGAATCGCAGATAAAATGCCAAAAATTCCCAAATAAAAGACAATGATTCCTACTTTAAATGCAAGATAAATCCCAATCAGCAATCCTAAAATAAAAAATATAATCGCTCCTGCCAAAACCTCTTTTTCACTCAATAATTTATTTTGTACCATTCTTGAGCCGCCTGAAAAAGGCCTTATGAACTCAACATTAATATTGTCAGTGCCTTTTTTGTAGTCAAAATAGTCATTAATTATGTTTGTGCCAAGATGAATAAAAACAGCGCCCAACAGCGCAAGAGCTAAAAAAGGGTAATTAATGGCCCCGAAATGCGATTTTGCAACCAAGGCGCCAAGAATTACGGGGATTATTGTAACAGTAAGGAAAGGCGCTCTCAGCTCCATGAGCCATGATTTTAGTTTGCCCATTTTCAACTTAGTAATTCTTTTGCAATAAACTTTTCAATTGATTTCCTGTCCAGTTTGGATTCTTTATTTGGGTCTCTTAAGTTATCATGCATTGCATAAAATAGGTTATAGTATAAACAACTGTACATTTTTCTGGATAAGTCTTGTACAGGCCCTATAGGCAGTTTTAACATCCCATATTTTTGCCGCAGGGCTTCAAATATTCTCAAATACATCTCAAATTTTGGTTCTGCTCCTTTTTTTTCAAACTGCAATGATTCGGCTAATGGAGGGCTTACATAAAATTGCACTTCTTGGTCGAATCGAGCAAAGTCATCAAATGTATTGGTTCCGGGTAACAAAACTAGGCCCCTATCAACACCATTTATTTTCTTCATTGCCCTTAAATATAACGATTCATCTTTGGCGCTTCTTGCCGATGTTCCGTCCCTGGGTTTTGATACAAATCCAATAATCGGGTCCCATACTGTGACAGAAAGGCTGGCCCAACTTTCACTTATGGGATTTAATTCATTTACACCTAATAGGCTATAAGTGTGCCTTGCTCCATATTCAGAATCAGTGAATATAACAGTTGATATTCCAAGTTTGCTGCTTATGTCTAAAAATGCCTCTGGACAAGGCCTTTTAATTGCGGAAATGTCTTTAGCAAAAGCTTCAAATGCCATAAGTTTTTCATCAAATCTCCTGTCATATTCTATCGGCATAGCATAGAAGTAATAGGACTCTATTTTTAAAGATTGCTTGCTTTTGGCTCAAAATAAATAAAAAAATAATAAAAAATAAAGAATTAAAACATTTCTTTTTTCAGCAATGCCTTTTCAAGGCTTAATTTCCTTGCCCCATAGACCATTAATATCAGGAATGAAGCAAAGTAGAGCAATGCCAATTCGCCCTGATTTAAAATTGGCACAAGCCCATTTGGAACATGCGCAATAAAGTACGCTGCCAGCATTTCAATTGCTGATACCAAAGCAGCCAATCTTGTGAAAAGGCCCAAAGCTATTGCAAGTCCTCCAAAAAATTCTATGACTCCAGCCACGCCAAACATGCTCATAACGGGGGCAGCCTGGAAGTTAAACATTCCAAACAATTTTTGGGCGCCATGCTGCATAAACAAAAGCCCTACAAGCACCCTAAAAACAGCATAAAACCCATCATGGTATTTCATGGAAAATTTTCCTATCATTTTCATCCCTCCCAAAATATTATAATATTATAGCCATCCCTATTTAAATTTTTTTATTATAATATTGTTTTTTTGTTTTTAGTTAGTGGCGAAAAATTCAAATTTAGCCCGATATAGATATATATATATATATTATACTTTCGTTTTCACGAATGATTGACCATCAGAGAAAGGGGTTCGATAGTAGAAATAGATTGGGGCATTAATTCAAACTTTCCCATCTGTTCTCCATAATCTTAGCAATTTCATCAATTTTTTCTGGATTCAAACTAACTTGCAAACCATAAGAAGCAGGTTTTTGTAAAATAAATCCTTCTTTAATCAGACCTTTAACTGCATTTTTTGCCTCACCGATAGCGTGCTTTGGCAATCCTTTTGTCAAATTCTCAACAGCTGTATGTTTTCCTCCAATAATCCTAAGTCTGAACAGTTTCCTCAAAATTATCTTCTTGAAGTCCATTTATCCAAGTAAAGGCCGCAATTATTTATAGTTTTGTTCATTTAGATGAATGTTTAAATATAGAAAAATATATAAACAAGCTCTTATAATAGTATAACCTATGGAAGAAACATCGTCTTTTAGGATAGTATTTGGAGGTTCTCCAATAGTAAAGGTTATAGATTTTTTTCTGGATAACAGGGAATTTGATTATAGCTTAACAGATATAGCAAAAAATGCGGATGTTGGCTGGAGCACGCTGCACGGATTCTGGGGCAACATAGTAAAGCTCGGAATAGTGTTAAAGACCAGAAAAATAGGAAGGGCAGAATTGTACAAATTAAATTTAAACAGCCCTCTGGTAAAAAAATTAATAGATTTAGACTTGGATATTTCTAAAAAATTGATGAATGAAGAAATTCATAAGCAAAAGTTGAAAGTTACTGTGTAATTTCTTGGATTTTCAAAACCAATAATTTTATAAAACACCTCATTTTCCGCAAAAAGACGATGGAATTTTTGTTAACTTTAGTGATTGTAATCAGCGTTTTGGCATTGCTTTTTGCCGCTTATCTTACAAGGCAGATAATGAGAAGGGATACTGGCACAGAGTCAATGCAGGAAGTTGCAAATTCAATCAAAATAGGGGCAGAAGCTTTTCTGAAAAGGCAATACACAACCATTGGAATACTCTCAATTTTGCTTGCTGCTATTATTTATGCAGCCTATGCATTTTTCGGCAAGGATCCCAGTTTAGGCTGGCGCACTTCAATAGCTTTCTTGTTTGGCGCAGTAAGCTCTGCTTTGGCAGGCATTGTGGGAATGTGGATTTCAATAAGGGCAAACATACGGACAGCAAGCGCTGCAAGAAGAAGCATGAGCGAGGCTTTTATTGTTGCTTTAAGGGGAGGCGCAGTTTCAGGAATTGTAATTGTTGCGATGTCATTGCTCGGAGTCTCATTAATATATTACTTGTTCAGCATTGGGGCCAATCCAAAAGAGGTGCCTTTCCTAATTGTGGGCTATGGATTTGGGGCAAGCTTTGTTGCCTTGTTTGCGCAGCTTGGAGGAGGAATCTACACAAAAGCTGCTGATGTCGGCTCAGACCTTGTCGGGAAGGTTGAAAAGGGAATTCCGGAAGATGACCCAAGAAATCCCGCTGTTATTGCTGACCTGGTTGGCGATAATGTAGGAGACTGCGCTGGAAGGGGCGCTGACTTGTTTGAAAGCACAGCAGCTGAGAACATTGGAGCTATGATTTTAGGAGTTGCCTTGTTTCCTTTTTTTGGAATAAAAGGAGTTTTATTTCCATTGGTTGTGAGGGCATTTGGGTTAATAGCAACTATAATTGGCATAATGTCTGTCAGGCTTAGAAATGAAAACGAAAATCCGATGAGGGCATTAAACAGGGGCTATTACCTGACAAGCTTTTTGGCTGCAATTGCATTTTACCTGGCAACAAAATGGCTCCTTAATAGTATGTGGTTTTTCTATGCAGGCTTAGTTGGCATAGTAACAAGCATTTTGATAGTTTTGATTACAGTCTATTATACAGAATCAACTTACAGGCCTGTCAGGAGCATTGCAAAGGCTTCTCTGACAGGGCACGCGACAAACGTAATTTCAGGATTTGCAGTTGCTTTGGAAGCAACAGTGCTTCCGGTTATTGTTTTGTCAGTCGCTTTGCTGCTGTCATTTAAATTCGGCACTTTAAGCGGCATAGCACATGGCGGCTTGTATGGGACGGCAATAGCGACAATGGGAATGCTTGCAACTGCTGCTTACATCCTTGCAATGGACAATTTCGGGCCCATAACAGACAATGCGGGAGGCATAGTGGCAATGGGAAAGGCCCCTGCAGAAGTCAGAAGAAGAACAGACAAGCTTGATGCTGTCGGAAATACAACGAAGGCTTTGACAAAAGGCTATGCAATTGGCTCAGCGGCATTGGCAGCTTTCCTCTTATTTTCAGCCTATCTTGATGATGTGGCAAAGCATACTGGATTAAAAGTTGTAACTGTGGATATAGCAAAGATTGATGTTTTTGTAGGAGCCTTGATTGGAGCAATGCTTATCTTCTTATTTAGCGCATTTGCAATTCGTGCAGTAGGCGATACTGCTTTTTCCATTGTAAATGAAGTAAGAAGGCAGTGGAAGCATAAGAAAGGAATAATGTCGGGCAAGGAAAAGCCAGACTATGCGAAAGTTGTTGACATCTGCGTTAAGGCTTCATTGAAAGAAATGGTTCTGCCGGGATTATTGGTTGTTGTCGTCACAGTAGTTGTTGGAGTTGTTTTGGGGTATGAGGCAGCTGCGGCTTTTTTGATGGTCGCGACAATTACGGGAATCTTAATGGCATTACTGCTTAACACCGGAGGAGGCGCATGGGACAATGCAAAGAAGCTTATTGAGGAAGGAATGCACGGCGGCAAAGGCTCTGATGCGCACAAAGCAGCTGTTACGGGAGATACAATTGGAGACCCATTTAAGGATACGGCAGGGCCTTCACTGCACGTTCTTATCAAATTATTGAGCACAATTACTTTGGTCTTGGTGCCTTTGTTTGTTTAAGAGTTTTTTTAAAGCGATTAATTTTATTTTTATTGTTTTATTTTTCATTGGACTATTTTTGTTGAAATTTTAAACGATTTAAAATACGCCTTCGGCACACTAAAAAATGCTTCGCATTTTTGGTGCCCCAAAAATTCCATAGAAATTTTTTAGGGAATTCTAGGCTCGCCGCATTGCTCGCATTATAATCTGCTTCTCGCACTTTAAATTTCAATCTTAACGGGTGGATGGAGGACATCTGTAACGCACTGAAATCTTCAGTTCTGGGCGATACACTCACTTGGTTGTATTTATTAGTGGGGAGGCATTAATGCAAGCAGTTTTATGCTCTCCGTCGATTACGAAGTCCCGACGGTTATCATCAAAAAAGTTTTTAAGAACATCTTCTTCTAGAGAGAAGCCCAGTCTAGTTAATATTATAGGGTAGGAGAAGTAGTTATTTATCTACTTTTAAGTAACAACATAATGGAAATATTTATAAAGATAGGTATTCTACCATAAGTATGTATCATAAACCTCAACGATATAAAGAATTAGAAGATAGAGTTTGGCAAAACTTAAATCGAAGTAAGCTATTACCTCAAATTCTTGCACGAAGTGCTCATGTTAATGACATCTCTAATTATGTTGGTGTAGAGTTTCATGATGAATTTCAATTGAACACAAGAACTAATGAATACATGATGTGGATTCAAATATATATCAGACATAAAGAACCAGTTCAACCAGCCACACCAAAAATATACAGGTTGACAGAAGATATTACACAGCAGCAAAGAATTTGTGCACAGATTTGGGATGGAGTTAGTGAAGAAGATATTAGATGTATAGCCCAATCATCAGCTGAAGAATATTCTAAAGGTGACAAATGGATGGATGTTTCACAAAAAATAAGTATGGCTAGATTTCTTCCGGCGATAAAAGAAGGACGCGTTTGTGTTGAATTGATTCCTACCCTGGCTCAGTATAAGGTTTATGTGAAAAAATAAGTTCCTCCTCTTTTTCTATTGTTTAGGCGTTCTCAAAAATTGAGCATAACGAAGTTGCATTTTTTTCAGTCCTTCCTATTTTTAATATTAAAAAATAACTTTTGTTCTGCCCAATAGAAACGTTTAAATACAGAATTCTAATCCTATGCCTTGATTATGGGAAGAGTAAAAACACAGCTGGCAAAGAGAGTATCAAGGCAGCTGGTAAAGCAGCATCGCAGCGAATTTAAGGATAATTTCAATGATAACAAGGCTTTGATATCCCAGTTTACGAATGTAAAGAGCAAGAAGATAAGGAATGTTATAGCGGGCTATGTGACGAGGATTGTCAACTCAAAGCAGGATTAGATTAATTGACTAAACAAACGACAAGGGTGATGCAAAGATGGACAACAATATCTTTATCGGCAACAAGCCTTTTATGAACTATGTGACGGGGGTTGTGATGCAGTTTACAACAAAGAATTCCCCGGAAGTTGTCATCAAGGCAAGGGGCAAGTTCATCAGCAGGGCAGTGGATGTTGCTGAAGTCTCGGCAAAAAGGTTTTTGGACAACACAGTCAGCGTGAAGGACATAAAAATTGATTCTGAGGGCTTTCAAAACAAGGAAGGCAGGGATGTCAGGGTTTCAATAATAGAGATAACTTTGGGGAAAAACCAGTAAACTGAAATGAAGCTCGAAATTTATGGCTCAAAGCCGGGCATATTCAGGAGGATTCTAAGCTTTGTCAGAAGCGTTTTTCGGTTTTAGATTTTCTTTCATTTTTAATTATAGCAAATGACTTTAATAATCATAGCTTTTAATTTCGAAAAGTCATTTGCTTATTAGGAAAAGACATTACAACATTAAAAATAAATTACGAAAATTAATGTCTTTTCCTATAATTTTATATATTAATGGATTTAGTTTAATAATCCTGGGCCTGTAGTGTAATGGACAACACGAGCGGCTTCGGTTTCCAGCAGAAACCGCTAACTCCCGGTTCGAATCCGGGCAGGCTCATTAAAATTTAATCAAAATTTGTAAGTCATAACAGCGTACCCTTCAGCTATACTGATCAATGTTTCATAAGCCATCTGCATACCTCTCCTAAGAATAATTTCAGGATATTGTTTGCCTCTTAACTGACGATTTGCAGTGGCCCATCTCAACAAATCATTCATTTCAAAATCTTGGATTAGCCCAGTATGCCTGCTGACTAAATCGCGCAATGACTGGACGGATACTTGCTCAAACCCATTTTTTGAGGCTACTTCAGTAACTTGTTGAGGATCTATCTGGAAGTCTATATCCATTTTCCCAATCCTGTAAAACCTAAACTGGTTTACAGCTTTATTCCAGTTATGGTGCCCATTATGGAAAGAGTAATAGTCAATTAAGACAACGACACCATGCTGGAATGATCTGCGTACACTTGTGAAGAGTCCGTGTAAACCAATACTCACTGGATAAATCCCTCCAAAATCGTCACTGTTTATATTTCTTACTGAAGAAAGGCGGGCGGCATGGTGAGAAAGAAATTTGTCGTATTTCAGAGGCACAAATACAGGAACAAACTTAATCTGATCAGAATAACCATTTTCTAATGCTTCCCTAAATTTTTTTTCTGGGACAATGCCTTTAACCCCAATACTAGAACTTAATTTTTTTATTACTGCAGGCTCTTCACTTTCCATATTTGGATTTAAAGGCAACACGCGTATAGAGTAGTACTCCCCACCCATATTAACAATGAGTTCTGTAGGAGTTGCGTCTACCAATTCATTAGCAAAAATAATGCCGTATTGGTACTGCCCAAGACTAAAATCCAAAGCATCAAGTTTTTGAATTTCAACTTTTCCTTTAATCCTTTCATCTTCTAAAAGGTCTGATAATTCTCTTCTTAAAAGACCTAAAGAATTTTGAATCCTGTCGGTTATTATAAATTTTGATTCCTTTCTAAAGGCATCAACTGATGTTACTCTTTTTTCATTTCCAAAACTCTTGCTTAGGATATGTGCTACCAAGTCATGAGCCAGAAAACCCTGGCCAGCTCCCAGTTCCAAAAAAGTTGGGTTTGGAGAGTTGGGGAAATTGATATCGTCATAAAGTTGAAAAAAATATTCAGTCATTGCTTTTCCAAACAAAGGAGATAAAGCCTGGGGTAGCATTGGCATCCCATGTTGATAATCCACCATAGTATTGAAAAGTCCGGATTTATGATAAAGGCCAATTTCCTGAAATTCACTGAATCTTAAACTTGTTTTTAATACTGTTTCAATATCTTCAGGGTCATTTACTCTGAATCTTTTAAGATACTCTTCCGCGCTTTCTCTGCCTTGGAGGAAAGGCCTTTCAGGATCTAATAAAGCCTCTGCAGCCATACTCAAAAGAAAGCCTAAATTAACGTTATTCATTTATTTCTCCATGTTATACTATCCTCCAGTAATTAACATTTATTTAAAAATTTTTGGTTAATTTATATTTAAATAAAAAAATAAAGAAAATTATTTAAAGAAGAAAGCAAAGAATATACAATAAAAAATCCGAGGTGGTCTAAATGGGCTTGTTGGATGTAAACTATATGGCTGTTTTGGTTGCTTCTGTTGCAAGCATGATAGTTGGATTTATATGGTATTCTAAGAGGGTTTTTGGCGGCAAATGGATGAAAAATGTTGGTTTGGATAAGAAAAAAATGGAAGGACAGAAGAAAAAAGGCATGGCAGGAACCATGATTGCGGCTTTTGCCACAACTTTGATAATGGCAGTTGTTCTTGCAAATATAATCAAATTCATGGGAGTTTCTGATGTTGCAGGAGGATTGTATGCAGGCTTTTTGGTTTGGTTAGGCTTCTTGGCAACAACCGACCTGGGAATCGTATTATGGGAATCAAAGCCCGCAAGCCTGTATTGCATCAAGACAGGGCACAACCTTGCATCATTGCTTGTTATGGGCGCGGTTTTGGCCGCTATGATTTAGGATTTATAGCGAAATGGCAAAAGCAATATGGAACAAAAAGGTGATTGCGGAAAGCAGCAATACTGAAGTTGTGGAAAACAACCATTATTTTCCGCCTGATTCCGTTAATATGAACTATCTTAGAAAAAGCCCAGAAGGCAACCAGTATACCTGCGCATGGAAAGGAGTATGCGATTATTATGATGTTGTTGTTGATGGCAAGGTAAACAAGGATGCTGCCTGGGTTTATCCTGAGCCAACAAAACCTGCGAATAACATTAAAGGCTATTTCGCATTCTGGAAAGGAGTTAAGGTAGAACCTTAATTTTATGATGATTAATTCTTTCATAACTTGCTAATAACTAGAAAGTATTATAAATAAAAAATATTGGATAATTAAAATGCTGAAAAAACTGGATGTGCCGAAGCTGTTTGCCATTTTTATTGTAACCATAATCCTTGTAAGCGCAGGCATAGTGGTTTATTCCAGCAATGCGCTGAAAAAGGCGCAATTGGATTACAACACGAAAATCCTTGCCCTGAACAAAGAGCTTTTGGAAAGCCTCAATAAATTAAGGCAGGACACGGAAAGGGAGCTTTTCGTGGTGCAGAGCAACCTATCTTTAAAATTAAACCTTGTTGAGAACAATTTAAACAGTTTCAGGAAGCAGAACGAGCAGGAATTGACAACTTTAAACAATCTTATAGAGCAAATAGAGCAGCAAAGCAACATTCAATTGCAGGAATTAAAGGACGAGCTGGGCAGCATTGAAGTCCAGGGCGGCGATTTTTCAGCCATTGTCGATGAGGTTTTGCAGTCTGTTGTAAGCGTTGGAACAGACAAGGGGCAGGGAAGCGGCGCTATAATTGAGGACAATGGGTTTATCGTCACGAATTACCATGTCGTCAATGGCGCAAATATAATAAGGGTTTTGACTTCTGACGGCAGGGTCCATGACGCGCAATTTATCGGCTACAATGATGTTATTGACATAGCAGTACTGAAAATGGAAGGCGACTTCAAAAAATTAAGATACGGCGATTCTGATGATACAAAAGTTGGAGAAAAGGTGATTGCTTTGGGCAATCCGGCAGGATTAAGCTTTACAGTCACTGAGGGAATTGTAAGCGCTGTCCATAGGAAGGGGCCAAACAACCTTGCCGTTTACATACAGACAGATGTTCCGGTAAACCCGGGCAACTCTGGAGGCCCATTGGTTAATACAAACTCAAGGCTTATTGGCATCAACAACTTTAAAATAGCCGGCTTTGAAGGCCTGGGCTTTGCAATTGAGTCAAATACCGTAAAGCAGATAGCAGATGATATCATAGAACAATATCTGGCAGCGCAGCAGCAATAGTTTTTTTACGCAGCCAGTCTTTCAATTAATTCGTCGCTTTTCTTTTTCGCAGCTTTTAACTTTTCAGGAGGAAAAAATGACTTGGTATTTTCAAACTCTCTTTTATAGCTCGCCATATCACCGCGTCCTATGATTGATGCCCATTCTTTGACAGCATTAACAAATGGCAAGTCTCCTTCTATCATCTCTTTATTATTAAGTGCTGTGTCGATAGACTTTTCAAGCAATTCAGGATTCCTAAACAAGTATTCTACAATACCAACTCTCAACATGAAAGGGGGAGTTTTGCATATGAAGTTTTTGTATGGAATTATCCTTAAATTACGCCACGCATCTGGCGCTGCCAACTGGCTTAGGTGCGTATTATCTTTTCTATCTTCTTCGGGAATTGCACCTAAACTGTATTCTCCCATAATTCTGTCATCAAGCAATAAGCCTGTTTTACCTCCGTTTCCAAAAACAAATTCTGCAGCTTCTGCTATTCTTTTTCTAAATCCATCTTTATCTCCCTGCACCATCATTGCATATAATTCAGATACAGACCTAGCATACTGGCTAATCTGTTCTTGTGCAAAGGGGTTTAAGATAGCCAGCCCTCCATAAACGTGAGACTTGCCCCCAAGAACTCTTAAAGTCATTAGCGCCTTGATATTATCAATACCGCCAGCGTACTGGGGGTTTTCCCAAGGATAAAATCCTGCATTTTTCCATGCAGTGCCCATTGACTCGAATCCCATATGCGTTACAGCCTGAGTGTCTGCCATTATCTTATCATGCACCTGATAAGCTAACAGTCCGTCTTGATGCAGTATTTCCTCGATTTTTATACCGACTTTTCCGAAAGCGCCCATTGAGGCTTGGAAAGCTTCTGGCGAGCTTCTATAGTTAACCAAAGCAGAACTTTTCCCTTGCGGTATAACAGAATGTCCAAACAGCCAATGCCAATTAATTACATGCGCATCTTTTGGCAAATATTTTTCAGCAGCCTCGACAAAAGGCGTCATAACCGAAGTTCCCAAAGAAACAACATAGCCTTTTTTTGTTGAATGACCATATTTTGCTAAAGCTTCCCCAGTATTCTCCATTTCAACTAAATAAAAAGTCAAATCACTTCTTCTGGAAACTGCAACTCCGTCATCTAAAATTTTAATCCCCTTCACATCTCCTAGATTTGCTTCTAACTCTCCTCTCTTCTCTGGCAAATCACAAACATTAACTCTATAGCCTAACTTAGCAAATTCTGTAGCGTGTAATTTGCCCATATCTCCGGTTCCAATCACCCCTATCTCTTGCACTTCCATTTTTACTCTCAAAAAAGCCTTTCTTTATAAATTTTGTGTTTGTTACCACTATAAAATAAATATTTATCTTCAAATCTGAAACAAAAACATTTAAATAAAACCTGATAATTCTTTGTTTTATGCAAGGAGCTGGTTGTCTTCCGAGTTTGCAATGATTTTTCTAGTTATATCTGTTCTAAAACATTAAATTTTTATTGGGGCTGTAGTGTAGCTTGGCTATCACTCGTGGTTCGGGGCCACGCAACCCCGGTTCGAAACATTTCTTTTCAAAGAAATGAGCAAAGAAAGAGAGCCACTCTCACTTCGTTCGGTGGCTCGTGCTTCGCAATGGAAAGAAATGCCGAAAGTCCGGGCAGCCCCATACTTATTTTAAGGTGATTATATGACATTACAAGTTGTTAAGGTTGGCAGCAGCTCTATTGTAAGAAACGGGAGTGTAGCTTATCAGAATCTGGATAGATTGTGTTATGAAATTGCCGAAATGAGATATAAAGACAGAACCGATACCGTTTTGGTAGTTTCAGGTGCTATACCTCTCGGGATGTCAAAGAAGGGAATATCAAAAAGACCTGAAGATAAAGCTCAGTTGCAAAGTTGCGCGAGGGCTGGTCAACCTGAATTAATGAGGGTTTATAATGATGCTTTCGCTACTGCCGGGAAGAAAGGATTAAACTATCTTATTGGTTCCGAGTATCTTGTTACTTATGATAATCTGGCGACTCCCAAGCGAAGAAAGCTTATAGTTGATGGTATTAATCTTGATGTTTCCCAAGGCCAAATCCCTTTAATAAATTACAATGATGGCGTTGACCCGGAAGAAGCGCAGAAGGATAATGATAGGTTGGCGGCAGAAATAGCTAAATGTATCAATGCCGAAAGGCTAATAATTTTAGGAGTCGTAGGCGGGGTAATGAAAGATAATAGAATAATTTCTGAAATTGATGAAATAACTGATGAAATAATGCAGCTTGACGAAGGCGCTGGTGAAAATGGCACTGGCGGCCTGACAACAAAATTGGAAGCTGCCAAAATAGTAATGCCGGAAGGGATACATCTGTATATGGGCAATGTTGAATTAGGCATAAGGGCATTAATTGAACGAAAAAGCGGCACTTATTTTAAGCCAAAATCCAAAAGATTTTTTTAAACATCAAAATTCCACTTATGTTTCATAAGTGGTTTAAATATAACAAACACATTGCATGGAATTTGGATGTCGCAAAAACCAGCAATTTATTAAGTGGAATTTTGTGGTGTCCAAAACCACCTAAATGTTATAGTTTACAAACATGCCACCAATCTATGATTGGTGGTTTTTGACATAAAATAAAAGGCAATAGAATAAATATTAAAAAATGGCGACTTTTGAAGATTTTCAGAAACTGGACATTCGTGTTGGAAAAATCATTGAAATAGAAAGTTTCCCGGAGGCAAAAAAGCCATCCTACAATCTGAAAATTGATCTTGGCAAAGAGATCGGAATAAAAAAGTCATGCGCCCAAATCACAAATTACTCAAAGGAAGAGCTGAAAGGTAAGCTTGTTTTGTGCGTTGTAAATTTTCCTCCAAGGCAGATAGGCTCTGCAATTTCAGAAGTCCTTACATTAGGGGTTCCTGACAATGAAGGCAATTGCATTGTAGTCCAGCCGGAAAGAAATGTCCCAATCGGGGCAAAATTATATTGAGCGGCAATTTTAATCCAAAATTTTAAATATACGCAATAATAAAAACAAAAAATGCCCCAAAAAGAAGAGCAGCTCGGAATTAAGGTAAAAAAAGACAAGGACTTCAGCGAGTGGTACAATGAGGTAGTCATTAAAGGAGAGCTGGCAGACCATTCCGTTGTAAGGGGATTTATGGTCATAAAGCCGAGGGGCTATGCAGTCTGGGAGAAAATACAATCTTATTTTGACGAAAAAATCAAAAAATCGGGGGTAAAAAACGCTTACTTTCCATTGCTCATTCCAGAATCTTTTTTTAAGAAAGAGGCGAAGCATGCAGAAGGATTTGCGCCTGAATTGGCATGGGTCATGGACGAAGAGCAGAAGGAAAAGTATGCCTTAAGGCCGACATCAGAAACCATAATGTATGATTCCTATTCAAAATGGATAAGAAGCTGGAGGGATTTGCCTTTAAGGCTGAACCAATGGTGCAATGTCCTTAGATGGGAAGTCAAGCAGACAAAATTGTTTTTGCGCACAAGGGAGTTTTTGTGGCAGGAAGGCCACTGCGTTTACGAAACAGAGCAGGAATGCGACAGAGAGGCAAGAATGTTCCTTAATGAATACAAAAAGCTTTCTGAGGAATTGCTTGCAATTCCTGTTATTGAAGGCATGAAAACAGAAAAAGAGAAATTTGCAGGGGCAAAAACAACCTATACAATAGAAGCCCTGATGCCGGATGGCAAGGCATTGCAGATGGGCACATCGCATAACCTGGGGCAGAATTTTGCAAAGGCTTTTGATATTGCTTTCTTAGACAGGAATGAGAAAAAGCAGATGCCATGGCAGAACTCATGGGGCTTTTCAACAAGGCTGATAGGGGCAATGGTTATGATGCATTCTGATGACAAGGGCATTGTATTGCCTCCAAAAATCGCTCCTACGCAGATTGTTATCGTGCCAATATTTTTCAAGGATGACAAGGAAAAGATACTAAAAAAAGCAAACGAGTTAAAAAACAAGCTGAAAAAATATTCTGTTGAATTGGACGACAGGGATTCATACACGCCAGGATGGAAATTCAATGAATGGGAGCTTAAGGGCGTTCCTTTGCGGATTGAAATAGGGCCTAAGGATGTTGAAAAAAGCCAGGTTGTTCTCGTGAGAAGGGACAATAATGATAAAGAGGCTGTGAAAATAGCGGATTTGGATAAAGAAATTGAAAATACTTTGGGGCAAATTCATAAAAATTTGTTTGACAAGGCAAAAAAGTTCTTGAATGAAAATACTGCCGAGGCAAAAGCCTGGGATGATTTTCTAAAGCAGATTAAGGATAAGAAACTTGTAAAGGCTCCGTTTTGCGGCAGCATGGAATGCGAAGGCTCTATTAGAGACAAAACCGATGGAGCGACTTCAAGGGCAATCCCTTTTGAGCAGCCAAAGAATATAGGAAACTGCATTCATTGCAGAAAGCAGGGCAAGTTTATGGTTTATTTCGGGAAAGCTTATTAGATTTTAATTAATTTCTGTCACTACTTTCTAAAGGAAAATATAATTAAATTTTTAAACAAATTAGCAATACCTTCCAAGATGGCTGCGATCCCATACAAAATTTTGTATATTGGTAGCGATGTAAACCGATCAAACTTATTTAAGACTGCCCTAGATGCCCAAATAGTGCGGCACAATAATTTCGAGGCGTTTCCATCTTTAGAGAATAGGATACTAAGATCTGTCAATAATCTAACCACGGGTAGATACGAGGCTGTAGGTATAGGGGATATACCTCCTACGAAATACGACTTATGCGTTATTGTTCTGAATTCCCCACCAGGCGATATACCTATTCTTGATATAGGGGCAATTCATAAAAAAACAGAGAGTGGCAAATGCCCTAATTACTGGGAAGAAGGGTTAGAGTTAATCTCTCGGATAAGATCTGGCGGTGTAAACCGGAAAATACCTATATACGCTGTCGCGGTAATTGATTCCAGAGATACGCCTTTTCCGATGGACATTGCCACTAAATCCAGGAGAGCCGGTGCCAGATATTTTTTTCAGATTGAAAATGAGAATGATTATGGTATATTGGCTGAGAAAGTTGTTGAGACTTTAATGAAAAAAATCGCAATGGAACTTATTTTAGATTATATCAAATCTGGCATCGGGTACCTGCAAGGATTATTACCCAAGAGTATGCCTAAGGCTAATATAAGAAAAATAAGAAAAAATAATGCAGCCTAACTATCTTTTAAACTCTCAGCAATAACGCTTGAGACATCAATCCTTGCAGCCTTATTCGGAATTGTATTTGTTGTAACAACCTTTGCACTTGCTTTCTTTAGTTTGTTTAATGCATTTTCAGCAAAGATTCCATGAACTGCAATGACATTGAATTTTCTTGCCCCAAGCTTTTTTAAATTTTTTATTGTTTCAATTATAGTATTGCCTGTTGAAATCATATCATCAATAATTATCACGTTTTTTCCCCTTAAATCAATTTTTTTGCTTAATTTGACAATAACCTTTCTTCCGGATAGCCTTTTTTTCTCCAGGATTACCGAATCACAATTAACAATATTTGCAACTTTCTCTGCCCATTTGTAGCTCTCCCAGTCAGGGCCTGCAATCAGGCAATTTTTTACATTGTAATTTTTTTTAATAAAATCCGCAATTAGATTGTTGGCAGTCAGTTTTTTTGACTTTATCCTGAAAATGTGCCTTAAGTCCTTTTCCCTGTGCAAATGAGGGTCAATAATAAAAATCCCATTAAAAGCATTGTCAACCAGCTTTGCCATAACCTCAACGCTTACGCATTCGCCTGATTTGAACCTTTCATCCTGCCTCAGGTAAGGGAAATAAGGCGCAGCCAGTATGATTTTTTTAGCGCCCAGGTCTTTTGCTGTATAAGCGGCAAACAATGCCTCCATGACATTATCATTTATGCTGCCATAAAAAGACTGGACCAAAACAACTGTATTGCCTTTAACGTTCTTCAGAAACCTTATATGCAGCTCTCCATCGGGGAATTTCTTTACCTTCAGCTCAGAATAGGGCTTTTTCAGCTTTTTAGCTACATTTGCAGCCAAGTGCCTTCCATGGGAGCAGCCTATTATCAGCATTTTGAGCCTCTTTTTGTTTGAATTAAATCCTTAAATACTATATATAACTTTCCCTTTGTTTTGTTTACCGCTTTGGGCTTATAAAATAGTGACACTATTCCAAAATAGTAAAATTTAAATACTAGTTGTGTTTTTTAGCATTCTAAAGTATTAAACTTAATTAAGGGTGGTTTCAAAAATGATAAAGAAAATTTTGCTTGGAATATTTTTTCTGTTGATAGTTGCGCAGGTTGCATTCGCAGCCGGC
>JAGVXV010000008.1 GCA_018303625.1 Candidatus Woesearchaeota archaeon
GTTGAAGGCAAGATCAATGCAGTAAATTTTGCAAGAATGCATAACAAGCCTTATCTGGGATTGTGCTATGGCCTGCAGCTTGCGGTAATAGAATTTGCAAGAAATGTTTGCAATATCAAAAATGCAAACACCGCGGAAAATTCCAGGGACTGCGCTGCTGTCATAGACATGCTGCCGGCGCAAAGGGAAATTCTGGAGAAGAGCAAGTACGGAGGCACAATGAGGCTAGGCGCTTATGCAGCATCGCTGAAAGAAGGAAGCTCTATTTTGAAGATTTATCAGGAAACAGGAAGGCTGAAAGAAGATACAGCAAAGCTTTCAGAGCTGAGGAAAGATAAAAGCCAGGCATTTAGGCTTGGAATCTTAAACAATCTGAAGAATGTTGTTTTGGAAAGGCACAGGCACCGCTATGAGGTTAATCCAAAGTATATCGATGTCATGGAGAAAAATGGCCTTGTTTTTTCAGGCTATCACTTAAGGAATGATGGGACAAAACTGATGGAATACATTGAGCTGCCGAAACTTAAATATTTTGTTGGAACTCAAAGCCATCCCGAGTTCAAATCAAGACTTGGAAATCCTTCCCCTCTGTTTTACGGGTTTGTGAAGGCGTGCAGCAAGTAGTTATTTTTTCTCCTTAAAATTCAATGCAGCTGAATTTATGCAGTACCTCAGCCCTGTCGGCTTTGGCCCGTCATTGAAGACATGGCCTAAATGCCCCTGGCATTTTTTGCACAAAACCTCTGTCCTTTTCATAAAAAGGCTTTTGTCTGCCTTGGTTTCAACGTTTTTTTCTGAAGCAGGAGCGTAAAAGCTCGGCCATCCAGAGCCGGAATCAAACTTTGTATCAGAGCTGAACAATTCATTGCCGCAGCCGGCGCAAATATACCTGCCTTTCTTTTTATTATGCAAAAGCTGTCCGGTAAAGGGCATTTCAGTGCCTTTCTCGCGCAGGATACGATGCTGCTCAGGAGTCAATTTTTTCTTCCATTCCTCTTCTGTTTTTTTCATTTTTTACTTGTAAAGGGAAAATTTCTTAGTCCATTCTGTTACCAAATCCCGCGAACCAAACAGAACAATAGCCCAGTAATCAAGTTCTTCATCTTTTTTGGTTTTTGTTAGATTGTATTCTTCCTGGTAAGTCCCAATGCTCATGGTATCAACAAAATCAACGAACTGAACATTGTTTTCCATTGCCAGTTTTCTTAAATTCCTGATTTTATTGGAATTTGCCTTTAAAATAACTATTGGCATTTCAGAAATATCTGAGTGGACATTGCCATCAGCATCTATATATTGGTTTAATTTTAATTCATCTTTATTTGCATTTGCGCCAAAGCCAAGCATGGCAAAAGACAGCGCGTTCATGGCTTTTCCTATTTCGACTTTTTCATTTATTACAATAACTAATTTTTTATCAAAGTTTGCCATTAAATATCAAAAATAAACATTTATTTATATAAATTTCTATATTGGAAAAATACTTAAATTAGAATCAGTATAACCCTATAAAATGCCATACCCTTTGTATTTGCAGCTATTAAGTGCCTCAGGCTTTTTAATATCATTATATTTTGCATTTACTTACCATGGATTTACAAAGCCTTCAAACAAGCTTATTCCTGCTGATATATGCTCAGAAAACATGTGCCACAGCATACTAAACACAAAATTTGCCAGTGTTTTCAAAATACCAAATTTTTATTTGGGGTTGATATATTATTTTATAGTGTTTTTGTCAGGCTTTTTTGTTTTAAATAATTTAATATTGTTGATTTTTGTTATTGTTGCCTGGCTTGTTGTTTTGTTTTCAATTTACCTTGCCTATGCCTTAATCTTTAAACTAAGAACAGCATGCAATTTGTGCTTTACAGCGCAAATTATCAATCTGGCTATTGCGGTTTTGTATAGCCTCATGATATAATGAAATAATCCAATTCTTCATTTTGGTAAAATAAACCTGTCAAACTCCAATGAAGCAATATAAAAATATGCTTCGCAAATTTAGTGCTCGGCATTTTTTGCCTGACACTAAAAAATGCCTCGCCAATTTATTCATTATTTATTTAATAATTTTCGAGGCGAAAATTAGTGTCAGGCAATTTTCGCCGAGTGTAAATAGAGTGAGCGAAGCGAACAGATTGAATTTTATTGTTATATTCCTAAATGTGCGCTTAATAACTCAACTTAAACAATTCCGCAACCTTTATTAATGCCTCTTTTTCCCTTCTCCAGAGGGGGTTTTATCTAATGGAAGAGCAAATTCATCCAAACAGAGACAGGCTTGCGGGCATAAAGGACTTTTATGACAAGCAGTACAAGAAATTGCTGATAATCCCGTTTGCGCTGTTGTTGATAGCCATAGCCCTGATTTCGTTTAAGTATGCAACTACCGGCGATTTCATAAACAGGGATATCACGATTAAAGGCGGAGTCACAGTAACCATTCCTGTAAAAAGCAATATAGATGTTTTGAGCCTTGAAAACAGCCTTAAAAATGATTTTCCCGGAAATGACATAAGTGTCCGGGCACTAAGCCAGTTTGGAACCCAAGTAGGGATAGTGGTTGAGGGTGATGTATCGGAAAGCGAGGCACATTCTTTGATAGAAAAAATACGGCAAAGGGCAAACTTAAGGCTGGGGGAAAAGGACTATACTGTTGAAATCGTCGGAAGCAGTCTTGGCATTTCTTTCTTCAGGGAGGTCGTGACAGCATTACTTATAGCCTTTGCCTTCATGAGCATTGTTGTCTTCCTTTACTTCAGGACTTTTGTGCCAAGCATGGCTGTTATTTTAGCTGCATTTTCGGATATTGTTGTTACATTGGCAATCATAAACCTATTAGGCGTTAAATTAAGCTCTGCAGGGATTGCGGCTTTTTTGATGCTTATCGGATACAGTGTTGATACAGACATTCTGCTTTCGACAAGAGTTTTGAAAAGAAAGGAAGGGACTGTCATGGACAGGGTTCTTGGAGCTGTTAAAACAGGCTTTATGATGACCCTGACAACTATTGTGGCAGTTATAGCCGCATTGGTTTTTACGCAGTCAGAGGTAATCAAGCAGATAATGATTATTCTGCTTGTTGGCTTGTTTATTGACATGATAAACACATGGATACAAAATGTCGGCATATTGCGCTTATATGTTGAAAGAAAGGAGAGAAAGCACCTGCAGCATTAAAATGATAAAATACAAGCTGAAGAAAATTTTCACAAATGTCAGGATTATAATACTCCTGGTTTTCTTGGTTCTGTCTATAATGGCTATAAACCCAAGGCCTTTTGCCGAGGGCGTTGCAATAGGCAATGTCATAACAAACAGCTCAGCTTCCATTGCCGGAATACAGCAGCCAGCCCCAAACGCAAAGCCGGTAAGCAAGGAAAGGATTCTTGAAATAAACAGCCAGCAGATAAAAAAAGTGGAGGATTATTATAATTTTGCCGAAACCCTGAAAATAAACCAGAGCATCCAGATCAAGACTAACCAGAGGCTTTACAGGCTGACAACCAGAGAAAAATTTGATACAATAGAATTAAATGAAACTGAATTAAAGGAAATTGAGGAAACTGTAAAGGTAAACAAAACAATAAACGGCACTTTAATGGAAGTCAGCGAAACAGCAAAAAAAGTAATAACAGTCCCGAAAACAAAAAAGGTAAGCAAAGGCGTTGAGGACATCGGCATAAGGGTTTTTGAAGTGCCAAAAACAAATATAAAGAAAGGACTGGACCTGCAGGGAGGCACAAGGGTTTTACTGCAGCCGGAGCAATACCTCAACCCCAATGACTTGGGCGGCTTGATGGACAGCATGCGGGAAAGGCTGAATGTTTACGGCCTTGCAGACCTGGTGATAAGGGATGCTTCTGACTTGAGCGGAAACCAGTACATTCTTGTCGAGATTGCAGGAGCAACAGAAGACGAGATAAGAAATTTGCTGGCAAGGGAAGGGAAATTTGAAGCAAAGATAGGGAACAAGACAGTTTTCAGGGGAGGCCAAGAAATAACCTTTGTATGCAGGTCGGCTGATTGTGCGGGCATTGATACAAATACTGGCTGCAACTCTTTTGAAGGGGGAAGCGCATGCGGCTTTAGGTTTTCAATAACATTGAGCCAGGAAGCAGCGCAGAGGCAGGCAGATGCTACAAGAAACCTGGACATAATTGAGAGCGGGCAAGGCCCTTACCTGAGCCAAAAGCTCGAATTGTTTTTGGATGACAGAAAAGTGGATGAGCTTAGCATTGCAGCCGGCTTGAAAGGCGAAGTTGCAACAAACATACAGATTTCCGGCTCCGGGGCAGGAACAAATGAGCAGGAAGCCATCTTCAACGCGTTAAACAATATGAAGCGCCTGCAAACTGTTCTGATAACTGGTTCATTGCCAGTCAGGCTCAATATTGTGAAAATTGATACAATAAGCCCTATTTTAGGGGCGGAATTTGTAAAAAACGCCTTGCTTATCGGGCTGCTGTCTTTAACTGCCGTTGCTGTTGTTATCTTTGCAAGATATAGAAGACTTCAGGTTGCATTGCCCATGCTTTTCATTTCAGCTTCAGAATTGGTTATTCTGCTTGGCGTTGCATCTTTAATCGGCTGGAACATTGATTTGGCGGCAATAGCGGGCATTATAATGGCCATTGGAACTGGTGTGGACCATCAGATTGTCATAACCGATGAAATACTTAAGGGAGAATTAAAGATGATTTTCAACTGGAAGGAGAGAATAAAAAATGCCTTTTTCATAATAACGGGCTCTTACTTCACTTTGTTTGTCGCGATGCTTCCGCTGATATTTGCAGGCGCAGGCTTGTTGAAGGGATTTGCAATCACAACCCTGATTGGGGCATCAATAGGTGTTTTCATCTCAAGGCCTGTTTACGCCAAGTTGGTTGAGATTACCTTGAAAGAGTAATGCCTTGATATCAGAGCGATGCAAAAATAATAAAAATGGCAACTAAATTATGGGCGATGTCTTTGATGTTTTTCATTACTTTTTTGACCTCGACAGCGCAGATATTCTGGAAATTCGGGTCGGAAAAATTAAGCTTTGATTTACTGGCATTAATAACTAATTGGCAAATTATTGCAGGCATTTTAATTTATGCAGTAGCAGGAACTTTAATGATAATAAGTTTTAGGGGCGGCGATGTTTCCGTTTTATACCCCATAGTTGCTACAAGCTATATATGGGTCAGCATCTTGTCAATTTATTTTTTAAATGAAGCGATGAACATATTTAAATGGCTGGGCGTTTTTATTATTTTTTCTGGAATTGCGCTGATAGGCTATGGAAGCAGAGAATCAAAAATACTGGAAGGTGCGGGATAAGATGACAACCCAAACTTGGGCAATTCTGCTTGTAGTAATAGCGACTTTAGTGGGGGCTTTTGGGCCCATTCTGCTTAAAAAGGCCTCTGCCAGAAAGCTTTCAAAAATAAGCTCTTTAATCAAAAACTATTACCTGTTTGGCGGCGTTGCATTGTACGCCCTGGGCACTTTGCTGTTTATACCCGCCCTCAAAGGGGGAGATTTGTCAATATTGTATCCTTTTGTCTCGCTGAGCTACATCTGGGTAAGCCTTCTGTCTGTAAAATTTTTAGGGGAAAAGATGAATAAATATAAGTGGGTTGGAATTCTGTTGATTATACTGGGGGTAACTTTTATAGGTTTTGGGAGCTAATAAGCCAGTAGCTTTTTTTACAGCACGAAAAATTTCAAATAAACAAAAATTCCATAGATCCCAATTAACATAGAGGCTTCTAATTTGTCAAGCTTTCCTCCGCGCATGAAAAACAGCCATGCCACCAGAGTGGAGATAAACATGAACGGTATGTCAAAAAATAATACAATCCCGTCGACAAAAATTGGCGCTATAAAAGCCCCTATCCCGAGGGAAAGCAATGGGTCGGTAATGCCTCCGCCTATCAGGTTGCCGATTGAAAGCCCGTGAGCGCCTTTGAATATCGAATGCAAAGATATGGTAAGCTCGGGCAGCGAAGTCCCAAATCCTATCAATATGCCAATCAACTCGCTATTTACTTTAAACTCGTTTGCAATTAAAACACCGCTATCAATGATTAAATTTGCGGCATAAATCACAATAACAACCCCGACAAAAACCATAAACAAGTCCAAAGCCAGCCTCAGCTTATGGCCGTTATCCCCGCTGCCAGCAACTTTTTTGAAAACCTTTTCCCCCTTTAACAGAAGAAATATGTAAGCCCCATACGCCAAAATCATTATTCCCCCTTCTACGGCGTTTATTTTTCCGCCGGTAATGGAAAACAAAAACATCAGCCCTATTGCAAAGAACAGCATGCCCCAGTCCCTTTTCATCGAGCTTTTTTTCTTTTCGAGATAATAAACAGTAAAAAAGCTGCAAAAGCCCAGGACAAAAGTAATCAGGGAAATATTGCTCCCTATAACGGTGCCTACTGCCAGGCCGCTTGTTTCAATGCCGCGCGCCCTATGAAGCCCTGCAACAATATTTGTCACGATTTCCCCTAGAGAGGTGCCTATAGACGTTACTGTCAGCCCTATAATCAGGGTTGATACTTTTAGCGCTTCTGCAATCTTCCTGCCGAAATCGATTGCTATTCCGGAGCCAAACCACAATCCAATAAGTCCAAAAATCAAAAACAGCAGTTCTTTTTCCATTTTTATCTTTTGGTTTGAAAACAATATTTAAATATTGCCCTCGTGGTTAGATGTAACAGCCTAAAAAACAATTATGCGGGCCTTTAACTAGCCCAGAATTCCAGGAAATAATGTTGTTGCAACCATAAGCAATGTCAATAGGATAATGATGATTGAAGCAGCCCACACCACTATATTATAAGATGCTGAATTTTTATATTTTCCCATGATTTTTTCATTGTTTATAATCAGGAGCATCGATATGAGAACTATTGGCAGCAATATGCCATTGATAACTTGAGATGCTACCATAAGCTTTACGAGGGGGATGTTGGGAATTAATACAATTGCCATGGCAATGGATATAATCAAAAATAGCAGTACATAGAACTGCTTTGCATCCTTAAACTTCTTGTTGACTCCTGATTCCCAGCCGAGCGCCTCGCATATGTAGAATGCAGTCGCCAGCGGGATTATGAAGGCTCCAAAAAAAGCAGCTGCAAAAAGTCCTAAGGCAAACAGGGACTGGGCGAAATTTCCCACTAAAGGCGCCAAAGCCACGGCGGCATCAGCAGCATCATTTATCCTTATCTTATTCACGAACAGTGTTGAGGCAGCAGCAACAATTATGAAGAATGAGACTAAACTAGTGAGTATGGATGATATAATGACTTCAAGCCTTGTATACTTATATTCTTCAAGCCTTATCCCTTTCTCGACAATCGAGGATTGCAGGTAAAACTGCATCCACGGAGTTATTGTTGTCCCTATGACTCCAATTAATATTATTATGTATCCTGTTGTGAGCTTTATTGTCGGGGCAAAGGTTTCTTTGGCAACAAGGCCCCAGTCAGGCTTGGCAAAAAAGCCTGAAAGTATGTATGAAACATAAAAAATGCTGAGTATGAAAAACACCCTTTCCAGTGACTTGTAATTTGATTTTAGTATAAGCAAAAATATAAGCGCCGCGCTCAGCGGAACTATCACATACTTGCTCATTCCAAAAATTTCCCCGGAAGCCGCAATCCCGGCAAATTCCGACATTGTCGTGAAAAAATTTGCGAATAACAGCCCTATCATAACAAAAAAAGTTATTTTTAGCCCAAAGCTTTCCCTTATAAGGTCAGCGAGGCCTTTTCCAGTCACCACTCCCATTCTTGCGCACATTTCCTGGATGAAGACCAGCGCGATTGTTATCGGAATAAGCGACCAAAGCATGCTGTAGCCAAAATGCGCGCCTGCAATAGAATAGGTTGTAATGCCGCCGGCGTCATTATCCGCCAGGGAGGTGATAAGCCCCGGACCGATAACTGAAAGAAACACAAAAAAAGCGCCGCTGTTAAATATTCTTTTCATTTCCCAGTCTTTTATGCTTTATGGGCATATACCTTTTTCTTTTCCAGGAGCGAGGCATCACTTCCTTAAGCACATTATCAGCTGTTACAACCCCCTGCAAAACATTATTGCCGTTTACAACGGGTATTGCAAAAAGGTTGTATTTGGACAATGCGTTTGCTATTTCCTCCTTGGGGGTGTTAAGCCTGACTTTTACCACCCTTCTTTTCATAAGATTGGCGACTTTTTCATGGGATGGCGCCGTAATAAGCGCCCTTATCGGCAGGATGCCAATCAGGCTTTTATTCTCATCAATAACATAAATATGGTAGGTTTTTTCAGATGAGGGCTTGAGCTTCCGCAGAAGGTTTATTGTCTTTTGCGCGGTGAAATCACCGGTAACAAGGATAAATTCAGTGGACATCAAGGCTCCGGCAGATTCTTCAGGATAGCTTAATATCTTCCTTATTTTTTCCGCTACATCCTGCCTCATTGAGGAAAGGAGCTTGGCTGCCCGGGATTTTGGCATCATGCTCAATATGTCTGCGCTGTCATGCGTCGGCAAATCCTCCAAAATCTCCAGAATCCTGTTTACTTTCATGTTTTTGAAGAATGATTCCTGTATATGGGGCTCTGCCTCGACAATTGTTTTTGCAGCCTGGCTCTTGTCAAGAGAATTAAATATAAGCGCTCTGGATTTGTAGTCAAGGTCTTCCATTATATCCGCTATGTCTCCCGGGTGCAATCCCTTAATTTTGCTTTTATTGAGCTTTATATGCAAAGCCTGCAGGGCAGGGTCCAAAGTCTCAACAGACTCCCATGGGATGATATTCTCTTTTGCCATGGGTATAACTGCCCCCATTATCTTTTCCGCCCCCAGCCTCCTGATTAAGCTTTTCGTGCCGACGCAGACAGCCACTATGGAAAATTTATCCTTTATTTTGCCCAGCAGGACATCATTCACCCTCACGACCTTAAGGCCGTCAACATCGATTATCTGCTTGTCAATGAGCTTGCTGACTAAAAATTCGTCTTCCCTTTCAAAAAGCGGATTTATCTCTTCCACGGGGGAATTGAGATATATGCCTATCGCAGCCTTGCTTTTAGTCGACTCGTCCTTGAGCTCCTTTACAAACCTCCATGAAATCTTTTTTCTGTAGTTGTCTTTAGACAGGTAAACGAGGTAGGATATTTCCGCGTATTTGTCCCCGTCAATAAAGACCAGGTCTTTAATGACGCCTATATCCCTGCCTCTGGAGTCAATTACCGGTTTTCCTAAAAGATGGGTGAAATATACCATTGCAATTCCCTGAAGAGGCTATTCTAACTTGTATTTATATTTACCGCTCAGCTGAAGATATTTGTTTAGAAAACTTTTTATACCCTCATTTAAATAAGACAAATAAAAATGAAAACCGTTGTCTTGTCATTGGGCGGCTCCTTGATTGTTCCTGACAAAGTAGATACCGCTTTCCTGAAAAATTTCAAAAAAATTGTTGAAAAATATGTTAAGAAAAATTACAGGTTTGCCATAATGTGCGGCGGCGGCAAAACTGCAAGAAATTACCAGGAGGCATTAAAAAATATAATTGGAAATGGCCAGGAAGCAATGGACTGGATAGGGACATACGCAACAGGGCTTAACGCGCAACTCATAAAAATGATTTTTAAAAATAATTCCGAAAATGAAATTGTCATTGACCCAACAAAAAAAATTAATTTTAATAAAAAAATCCTGATTGCAGCTGGCTGGAAGCCCGGATGGAGCACTGACTATGATGCTGTTTTGCTGGCAAAGAATTTGAAAACAAAGGAAATAATCAATATGAGCAACATTGACTATGTTTATGACAAGGATCCGAGAAAATTCAGGAACGCAAAAAAATTAGAGAAGATTTCATGGAAAAATTACAAAAAAATTTCAGGAAGCAAATGGAAAGCCGGCTTGAGCATGCCTTTCGACCCAATTGCGGCAAAGGAAGCGGAAAAATCAAAATTAAAAGTGATTGTTATAGGGAAAGATTTAAGGAATTTTGAGGATTTGCTGAATAACAAAAAATTTAATGGAACAATAATAAGGTAAAAATAATTAAAATTAAGAAAAATGGAAGAAGAATACGACTGGAATATTATTTTGAGGAATTCATTGCCCGTATCTGCAGTAATGGCATTTGTGTTTTTCACCAATATAGGGAATAATTTGAAATGGATTTCCCTTATACTGGCTTTGGCTGCAACCTGCCTGATGGTTTATTTCCAGAGCAGGAAAAAGCACAACATATTTACCGCAATGGCGATTGTTTTGCTTGTTTCCTTGATTGCACATTCATTAAGAAAATTCGGCTTTTTCTAGGCATTGTCAAGTTAAGGCGCCTTTGCTTCAACAGTTTTTTTAATTTTATTTTTTAATATAATTGGTAATAAATTTATTGGAAGAAAAACTGTTCCTTGCTTCGTTTCAGCATTCTTGGCTTCCGCAAAATAATTGGCGCCAACCTTAACTTGACTTCTAGATAAAATCCTTTATTTTATGCCTGATTTCCTCGTGCCACAGCCAGAGCAGCAATATAACCGCGTCCATTGCCGCAAACAGCTGGGGAGTTGCATGCTGCAGAAGGTTAAGGCCATACTGAATTGTTGAAAAGGGGTAGAAGAGCATTATGCCGCCTGCGCTGTCAACCACAAAAAGGTAGTCCAATAGTATGTGGAGCAAAATGCCAAAGGTAGTTGCAAAAAAGTACATCGCAATCTTATGCTTTTTATTGTATAAAAAAATAAATGCAGGCACTAAAAAAATCACGGCAAATAATGGCGTATGAGTTATTGTCCTATGCAGTATGCTTATTCCGAATATGCTGAGAAGCCAGTTTAGCGGTATGTCTATGTCCGGCAATAAGCCCGCAAAGCCTGCAATAAACAGGGTATGTATTGTAAAATATTTCTTATGCTTTGCAAAATAATCCCGGTACAAGTCAACCAATATTATGGTTAGGATGACGTGAGTTACTGCCAGTGGCATGCTTAAAAAATCCTCCGCTTTTTTTTGCTAAGGCGTTTTAAAGCCTTCTGAGCATTTTTTTTGCTGTTTTTCTGCCTTCTGCCCTGAGCCTTTTTTCCAGAGCGCTTATCCTCTTTCTCAGCTTCTTTATCTCATTTTTTGAGGCAGAGCCCATTTTCAATGCAATCCTATTTACCTCTTTTTCCGCCAAAGCCTGCATTCTTTTTCTTTCATTATCAGCAGCCATAAGGGTTTTTTTTACAAGCTGCCTGCTCTCTGCAGCGCTCATAGGGCTTTTTTTAGCAATTTCCTTAATAATTTTTTCCGCCTTTGCTTTTGTTATGCTTGCAGCGCCCAAGCCAAGCAAAAAACTTTTTTTAATTACATCTTTCATTTTCTTCCTCCTTACATTGATTCCCTTAATATTGAAAAAAACAGCATTATTGCCAAAAAGCCCGCTCCCAAAAAGCTTAGCAAAGCCAGTACAGGAATACTAAATACCGCAGGGCCTTTGCTTATCTGCATCATTATCGCGCCTACAATAAGCAATGCCGCTATGATCAATGCGTAAGCAACCCTGTTTGAGGACTTGTCTATCTCTGCCGACAATTTCTTTATGTCCGTGTCTTCTATATCTACTTTTATTGTCCCGCTTTGTATTTTCCTGAGGGCTTTTTCTGCCTCCTCAGGCAGCTTTTCAGCAAATCTCTTGAGCTTCAGGGCGTTCCTGACAAAGTTATTGAAAATATAGATGGGATTTGACCTTTGCCTTACTAATTTCTCCACAAACGGCTTTGATGCCTCAATAATCTTGAAGTTTGGATCATATTCAAGCCCTACGCCTTCCAAGGTTACAATGGTTTTCCCGAACAGGACAAAAGGCAATGGCATCCTCAGGCCGTGATTCAGCGCAATACCCATTACCTCTTCCAAAACGCGGCTTACCTTGATATCCTGAATTGGGCTTTTTTGCAGTGGCTCTATGAACAGGCTTATTTCGTATTTCAGCTCTTCCTTATCTATGCTTTCGGAGTCAATTCCGATATCCATCAGGCTGTCCACAACCACGTCAAGGTCATTTTCCACAATGCCATAGAATATGCTTATGCTTTTGTCCTTCAGCTTTTCGTCAAAATGGCCCACAATGCCAAAATCGACAAATGCTATTGAATTGTCTTTTAATACAAGAATATTGCCGGGATGCGGATCTGCATGGAAAAATCCATGCACAAATACCTGCGTCAAAACTGCGTCAAAGCCGTTTTTTATTATTTTGTCAAAATTCAGCTTTTTCCTTCTTATTTCCTGGGTGTTGTTTAATTCCACTCCCTCAATAAACTCCAGGACAAGTATTTTTTCTGTTACATACTGCTCATAAACCTTGGGAATTTTCACGATTTTGCTGCCTTTAAAATTATGCAGGAAGAGCTTTGCATTTGAAGCTTCCCTTACAAAGTTCAGCTCTTTCTCCGTCCAGTTGGCAAATTCCTCCACGACTTTTACAGGATTGTATTTTTTTATGTTTGGAAAATGCTTTTCAAGCAGCTTTGCGATATAAACCATTATCTCTATATCGGTTTCCATTAATTTTTTCGCTTCAGGCCTCTGGATTTTAACAGCTGCTTTTTCGCCGCTTTTCAGAACTGCCTTGTGCACTTGGCTTATTGATGCAGATGCAATTGGCTTTTTTTCAAAACTGGAAAAAATCTCATTTATTTCCTTTCCCAATTGCTTTTTTATCTGCTGCCTTGCAATCTCGTAAGAGAATTCCGGCACCCTGTCCTGCAGCTTTTCAAGCTCCTTGATGTAGCTTTTCGGAATCAAGTCAGGCCTTATGGAAAGCATCTGGCCGAATTTGATGAATGTCGGGCCCAGCCTTTCCAGCGTGACCCTCAGCTTTTTTTCGTGGGAGAAATCTTTTTTCTTTTCTATCCTTGCCTTTACCCTTTTTGTTAACGGAACCTTGTGCTTCAGCCTTATCTTCTCAATGATGAAGTCAAATCCCTCTTCAAACAGAACTGTAAGAATTTCCCTGAACCTGTTTATGTCGCGAACCTCTTTTATTAATCCCAGCATTGGTAAAACCTAAGAAAGGTTATTTATAAAGTTTGTTGTTGATTGATTTTATTTAAACTATTAAATTAAAAATAACGGGAAATTTAGGCGCCGCCATTGATGCGGCGCAGTATTGCGCCCGCCACATTGCGGGCGACTATTACTTTACTTCTTCCTTAACCCACTTATCATAGCTTTCATTTGCTTCCGCATCTATCTTTAAAATGCACGGCACATCATAAGAATGCAGCTTTTTCACTTCTTCCTTTATTTTTTTCCAGTTTTTTTCCAGGGTTTTTGCAGTTATGGCAATTTCATTGGCATCTTCTATTTTGCCCTTCCACCAATACAGGCTTCTTATGGGATGCAGATTAGCGCAGGCAATAAGCCTTTTTTTCAATAACTGCCTTGATATTCTTGCAGCCTCTTCCCCATCTTTGCAGGTTATATATATTAAGGTCATTTTGCTCTGATTCTCATTATTTTTATATTATTTTTTGGCAACTTAGCATATTGTTGGCATATTTATTAATTTTTCCCATCTTGAAACTAAATATTTAAAAATTGCCCTGTTATTCCTGCAAATATGGAAAAAACCCGGGGCAGAGAACATTTTGAAAGCCTCTATAAGAAAAACCTGGAATTGACAAAAAAGCAGGTTAAAGAGTCTGTTAATGAGGATTCTTTCATAGCCCATGCTATAGGCAATGTTGGGGAACTGGATAAAGCCATAAACCTGCTTTCCAAAAGGCTTCGGGAATGGTACGCGCTTTACAATCCTGAGATGGAAAGGGAAACAGGGGAGCATGAGAAGCTTGTGCAGGCTGTTTTGGAAAATAAGGGAAAGAGGGAAAAGAATTCCATGGGCGCTGAGATTTCCTCCGGGGACTTGAGCCAGATTATGCTGCTGGCAGGGCAGATCAAGGAATTGTATGATTTAAGGAAAAAGCATGAGTCATATCTGGAGGAGATAATGAAAAAGCATTGCCCTAATATGCTGGAAGTGGCAGGCGTGCTAATAAGCGCCAAGCTTCTTGAGCATGCGGGCAGCTTAAGGAGGCTTATGATGATGCCAGCTTCCACAATACAGATTTTAGGCGCTGAAAAGGCATTGTTCAGGCATTTGAAGACGGGGAAAAAGGCAAAGCCGCCAAAATACGGGATTTTAAGCCAGCATCCGCTGATAGGCAAAGTGAAAAAAGAGGAATACGGCAAGGTTGCAAGGACATTGGCTGACAAGATTTCAATTGCAGTCAAGGTTGATTATTTCAAGGGAAAATTCATTGGGGACAAGCTTAAAGAAGAATTGGAGAAAAAGTTCCAATAAAATAATAAAATGGCTAAAATCCAAAAGTCAAAAATCTTCGAGGTTTATGAAGCGGAAGAAGAAAAGAGAAAACTGCTTTATACAATAAATTTGACTCCAGAAGTAAAAGTGTATGACGAAATCCTTACAAAACAAGATAATATTGAATACAGGAGATGGGATCCTTACAGCAGCAAATTAGCCGCATTAATATTAAAAGGGTGCCCGAACATCGGCTTTAGAAAAAATGATATTGTTTTATACCTTGGAAGTGCCTCAGGCACAACGGTAAGCCATGTTTCAGATATTGTTGGCAAAGAAGGCTTTGTATTTGCCGTTGACATTGCACCAAGAGTCATGCGCGATTTGGTTTTTGTCTGCGAGGAAAGGAAAAACATTGCTCCTATACTTGCTGATGCCAACAGGCCGGAAAGTTTTGCTGATAGGGCATGCGAGGTTGATATTATTTATCAGGACATCGCGCAGAAAAACCAGGTTGAGATTTTTTTGAAGAATATTAAATTATTTTTAAAAAACAATGGGTATGCCTTATTGGCAGTAAAGGCAAGAAGCATCGATGTTACAAAAAATCCGAAAGATATCTTCAAAGAGGTAAAGAAGGTGCTGGAAAAAAGCCTGACTATAATTGATTTCAGGCCTCTGGAGCCTTTTCAAAAAGACCATTGCATGTTTGTTTGCAAGAAGTGAATTTCTATTTAAAAACCATAAGATTTAAAATATAGGCTTTATTACTACAAAACGGGGGTAATATAAGAATGGCTTTTGGAAGTTATCCAAGGGAAATGATGGAAATTTTTTGGGGATGGTGGGGGGATTTTGGTGGCCTTCGGAAAGAGCAGGATTATTTAATGCAGATTCGCCGGGACCCAACAAATCCCGGAATACAGTTAACGTTGGCTAATCTTTATTTTGAAAGAAAGTTGTACCAACAGGCTTTGGAATGGTATGGTCGTGGGGCTGAAACTGCTGCCAAGGCTGCACAAAGAGGCATGAAAGTCGATAAAATCCTCATTGTAGATACTATTGGAAAAATAAAAGGCATAAGCAACCCGCCTGACTCACAAACATTTAAGCCTGTTTTGGAAAAGTTAGAGCAGATTTTAACTCAAAATAATACTCAATAAAAAACAAAAATAAAAATGGAAAAAGGAACTTACGTGCTGAAAAAAGGCCTTGCAGAGATGCTGAAAGGCGGCGTTATAATGGATGTTGTTAATGCTGAGCAGGCGAAAACAGCGGAAAAGGCAGGGGCAGTTGCAGTTATGGCCCTGGAAATGGTTCCTGCTGACATAAGGGCTGCAGGAGGGGTTGCAAGAATGGCAGACCCAAAGAAAATAAAGGAGATTATGGATGCTGTTTCTGTTCCAGTCATGGCAAAGGCAAGGATCGGGCATATTGCAGAAGCAAGAATCCTTGAGGCTTTAGGGGTCGATTATATTGATGAAAGCGAGGTTTTGACTCCTGCAGACAACAAGCATATTGACAAGCATCGCTTTAAAGTGCCATTTGTCTGCGGGGCAAAGGACTTAGGAGAGGCTTTAAGAAGAATAAGTGAAGGTGCTGCAATGATAAGGACTAAAGGAGAAGCCGGGACTGGAAATATAATTGAGGCTGTTAAGCATACGCAAATGATAAGCGAGCAGATATTAAGCTTAAAAAACAAATCAAGATGGGAAACAGGCAAAATTGCATCGGAGTTCAAGGTTCCTTTAAGCCTGATAGAAGAAGCAAGAAAAATGCAAAGGCTGCCTGTTGTTAATTTTGCAGCCGGAGGGATTGCAACCCCTGCTGATGCTGCCCTGATGATGCTTTTAGGCGCAGACGGGATTTTTGTGGGCTCAGGAATTTTTAAGGCTGCAAGCCCTGAAAAAATGGCAAAATCCATTGTTGATGCTGTTGTTCATTACAATGATGCAGAAAAGCTTGCCAAAATATCCTCAGGATTAGAGGGAATGAAAGGCATTGAGATTGAAAAGCTGGAAGTGAAAATGCAGGAGAGGGGGAAATGAATGAGAGGAGTTCTTGGAGAATTGGAATTGCAAATAAGAAGATGTAATGTTGTAAGAGGAGATGTTTTGGAGATAACGGGGGGTAATGGAAGTAAAACCTACATGGCATTTTCAAAAATAACTGCAAGAAAACCATTTTCAAGCGAGCCGGTTTTTGGGGATACCGAGCAGATTTACCTGTTTTTTGAGTTAGTGCGTGGCGGGACATTAAATCCTAATCCTATACCTGTCGATAGCACACAAGAAATATTTTGGAGATGGGTAAAACCATTTGACGCTTCTTCATTAGAAAAACTTGGAGAAGCTGAGAAAAATTACGAAGAACAATCCTACTTTTGGTCATAAAAATGAAAATCGGCGTATTGGCTTTGCAGGGCGACTTTAGAGAGCACATAAGGATACTGAGAAAGCTCGATGCAGATGCTGTAGAGGTAAGAATGCCTAAAGATTTAAACGGCATTGACGGGCTGATAATACCCGGAGGCGAAAGCACTTCCATAGGGATTTTGATGAAGAGGGCAGGCATGGACAGGGAAATCAAGAATAAGCATAATGATGGAATGCCGATTTACGGAACATGCGCTGGTGCAATTCTGCTTGCAAAAGAGATTATTGGAAACAGGCAATTAACATTAGGCTTAATTGACATTTCTGTGAAAAGAAACGATTATGGAAGGCAGATTGACAGCTTTGAAGCTGATTTAAGCATAAAGGATGTAGGAGATTTTAAGGGAATTTTCATAAGGGCGCCAAGAATTGCAAGGTTCAATAACCATTGCCAGATACTGTCAGAGCTGAATCTGGAGCCAGTCATGCTCAGGGAAAACAATGTGCTAATAACCACATTCCATCCGGAGCTTACTGGCGATGCAAGAGTGCACAAATATTTTCTGGATATGGCACAAGAGCATAAAGAATTAAAAGATGCTCCTGAAGATGCTGCAAACCAGAATTCCAGAGAAGCATTATTAGAATTGTAAAAAGAAAAGCAAACAGATTACATTTTCTTAACAAATTTTTTGAAGTTCTCGCTTTTTCTGATTTTTTCGGCTAATTTTTTATTGATTATGCCTGGCTTTGTCATATTTTTCGTGTTTAAAATACAATTTAAATCACTTTCATTAATTATCTTATTCTCTAAAATTATCTCTTTAAGCGTTTTATTTTTCTTTAAGGCATCATGCACGATTTTTGACACAACATCATAGCCCAGATAAGGGTTTAATGCAGTTGCAAACGCAAAGCTGCTGTTAAGCAACCCAAGGCATCTTTCCTCATTTGCCTTTATGCCGTCAATGCACTTTTCCCTGAACATTTTCAGCGCATTTGCAAGCAGTTTTTCAGACTGAAAAAGATTGTGGGCTATAACGGGCGTCATTACATTTAATTCAAGAATTGAGTATTGCGCAGCATTTGATATTGCCGCATCATTTCCAAAAGCCTGATAGCAGCACATAATAACTGCTTCCGGAATGCTCGGGTTTATTTTTCCCGGCATTATGGAGCTTCCCGGCTCTACTTCCGGCAATATAACCTCTCCAATGCCTGCCTTTGGCCCTGAGTTCAAAATGCTCAGGTTATTTGCAATCCTGAACAAGTCAATTGCCAGAATCCTCAAGGCATTTGACAAGGAGACAAAACAATCCATGCTTTGCGTTGTTTCTATGCTGTTTTTTGCTTTGTAGACATCAATATTTGCTATTTTTTTTAAATTTTCAATTACCAAGTCTTTGAATTCAGGGTGAGTGTTGATTCCGGTACCTATTGCTGTCCCGCCTATGCCCAGCTCTAAAATCTCTTTTTCTGCATTTTTTATCCTAACAATGTTTTTTTCAATGGAATCTGCCCACGCCCCAAATTCCTGGCCTAAAGTTATTGGGACTGCATCCTCAAAATGGGTTCTGCCTGTTTTTAAAATATCCTCAAACTCCCGGGATTTTTTTCTTAAGGAATTTTCAAAATTTTTTATTTCAACCATTAATTTTTTTAATAGAAACAAAGATGCTAATCTAACGGCAGTTGGAATTACATCATTGGAGCTTTGGGCCATATTCACATCATTGTTAGGATGCACTAAATACTGGCCTTTTTTGCCTCCAAGCAGTTCTGTCGCCCTGTTGGCTATGACCTCATTCATATTCATGTTGAAAGGCGTTCCTGCGCCTGCCTGGAAAACATCCAAAACAAAATTATCAGAAAATTTGTTAGCTATGACCTCGTCTGCGGCTTTTATTATCGCATTTGCTTTGTTCCTGTCAAGCACTTCCAAAGAGCTGTTAGCCATTGCCGCAGCTTTTTTTATCATAGCCAATGATTTGATGAATTCAGAATCAGCTTTTATGCCGCTCAGCTGGAAGTTTTCCCTTGCCCTTTGAGTAAATGAGCCATAGTAGGCATTTTCATCAACATCTATTTTCCCAAGAACATCCTTTTCAGCCCTTTTTTTCATTTTATTTTCTTATGGCATTTGTTTCTATAGCTGTTTTTTTAACAGCTTCTGAAACTTTTTTTACCAAGCCTTGTTCAAACATGCTTGGGAGTATATTGTCTTTTGCCGGGTTTTTAACGCAAGCAGCCAGTGCATTTGCAGCGGCTATTTTCATCTCATTATTAATTGATTTTGCCTTGGCGTCCAAAGCGCCCCTAAAGACAGCAGGAAAAGCCAAAGAATTGTTTATCTGGTTTGGAAAATCGCTTCTTCCGGTTCCAACAATAGCAGCTCCGGCCTCTTTTGCCTCATCCGGCATGATTTCCGGAATGGGGTTTGCCATTGCGAATATTATTGGCTTTTGGCTCATTAGCTTTATCATGTCCTTTGTCAATAAATTGCCTTTTGAAAGCCCAATGAAAACATCTGCATTTTTTAACGCGTCTTTCAAAGTTCCGGCTCTTTTCGAGGGGTTTGTTATTTTTGATATCTCTTTTTTTGAATAATCCAGGTCGTGCCTTCCATCATAAATAATGCCCTTGCTGTCGCATAAGATGATCTCTTTTACAGGAGTGCATATTTTCCTGTCTATGCTGAAGCAAAGCAGTAATTTTGTGACAGCAGTGCCAGCAGCTCCTGCCCCACTGATAACTATTTTCAAATCCTGCGGTTTTTTATTTACAACTTTTGCCGAATTAATCAAGGCTGCCAAAACAACTATTGCGCTTCCATGCTGGTCGTCATGAAAAACAGGAATGCCTATGTTTTGCAAAGCGCTTTCAATTTCAAAGCATCTTGGAGCGGAAATGTCCTCAAGATTAATGCCTCCAAAAACAGGCGCGATATTTTTTACTATTTGGATTATCTCGTCGCTTTTTTGAGTTGTGAGGCATATTGGAAAAGCATCAATGCCTGCAAACCTCTTGAATATGGCGCATTTTCCCTCCATTACAGGCAGGGCCGCCTCAGCGCCGATGTTGCCGAGACCCAAAACTGCCGAGCCATCACTAATAACTGCAACAGAATTTGATTTTATGGTGTATTCAAAAACCTTGTTTCTATCAGCATATATCTCTTTGCATACCTCCGCAACCCCGGGAGTGTAAGCAAGGCTTAAGTCCTCTTTTGTCTCTATTTTCACTTTTGACGCTGTAGAAATTTTCCCTTTGCTTGCCCTATGCAGCCTTAGCGCTTCTTCCTTGAGGTTCATTTTCACAAAATTTTCCTTATTTCAAGTATATCCACATTTTTTCTCTGGTTAACATCAGACACTATAATCACGCGGTCTTCATTGTCCAGCAGCTTTTTATCCCTGAGGATATTAATCGCGTTGTTGGCCATAGCCTCAAAATCATCATTGAATTCTATGGCAAATGGAAAAGCCCCCCAATGCATAATAAGCTTTTTTTTGACATTTTCATTGTCTGTAAAAACAAAAATGTCTATGTTTGGCCTTTTTTTTGTAACCAGACTCAATAATTTTCCCGTCCTGGAAAAAACAATAATCGCCTTTGCATCAAGGTTTTCAGCATTAATGCACGCTCCCAGGGTTATGGCTTCCTTAACATCATTTGTTTTTATCCCGTTTGGAGCATCAAACTTAAGCCTGCTTTGCACGTTTTTCGCTATATTGTGCATTGCCCTGACGCATTCAGCAGGATAAAGGCCTTTTGTTGTTTCTCCTGAGAGCATAATGCAGTCTGCTTTTTCAAATACTGCGTTGGAAACATCGCTGACTTCAGCCCTTGTAGGCCTTGGGTTGTTTATCATCGATTCAAGCAGGTGGGTTGCAATTATCACCGGCTTTCCGGCTTCTATGCATTTTTTCACGATTTGCTTTTGTATAATTGGGATTTCCTCAAACTGTATCTGGACGCCCAAGTCGCCTCTTGCGACCATAACGCCGTCAGCCTCGTTTATTATCTCATCCATATTATCGACGCCTTCCTGATCCTCAATTTTGGCTATTATCATTGCATTTGAGCCCAGGCTGTTAAGAAGCTCCCTCATCTGCCTTATGTCCTCTTTTTTTGTGACAAAAGACTGCGCAACATAATCAATCCCCTGCTTTACCGCGAATTTCACATCCTCGATGTCTTTTTTTGTTATCGAAGGCAGGCCGGTTTTTATTCCAGGAATGGTAATTGTCTTTCTTTTTCCAAGGTTGCCTTTGTTAAGGACTTTGCATGTTATATGATAGGGCTCAACCTTCATGACTTCAAGGGCAATTAACCCATCATCAATAAGGATTATGTCTTTTTCACTGACTTTTTTTATGAGGTTCTCATAGTCAACAAAAGTGTGCTTTTCCCCTTCCTGTATGTCGCAGGCGCTGCTGACTGCAATTTTGAATGTGTCCCCTTCCTCCAGGCCGTATTCTGTATGTGCGCTTGTCCTTATAACTGGCCCTTGGGTATCAACCATTATTCCTATCGGAAAGGCATTTTTTTCATTTATTTTTTTTATTTTTTCAATTATGGTTGAATGCCACTCATGGCTGCCATGCGACATGTTGATTCTTGCTATATTCATGCCGTTTTCAGCCAGCTTTTGCAGCATCTCAAGGCTTTCTGTTTTAGGCCCTATAGTTGCGATTATTTTTGTGCGCCTCATAGCAGAAAGAAATAATACAGCCGTTTTTAAAGTTTTTTATAATATGGTAGCGGACATAAATAATAGTTCAATGAATAGCCGCTACTGTATATAAAACGACATACACCATAAAATAAAACTTATGTCGTTTTCTAATAATAAAAAGAAAAAGCAAATCAGCCTGAAAGCGCCTTTTCTATCGCTGCCTTATCATATCCCACTATGACCGTCCCGTCAATATCCGTTACAGGCACTCCCATCTGGCCAGACTTCTCCACCATCTCCTCAGCAGCTTTTTGGTCCAAGCCAACGTTAATATCCTCGAATTTAACATTTTTGGATTTTAAAAACTCCTTTACCTTGACGCACCAAGGGCAGGTGGAAGTTGAATAAACCTTTACTTTGTGCTGTTTCATCATCGTCACCTTATAGTTTGTTTTTACCTATTTATTTAAACCTTTTGATTGGGAAATGGGCAATATGAATAATAAACTTATGTTTAGATATCAAATCCGATGTTTAAGGCTTCGGAAAAGCAAAATTTTTTAAAACATGGAGAAATGAATAACTTATGCTGGCTCCTATAGAATATGTCGGTTTTCTTGCAGGCCTTCTTGCTGCTTTTGCCTTATCGCCACAGATCATCAAATCCTGGAAAACAAAGTCAACTAAGGATTTGTCAATTCCATGGCTGCTGACTTACTTGGCCGCTGTTGCATTGTGGGTTGTATATGCATACGGGATCAAGGCATTGGCTTTGGGGTTGTTTGCATCAATTGAGCTCTTTGTTATACTGTCCTTGCTTATCCTGAAATTAAAATACAAATGAAAAATTTTAAAAGACAGAAAAAGATTACATTTACTATGGAAAAGCTTCTCTTCGGCACCGCTGGAATACCCGCTTCTTCAAGTGGCCCCACAGCCGTAGGAATAGGTGATGTAAAAAAGCTGGGTTTGGGCGCTATGGAGCTCGAGTTTGTCCATTCTATTAATATTTCCAAAGAAAAAGCCCCGGAAATAAAAAAAGCCGCTGAGCAAAACAATATAGTTCTAACATGCCACGCCCCATATTTTATAAATTTAAACTCATTGGAAAAGCCGAAATTAAAAGCTTCCATCCAGAGAATTCTCGGGAGTGCGCGTATTTTAAATTTATGCGGCGGCTGGTCTGTTTGTTTTCATCCAGGATTTTATCAAAAAAGTACAAAAGAAGAGGCATTTGAACGAGTTAAAAAAGCAATTAAGGAAATCTCAGAAACAGTAAAAGAGGAAAGAAACAATGTCTGGATAAGGCCCGAGACGACGGGCAAGGAAACACAATTCGGGAATTTGGATGAAATCTTAAAATTAAGCCATGAATTCTCTAATGTTATGCCCTGTGTGGATTTTGCGCATTTCCATGCAAGGACAAACGGAAAATACAATTCTTATAAGGAATTCTGCGAAATTCTGGGAAAAATTGAGAAATCACTGGGGAAAAGGGGCCTGGAGAATATGCACATGCACATAACCGGCATAGCTTATGGAGAAAAAGGAGAAAAGCACCATTTAAACCTGAAAGAATCTGATTTGAAATATAAAGAGCTGCTTAAAGCCCTGAAGGATTTTAAAGTAAATGGAGTTGCAATAAGCGAAAGCCCGAATATCGAAGAAGATGCCCTGCTGATGAAAAAAGAGTATGAAAAATAAAATAAAGAATTAGCTTAACAAAACAATTTAAAAATATAGTTTGTCAATTAGCATCCACATGGGGCTTTCGCCGCAATTTGGACATACTTTCTTTTTCTTTGCCATCAGATTCACCTCCATAGCAAGCGCCTCACGCGCTTATGATTAAATATGCTCATATTTTGCTTTTGAAAAATCTTGCCTTTAATAGTCAAAAAACAAATTTATCCAGAAAATAATTCGGTATCTGGGTGGAATGCATACCATGCAAACCAAAATAATGTTTCTACAATAATTTGCTCTCCTGACTCTGTTTGTGCGCGGGCTGATTTTAGATTTTGGTCAAAGGTTATGGTTATTTTCTTATCTCCGACGCTGTCTTCTATAGCTCCTAGTTTCTCTGCATCACTTTTCTTATAAGCCTTGAATTCATTATTTACTTCAATTCCATATACTATTTCGTAATCCTGCAATCTTGAGTCTTTATTCTCTACTGGGAACTGAAGCCCGATACTTGTAAAATCCCCGTCATTGCCGTAGGGGTTATTGCCATTATAGCTTCTTAAAAAGCCTGTTTTTCTTGAAAGCACTTTTGTATCAGGATGAGCTTTTTTCCAATCCCCCCATAAAACAGTGTCTGAAACTATTTTCTTAAGCTTAGTTCCAGTTAACGGGCCTAAGACAGCTTTTCCCAATGTCTGCGGCCAGTACGAGTCTGTTTTTCTGTCATACATCACCAATTCGGAATTGTATAATTTTCCAGATACTCCAAACTCTACTGCTTCGCCATCAATCTCCCTTAGAAAAGCAATGCTAGTAAAGCACAAAGGGCAATAAGTAACCAAAATTGGATCATTTTGTATGAAATCATTGACAATTTCATGGAATACAAGAATCCTGAATGGGTAAAACCTTGCCTCTCCCTTATAAACGATGCCCAATCCTAGCTCATCATCCGGAAGCCAGTCAGCTTCTTCTGGCGATATAAACTGAGGATTATCTATTGAAGGAATGCCCTCTTTGGGAGGCCCCCCAGACAAGAATTTGCTTGGATGCACTATATACTTTGTGCCGTCTGCAAGCGTTTTTATTTCATCTTTATCTTTTGTCCCTAATGGTGTTGCCGCAATAAATCTATTAAATTTTTCATTAGTCTCTTCTTCTGTCAATTGGCCGAATTTTTTATCAACAATTCTTCCTTCCTTATCTATAAAATATGTAACGGGCTGCGTAAACACATTATAATCTCCTTTGACTTCGCTATCTGGATCCAACAATAGCGGGTATGTGACTGGAATCTCTTCCAAGAATTTCCTTATTGTTTCGGGATTTTCCTGCAGGTTGACTCCTAAAATCTCAACCTTATCCTTGTTTTCCAGAAAGATTTTTTCAAAAGCAGGCATCTCTTCCCTGCACGGCGGGCACCAAGTTGCCCAGAAATTCACAACAACAGCTTTTTTTCCACGAAAGCTGCTTAATCTAATTGCTTCGCCTTCCAATGACTCCAAAACAAAATCAGGAGCAAGGTCACTAATACCTATTCCAGTATCTTCGCTTTCAATAAACCCCAGTTCGTCCGCATTTTCACTTTGCCTGAAAGGATTTTGAATTATTATAATCAAAATTATTATTGCTACGGCTGCAATTGCCAAAATAATGCTTTTTTTATCTTGCATTTTAATTTCATTCTTAAAACAGAAACATGTTTTATAAATATTTTGTAGAATGATTAAATAAAAATTTTAACCAAACGTAAACGTATAAATCTTAAATCCCTTTCCTTTTATCCTAATTTCAATTTTATGCTTCCCGTATTCAAAGTCAATTAAATTATAGAGCTTTGATTCTTTTATTTTTGAAATGCCTTTATTATTCTCTATTTCTATGTCAAAGCCCTTATTTGCCTCTGTTAATGGGCTATTGTCGGCTAAAACCTCTGCTTCGCTTCCCTGCAGGGAGCCGGCAACAATATTAACAGCCTTGGCATCATACTGCAGAATTATTTTTCCTTCATCCCCTGCCAATTCAACATTGTCCTCGTTGACTTTCCATCTGCCTTCAAGGTAAACCTCATTTTCTTTTAATGTGGAGGGCATTTTATAATCAACTATTCCATTTGCAGGCAGACCTTCCTCATTGCCAAAATTTCCTCTTGTGAATCCATAGCCGAAATAAATCTCAGGCGTTTCGATTTTTCCATAGTTGATATCAATTACGCCACTTGGCTTTGACATATCATCTAAAATTTCCTTTTGCCCCAGCCTTTCCATTCTCTCTTTCAGCAATTCCTGGATTTTCCTTTCAGTTTCCTCGTAAGCCCCTTCGCCAATATGGTCATACTTTATGAAGCCGTCAATGTCAATCAGGTATTTTCTTGGCCAGTACCTGTTGTTGTAGGCGCGCCATGTTGCATAGGCATTGTCCTGCACAACAGGATATTTTATTTGGTATTTTTCAACAGCGCTTTTTACATTTTCATATTCCTGCTCGAACTTGAATTCTGGGGTGTGCACTCCTATTATTTGCAGCCCTTTATCATTGTATTTTTCATGCCAGCTTTTTAAGTATGGCAGTGTTCTTATGCAGTTGATGCAAGTATATGTCCAGAAATCTATCAACACAACTTTGCCCCTGAAATTCTCTATTTTTATATCAGAGTCTGTGTTGATATAGCCTTCAATGCCGGCTAATTCAGGCGCTTTCTGAAAAAATAATGATTTTTCCCTTATCGCATTTTCGTTTGGGATGTATTCATCGGGCTCAAGCTGCTTTTCAATTATATTTTCACTTTGCTGCACAGTTTCATCCTTAACTGGCTCATTAGCTTCGGGATTGACTTTAGCAGAGTTAATATAGTATATAGAGCCCGCTATTATTATTAGCACAATTATCAGAACAATATTTTTGTTTTTCATTATTGTTTTAAAATTTTTAGGGTTTTTTAAGTTTTTTTATTTAATTTTTTAATGCTTTTTGATTTTGTTGAATTATGATGGTAAAAATAATGGAACAGGTAGCTTCCAACCCTTAATGTTAAAATAAGGTTCCCTACCCCTTTGCAATTTTCTTTTTTATTGGGAGATAAAGGTATTAATCTTAAACTGATTAATCTTCCTTTTCCCTTACTACTGTTGTTGCGAGATAGCTCAGGAAAGCAGGCACCAGTGGCAGAATGCACGGGCTTAAAAAAGATGCAATGCCTGCAAAAAAGGAAACTCCTAAATTAAGTTTTGCCCCAAAGCCTATGCCCTCTCCGCTGATTTTTAAAAGCAAATCTGCAAGGAACGGCACATTTGCAATCCTACTCAGCTGGTTTGTGAAAACAAGAATCCCAAGCAGAATCAGTATAATGCCAAAAACATAGCCAACATACCTTAGCTTTGAGCTGAACCTTTCTATATACCTTGATGCCCTGTCTGTGAACAATCCGACAAGAAGGAAGGGAATGCCCAAGCCTAAGGAATATGATAAGAGCAGGGGGAATGCGCTTGCTGGATTTGAAACAGCTAATGTCAGAATTGCGCCTAAAATCGCTCCAACACAAGGGGTCCATCCAATTGCAAAAGCGCTGCCAAAGACAAATGATGTTGCATAGCTGTATTTGAACTTCCTCTTTACTTTTAATTTGTGCTCTTTCTCAAGAAAAGGTATTTTTATCAGGCCTAAAAGATAAAGCCCGAATATTATAATCATTGTTCCTCCTATGTATCCAAGCCATTTCTGGACTGTATAGGAAACAGTTGCCAAAACTCCCTGCAGCAAAACTCCCACAAGGGAAAAAATTATGCTGAATCCTAAAACAAAGAATAAGCTGTTAAGGAAAATTGTCCACTGCCTTTTTTGCTCCATTTTAACTTCCCAAAGCTCGGTTTATGGCATTAATTGTATCTTCCTTTGAATATGCTTCCAATGACTTTAATGCAACTTCGCCGTTTTTATTTAGAATGACTTTAGTGTGCTGGTAGGTAATACCAAATTTCTTTGCCATTTCTTTGTCATCTTCAGTCACTTCATTATCATTGAAATGAACTCTATAGCCTACCACATTCTCATTATCCAATTCGTTAAATGCAGCAATTATATCGGGGCTTTCTGCCTTGCATATAGGGCACCAGTTTGCGTAAAAATCCAAAAAAATGATTTTTCCTTCGCTTAAGGACTTTTCATAATGCTCTTTATTGTACCTGTAAAATTTTGCTGTTGCGCCTCCAATCAAAGTTAATTCGCTGTTTTCAGTTTTTGCTTCTTTTTCAATTACGCTATTTTCACTTTTTACTCCAATTTTTTCTGGTTGTGGATTTTGGGGCGCGCAGGCAGCTATAAGAATTACGGATAAAATCGCCAATATAAAAAGTGCATTCCTCATTTTTTGATTTTTATTTTTTGCCTGTTTAAATAATTTATGCTAAAATGCAATTTCAAAGGCCTTAATCTACCTTTTGTTTAAATATTAAATATTGGTTTTAATCATTAAACAATAAACTTTAAATAAGCCAAATCCTTTCTTTTTAAATAAGTGGTTTAAGAATGAAATATGTTGTTGTTGCGCCTGTCGGAGA